>NZ_MIJE01000030.1 GCF_001730225.1 Desulfuribacillus alkaliarsenatis | reverse complement strand
AGGTGATTAAGGGTGAAGGTTATGAACCCTTATATACCAGAACTGATTTTACTGATGCTTTACATGAAGCATTTAGCTTTCGCACTGACTATCAGATTATTACTACAAGTAAGATGAAAAAAATTTTTAAAGATACAAAAAAATAAAAACATTACTCACTTTTTCGGCAAACATTAAAGCCTGCAGACCCTTTAGTATCAAGGTTCTACAGGCTTTTTGTATTCATCAAGTGTCAAAGACAGGATTATAATATCATATCTCACTTTCTTTGCTAAGGTATATATTTCCTACTTCGTCTTCTGCTAGTTTTATGATAAAGCTTTTAATTAGCTATTGGTGCCGCATACGGCATCCAGAATGGACTGTGGTGTCGGCTCTGTCAGAACCATTACGATATAGGCTTTCTAGGGTGACTCTGGTATCAGGCGAAATTCGAATGACTGTTTTATCCTCAAATACTATTTCTGCTTGACCGTTATTACCAGTTATTATCCTGTCGCTATCCTTTAATTCTCTACCTACTCGAGCAGGTAAAGATGTGTTTCTTCCTGCCTCTTGAATCATAACTGAACCCTCAAGAGAATTAACTATGGCTCGGCGAGGTGTATCGTTGGCATAAGCACTGCTTACAAGCAGCATACTTACTAATAATAAAGAGATTATCATAAAAGGCAATCTAAAACTCATACTAATCACCACCAATAATTTTTAGCTCTCTTCTAAAATTACTGCTCTTAATATTGAATCCCAATCTACTTTTACCTCTAAGTTCTCGCTTATAAAACGTAGTGGCAACATCATACGGTCTTCAACTATAGTCGCAGGTACATCTAGCTCTCTTGCTTCTCCGTTAACATAGGCTATATTACTATCTTCATATAGTCTCTCCTTAAAGAAGTCTTAGCAAATGTAAGATAAGATTGGAATATTTCTATAACCTCACAACAGTACCTTAGTTTTGCTGGGTAGTATGTGGAGGAAAGCATAGAAAAAAGGGGTGTCGCAAACTACTAAAAAAGTAGTTTCCGACACCCCAAGGTACTTCTTATTAACAAGAGTTAAACCTTATAACTAAAGTATCTAGAAATTCTAATTATTATGTGGAACCATATTTTTATTGTGGAAATGGAATCCATGAAGCTCCCTCAGAGTTATTTTCAACTACTGCTGTAAACTGTGTTTGCATACCATCTATAGCAGCCACTATAGCTTCAGTTGTACGCGGTACTCCACCTAAATCAATTATCAGTAAATTAGATTCAGTTCTAACGCTTAGTTCTTCAGTACCTTCATTAACCATTGATACTTGTTGGAGATCACCGTGCGTACCAGATTCATTAAATGTTATAGTTAAAGTACCTCCGCTTAATGATGTTATTGTTATATAAGCATTTATACCCTCTGCTCCTCCAGTAAGGTTAATAGGTCCAAACAAATCGGTTGTAGGAGATGCAATTGTTACAACTGCAACTTGCGATGGTAATACTAATTCTGTAGCAGCTACTCGCACTTCATAGTTTCCAGGCACAAGTCCTGATACTTCTATAGCTTCTGCTGGAACTACCGTCCATGTCGAATCCGCTTGAAGCTTATACTCCATAGTATCATCAACACCTATTATAGAACCGTCATTCACCACAATTGATGTCTGATTTGTAGAGCCTATTGTTGGCGGTCCTGCTGGTTGTGCTATAGTTGTTAAATGTCTAAAATTACTATGGTTATCTTTCTGTCGAACAAATACTAATCCATGAGAGAAGGTTACGTTTGTTTCACCATCTGTACAGTCAGACCATGTACCATCTAATCCAGTTGTAGAATCAAAGCTGTACTCCATATTAGATGTTGTTCCAGTAATAACATCATTAATTATATCAATTCCTACACCATCTAGATTAAGAGGAACTTCTGGTACCTCTACTACAACAATCTCTAATTCATTACTATCAAACTCACCTGAAAATGCTTGAGCTAATGCCTGAATTGTAATCGTCTCACCCGTTGATATTGTTCCATTGAATGAAAGCGTTACATTGGTGTCGCTATTCTTTGTTACACTATATAATGCTAGACTTGATTCGGTGGTGTCAACAACCCAACTTGAAGTAGTAGTAGCTTCTTCGCTAAAAGTTCCAAAACGCACATGTATTTCTATTTCAATAACTACATCAACGTCATAAATTGTAGATGTAGTATTAATACTTGGATGCGGTATCAATTCACCGTTTACCATACTCCATGATAATAGATTACCTCCATCTTTGCCAATAGGTGTTTTATTTTCGAAGGCATCAGTAAAAGGCTCTACCATATCATATCTGGCATAGTTATTAGCTAAGTCACTATCATGACCAATAAGACCTGTAATACGCCCGAAATCCCAATTGCCACTTGTTTTAGTCAGACTTGGGTTTAGGGCAAAGGAATCTGTAATAGAAGCATAGTTAATAGAACCCGTTAACCCGCCTACCCATCTATAGCCTGTTACCTCAGATGTTGAATAGCTATACGCTATTGATGCATAAACCATTTGTGGCTCATAGCGAGCTTCGTTATAACCTACAAGTCCTCCGACCATTTGATGACCAATTACACTACCTGCAGAATAAGAATTCCCGATGCTTCCACCATAATTTTTACCAACTAATCCACCTGTATTGAAGTTGCTACCTACTACATATCCAGAAGCATAGCTGTTATTTATACTTCCTTTTGATTTTCCAGCTATACCTCCTACATAACTATCACCAGTTACAACTAAATCATTAAGTGCTACAGAGTTTAAATGCCCATTAATTCCAACAACACCAAACAAACCAACGAAATCAGTGACAGGACGATTAATGAATAAATTACTAATTGTAAAAGTGTTTCCATCTAAAGTACCAGTAAATTGTTCTACTGAATCACCAATTGGCACCCAGCCTCTACCATCATCATATTCTTCTCCAAAATCTATTAAATCAATATCATCGACTAGTCTGTAATGCTTATCTAGCCCATAACGCATCATATTTAACTGATAAGGATTTGCTATCCTATACGGGTCCTCAACTTCCCCGTTGCCACCAGCAAATAATGATGAAAAACCATTAACATTAATATTAAGTTCTGTTGGTTCAGTCATATCTAAAGCTATTATATATACAGTTAGTTGGTGCTCACCAATTGATGTTAGGGTAACGTCTACAGTAGCCTGACCATCTATAAATTCCACATAATCTGAAAAAACAACTTCGTCATTATTACTAAAGATCTCCACTTCATAGGAATCGTCTAAGATATTTCCATCTAAATACGCATCTGAAATAATAATTGGAAACGAAACATCTGGCAATATAAATTGTTGATTAATTCTAGTGTGAAATCCAGTAACTATCTGTGAAACATGCAAATCATAGGTAGCGTCCCATAAAGGTGACCATGTATCTGGATGTGGATACTCTGAAATGTTAGCGTAAGCTTTAAATGGTGTCTCACCCCAATTACGAACTATCGCATCACCTGTAAGAGTAATTGTACCCGAATTGGAGGTCACAATTTGATCAGATACTAATCTGTAACTATCTTCTTCTACATCATTAAATCCTAAATAAACAATGCCTTGATTAATGCCAGAGAATTGGTAGCTCAACTGGACACTGAATGTTGTTTCTATACCAGGTATTATACCTGTACTTGGTTCAACACTTATAATATTAATTGACGCGCTTGGTTGAGTTGGCTGCGTAATCTCTCCACCGCCTCCACCACTATCTCCAGGATCAGAATCTGGCGTCGGTGCTGGTGTCGGTGACGGCGGCGCTGGTGGTGGTGGCGGTGCCACAGTTGATGGACTACGTGGCGCTACCATCCTTTGATTCAGCAGCTCAGCCTGCTGTTCTCTTGTCCTTAGCAACTCCGCTAATTCATCGGGAGCGATATCCTGGCGCTGTGCTTGTTGTTGAGCGCGCTCTTCAGCCTGCTGACGAGCCTCTGGAATTACTTGACGAATCCCCTCTGGTATAACCTCAGGTGTCTCTGTAGCAATCTCAGCTACGCGATCAATAAATATTACATCCAAACCAACAAGATCGAATGGTTCTGGCGGTGCCAATAACTGCTCAGGTGGAGTATGTTCAGTAAACCTAACCTGTTGCATGGCTTCGACTACAAAACTTACAGTTCTTTCTGGCATTCCAGTTCCATCAGGTGCTCCGGGTTCTGGATGAGGTGGCGGTGGTGCAGGAGGTCTAATCGGTCTTGGTGGTGCCACCGGTGGAGAAATAACGTCTCCACCTGCAATCTCTGGGTTAAGAACTGGTGGTAGTGCTACAACAGGAGGTCTTGCTGGTGGTGTAGGTGTTCCCCCAGATAAGCTAGCAGCAACATTAACTGACCCAGTAACAACACGAACATCAACCTCTCCATCCCTATAGCTTGTAAAGAACTCCGTACCACGAACACCCATTACTGCTGTAGGCGTGCGAATCTCAAAGCGTGATGAGCTTGTAACAGCACTCTTTACACTACTGGCAACACCGCCAGCCTGCAAAGCAATCGAGCTTTGTTGTGTGTCACTAACGCCTCGTAGCTCCGATAGATATATTCTCGTATTTTCTGATAGAGTAATAGTTCGCTCATTATCTATCTCTACTCGTGCACTGGCGCCCCGACCAGTAATAATTCGATCACCTTCCATTAAACGCATGTTAACAAAAGCACTAAAGGGCTTATCCCCACCTCCACGCATTACCTGTACATCTCCATCGATACTAATTACCCGTGCGTTCGTTACTGATGCCTCTGTAATGCCTCCTATAGGCAAGAGCAAGCTAAGGCATAAAATAATCGTTCCTAATAACCGTAATCCTTTTCTTTTCCTTATTTGTGTGCTATTTAGTATGCGCAAATCATTCACCTCCATAGACCATTTGATAGATTTTAAGACAACACTGGTTTATCCATATTTTTAACATTTTCCACCTGATATACTTGAATTCCTTGAGCTTTACCCTTAACTTGAAGCATTCCGAGGTCGGTTACTTCAACATCGTCTTTTACATGTTCGTAAACTGCTTGACTAATTAATAGCTGCCCAGGCTTAGTATTACTCTCTATACGTGCTGCTGTGTTAACCGTATCTCCTATTGCGGTATAGTCCATACGGAAGCTAGCACCGATATTTCCTATAATAGCTGGGCCACAGTGGATACCGACTCCAAATCGCACGGTTTTGCCATACTGTTTTTCTAAACGCTCCTGCAATGGGATTGCTCCTTGGGCCATTGCCCAGGCTGTTTGCACAGCTCGCAATTGATGCCTCTCCAAGTCGAACGGTGCATTATAGATTGCCATTGTCGCATCGCCAATAAATTTATCTAGGGTACCACCATAATCAAACACCGCTTGGGCACACAGTGTTAAATATTCATTCAGAATCGCTACAACCTCTTCAGGCTTCGCTGCCTCCGACAACGGTGTAAAGCCTCGGATATCTACAAATAAGACACTAATATCACGCTTCGTTCCACCAAGCTGCAATCCTGCCTCTCCTTCTTCTAGTACCTTACCAACAATCTGCGGTGCAACATATTTTCCAAATACATCTGTAATACGTTTTTTCTCAAGCTGCTCAGCAACAAACTGATGTCCTAGTGCAAATACATATTGCATCATAATAAAACCAATCGGATAGAGTAGAGTCACCACCCAGCCTTTTGCAAAAGCGAAGTTTGCAGCAAATATATAACCCATAATCATAAATACGATTATGACAATACTTACTCCTGGTCGGAATTTATAAAATAGTATGAATCCTAAAACACCTAAGATAAGCATTATTAGTAGCTCATACACCAATGGAACATTCGCCTTAAATTCGCCCTCTAATAAATGCTGGATTATGTTTGCGTGTATCTCAATACCAAACATAGCCTCCTGGGGAACAATTGGCGTGAAATAATAATCATCAGCCATCCCAACGGTATATGGACCAACTAATACAATCCGATCTCGAAAATATTCAGCAGGAACCTCACCTGTCAACACAGCAGAGTATGGAATAGCTTCCATATCAAAGGGCTCACCACTATACTTAATATATGTACGGTGCCAACGGTCTACTGGTACTGAATCTATTTCAACTGGCTCTATACCCATGCGTTGCATATACATCTCATAAACTCGCCAAGCAAAGCTATCGACAACCTGATCACCATAGCGAAATTGTAATAAAGCATGTCTTACAAAGCCATCCTCATCAGTTATGGTATTGATATGTGCCGTTTCAGTAACTCTATTAAGCTCTGGGAAGGGCTCTACTATTAGCTGTGTCTCTAGCATGCCGCGACTTGCAATGCGATCAAACACACCGTAGACAGGTAAAATCAACTGATCCATCTTAGCAAATGTCATTAGCATATATTCATCATCAAGAGCCTCCTGAGAAGGCTCGGAGAAAATTATGTCAAAGCCTACAACTGCTGGATCAGCTTCATTAAGTATGCGGATTAGCTCACCGTGATAATCCCGCGGCCATGGCCAGCGTCCGAACATTTCCAAGCTCACGTCATCAATAGCAATAATAACAATACGAGGATCAGTACTAGTAGGCTTTTGATAAAGGCGATCCTGTAAGTTATTATCAAAAACTACAAATGTATTAAGAAGTAAAAATATAGCAAATATCAGAAAAACTACACTATGGATAATTAATGACCACTTTTTCAAGATTATCTCCTCCAACTTTGATAACCATGCCTTCACGTGCTGCAGCGGTACGAGGGAATATTTCCTGCACCTGGCTTTCTAACTGCTGCATTTCTTGGTCAGAACGATTCTCCTTATGATGGAACATCACGAATTGATATATACCTGCGTTGCGGCAAATGCGCACGCCTTCTTGCCACGTTGAGTGACCCCAACCTTTTTTAGGCGGATCATCATTAGTCCCTAAATATTCCTGATTAGTATAATGTGTGTCATAGATTAGCACATCAGCACCGTTCACAAAAGACAAAAACTGTTCTTCCTGAGCTCCCTCCATTGGTTCAGTATCTGTACAATAGACTATGTTGACACCTTCGTAGTTTACTCGGTAAGCCAGACAGTCGTTAGGATGCTTTACTGCAAAACTAGTAATCTTTATTCCATCCCCAATATCTATCGTTTCTCCTGAGGATACCTCATGGAAGTGATAGCTAGCCTTCATCATCTTCATAGTAATAGGAAAATGTGGTGGCTTCATCTGCATTTCTATAACCTCTTGAAAGTTTAAATTTTCTTTGTTCTCTCCGTACAAATGAAATATATTACCAGGTACATACATCGGCACAAAGAACGGTAGACCCTGTATATGATCCCAATGTAAATGGGAGAAAAATATATCTGCTTCAATCTTAGGCAATACTCCATTAGAAGCGTTTAGCTGCTGCTTTTTTAGCATATGATTACCAAACTCAGCTAGCCCCGTTCCTCCATCAAACAGTAATATGCGTTCTCCGATTTGCACCTGAACACAGGACGTATTACCACCAAAACCCATTGTTTGGCGACCTGGGGTAGGCTTTGATCCTCGAACTCCCCAGAATCTAATGTTGACTGAATACATGTATCTTCTCCTCTCTAATACGCAACGTCTCCACTAATACGTAAACGTCTCAATTACCACCGCACGATGGTCTTCACGCCATTCGATATAAAAGCCTAGCTTATCGACAAGAGTCCGCAACTGTACGATAGAACGATCGTCACGGATAAAGAAGTCTCCATCTGCTTCCGACAAAATAAACTCTTGGCCACCGACTGTTACAATAACACTACGGTTATCCTCATCCCAGCTAACCCCAGCACCCCACTCTTCAACAACAAACCTCAGTGGAACTCGGACCCGATCATTATCAATAAAAGGCTCCACGTCTGGAAAATTGATTTCTGTGCCATCTATATAGACAGGAACTGCTGAATCAGTGTTAGTAAAATCTATAATTGGTCTTAAAAATTCTCTCATGACAGGAATTGCTACCACACGGTTATTCCAATAATCCGTAACAAACAAATATCCTAACGCATATGTAATCCCACTTGGGCCATCAAATTCAGTAATAAATTGTTCATCCCAGTCGAAGCCGCTCACACCAGTCCCTGCCACAGTGTAAACACGACCACTTGGCGATATGGCTCGTATCGTATGAGTCCATGAATCGGCAACAAACACAAATCCATCAGGACTTAAAGCAACACCCCTTGGAAAATTAAATCTAGCATCCTCCGAACGACCATTTACATATTCACCAAGCCAATATCCTGTATCTTGATCTAATTCCCCAGGCATTCCAGCAAGTACTCGTATACTACCATCCTTATCAATCACCTTTATTTGCTGATTCGCGCTATCTGCTACATATAACAAATCATTGTCATCAATTGCTAAACCATTCGGTTCAAACAAAAGCTTAGTGTTACCTGGCTCACCCGCATAAGTCGTAACATTTCCCTCTTGATTAATTTTACGTATCACATGATTTAGCGTATCACTAACAAGTAAATTCCCCTGGGAATCTATTACAATATCTGTCGGATTCCAGAACTCCGCCTCAAGCCCCACATCATCTTTATGACCACGCAGACCACTACCAGCTACCGTATAGACCTGTCCATCGTAAATCTGACGAATCGAATGGTTGCCCGTATCCGCTACATAAATCGCACCATTAGGAGCAACTGCCAGCCCGCGTGGACGATTAAACATCGCTTCATCAGCATCTCCATCAACATGCCCCCCTGCTGGAAAACCAAATCTATCAACTTGCTCAGTAGTCCCTGCTAGTGTAGTAACTTCAAAAGTCTCCATATTCATTTGTCTAATTCTATGATTCTGTAAATCTGCTATCAACATCATATCTGTATGAGGATTATATGTAACCCCATATGGAAAGCGGAATTCAGCTTCATAATAGATTCCGTTTAAATACTCAAAATCTCCAGAGCCTATTAAAAACGGAGCCTCTGTAAAGCCTTCATCTACGTTCTCGTTTGCCTGTTCCTGGGCCAAAGTTTGAATATGCAAACCAAATAGCAGGAGTGAAACAACAAACAAAATAACCATAAATTTATTTTTCATAGTACCCATACCATTCGTCCTTTCTTGCAAATTGTTTAAAATGAATATTCAAAAATTTCTGATATCTTTTATTGTGATTATAGCATATCTATACTATTATGATAGGTATTAAAGTAGTATTTTTCAATTTAGAAGAATCAGAACGGTAGATTCAATATAATATATTTTAATACTAGAATAGGAGGAGACCATATGCTAGATCATGACATTGAAAGAAATCTTAATATACATACATATCGTAAAGAATTAACATCTGACGAAAAGCTACGACTAATTTTCACCTACGCTGGAAAAATCGCCAACGAGTCAAAGCTCGATAATCTTCTACAGCTAATGGCCGATTTAGGTAGAGACCTAATAGTTGCAGACCGTTGCACGCTATGGATACTTGACCATGACAAGAATGAATTATGGACCCGCGTTGCCCACGGTATTAAAGAAATTCGCATCCCTGCAGACACAGGTGTTGTTGGCTACGTAGTTAAGACTGAAAAACCTTATTTTACTGACGACGCTTACACTGACCCTAACTTCAATCGTGAAGTCGATAAGAAAACTGGTTATCGCTCTAAGGCAATGCTCGCTATCCCTTTATTTGATAATGAAGGTGACGTCTTAGGCGCGTACCAAGCAGTCAACAAAATGACCGAAGCAGAAGTATTTTCCCAAACGGATATTGACCAACTAATGATGGCCGCGTCCTATTCTGAGAAATCACTAGTAAACGTTATATTAAATGAAGAAATTGAAAAGACACAAAAAGAGATCATCTTCCTGATGGCTGAAATTGGAGAAAGCCGTTCTAAGGAAACAGGCTATCATGTTAAGCGCGTGGCTGAAATATCGAAGCTCCTAGCAGAATTATCTGGTATGCCTAAAGAAGAAGCTGAGTTGATTAAACTAGCATCTCCAATGCACGATATTGGAAAAGTAGCAATCCCAGACTCCATCCTCAAAAAACCTGGTAAACTTACAGATGAAGAATTTGATGAAATGAAATCCCATACAACGGTTGGATATCAATTATTAGTTAACTCGAATCGCAGAATTCTAAAAGCATCCGCCATAATTGCCCACCAGCACCATGAGAAATGGAACGGCCGCGGCTACCCATGTGGCCTGAAAGAAGAAGAAATTCACCCATATGGACGAATAAGCGCAATTGCTGATGTATTTGACGCACTGGCCAGCGATAGATGCTATAAGCCAGCTTGGGAGCTCGACCGTGTCCTTAATCTATTTAAAGAAGAAAAGGGCCAACATTTTGACCCACATATGACACAAGTCTTTATCGATAACTTTGATAAGTTCGTAGCAATTAAAAACAAATACAAAGATAAATAGCACTATATAAGTGCGATTTTTTACTTCTATAACCATAAATTCATAATAATACCTCTATTAACAACAACCCACACCTGAGCAGTGTGGGTATTTTGTATATACTATTAGTATATACTCGCAGCAAGCAATTACATTAATAGTTGTGGCAATACTTTTAAGATTGAGGAGGTTCGCAAATGAGATTCAAGCTAGTAATCATATTACCGTTTTTGCTCATAATATCATTAGTTTTCCTGGCACCCCAACTTGCCGAAGCCAACCAAGCAAACGACAATATAAATGACAATAAAGCGGAGCCCCCAATTATCCGCTTGCATAATACAATCGTTCCCCAGCAAAACCTCTTCTCTGGAGAGACTAGTCGCATTTTTTTAGACTTGCACAATACTGGTGGAATGGCTGCCAAAGATATAACGGTACGACTACATGGTTTTTCACCCCACGCCATATATATGAAGGGGCCAATTAAGGATACTTTTAAGTTATCTGAGCTAAAACCTAACCATTATAACGATAGTGTATTTTTTGATATTACTACGATTCCTACACTTTCTAGTGGGATATATACTTTAGATGTAACCTTCGAATACAGAGATGAATTCAATCAGCAATACAGTCGCACATACCAAGCTTTCCTACCAGTAGTAAGGCGGACGGTTTCAGAGAGTCAAGCCCAATTAAATATTACTAATATTCAGCATCCGACAGCAGAAATACGTGCAAATCAAGACTTTACAATCAGCTTCACAGTGTCTAACACAAGTACATTAGCTGCAAGAAACATACGAGTAAGTGTTGATGGTGGAACAGTAATCCTACCAAAATCAACACCAATCCAAAGCATCCCTGTTCTAAGTCCAGGAGAATCGAAAACATTAAGCTATACGATGTTCCCAACAGCTAATGCTAATACCAGAAATCATCCTGTTGAGATATTGGTAGAATTCGATACCGACACGAATAGTAGTGCTAATAATCTAAAACAATCATTCTCGCAATTTGTTGGCATCAATATTGCTAATAATACAGCTTCTAACAATACTGTATCTAATAATACTGTCGTTTCAAATTCTAATAATAATTCCAACAATACTGCTTCCAACTCCAGCAGTATCTCTAATAGTAATACTGACAGTAATTCCAATAGCAACTCTATTCATGGCAATGACACTGATACACAACCAAATACTAATAGTGACATCGACACGCAAGCAAGGATTGATAATACTGGAGACTATGGAAACACAGATAACTACGCTAACACATCTAATTCTGAAATACCTAACGGTAATCAAGTATCAACCAACTCCAGTTTAGACATGATTACACTAACCACCTTCGCTGGTTGGGGCTTGGCAGTACTATTTGCTATCACTTTGCTACTTCAAACTTGGTTAGTGCTTTACAAAAAATCCTGAGAGTAGTCTCCCAGGATTTTTTCTGCTATCTTACTATAATCAAGCGCTCATCAGTACGTAATGGCATATTATCTGATATTTTGTCATCTTTATCACCTACGTAGTAGTACATCCAGCGATCCATGCGGTTCATATAAGTGACAGGAAATGTTGAGCGATTCTGATAGAACGACTCCCCTATTGTATCTACAGCTTGTTGTGTAATATTTGTCTGAATTTCTCTGACATATTCACCGTCTGGCGTGTAGACATGCCACACTCTACCACGATTAAGATCGTCCTGAACAACTAGCATGTCAGCATCTACGTAAAAGTTCGTCACCTGTTTATCTCCCAATATCGCAACTGCCTCTGGCTTATAAATATTTGAATCCACATTAGATTTTTGAGATCCAGTATCTGATAACTCCATCCTATATAAGTTCCCTGCTACCCTACCTGAAACCCGTCGATTCCAGCCATTGTCAATTGGCTTAAGGAAGTATACGTACGTTCCTTCTACAATCATACCCGTGACCATACCATTGTACAGCTTTTTACTCTCATTCGTTGACATGTCTGCTATATCTGTTTTCAAATCTGCCACGTACAACGAGCCAATTCCTACATTATGCTCCCTTCGTTCCCACGGTTGTATATCCTCTGTTTGTCTTCTGCGCTGCTCCTCTGGTGTTATGTAATATCTATAGGTATCTTCATACTTTATATATACAATCTCATTCGCCTGCGTGAACGGATTAGTATGAATGTAGTATTGAAGTATTGAATCGTTTAGCACTAGCTGACTCTCTGACCCATCCGTCCTTATTCGGTACAGCTTTCTGTCGTCAGATAGATTCACATAATATAACCAGTCATCTATTAACAGCAATTGCTCCGCTGCATCATGGGATATCGTCTCTGCCTCCCCACGACGGATTAGATGTGGGTTGCTTGCATTAGTATCATTTCTACCGTCAAAGCGAATGCGACTTATTACTTGATCCTTCGAAAGGTTAATGAAATAAATCCATTGCCCTTGTACGTTAATATAGTTCGCCCGATCAGTAGTCAATTGTTCTACTTCCGTTCGTCCAACTTCCCCTTTATACAAGCTACCGTTTGCCCCAACCACATAAAATCTATCAGCCTGCCTAGCTACTAAGCCACTGTTAAACATATTAGCTGACGTATTTCCCTGGTCATTAATTGCAGGTACGACCGTAAAAGTATTAGCTGCAGTCCGTTCTCCATCTAACCATACCTCAACCCTATATTCGCCTAAATCCCAGTGTACTGGATTAGCTACCCCAGGCTGATTGCGTTCAGACCCTGGATATTGAATACGGCCGTAATGACGAAATTCCCTTGCACCGCTGGAAATCTCTATCGGATTACCCACATAATCCATTAACATTGAACCGTTAGGCTTCCAGACAATTGTGCGAATTGTCAGCGGCCTGTTCGACCAGGAGTTTGGATTATCAAAGCTTAATACCAGGTTATAATAGATAGTTGGCACCATATCCACGAACGTATTTCTCGATTGAAAATAAATCGGCTGTGGCGGTTGGAGTCCGAATGAAAGTCTGGCATCAATACTCGAAGCTGTGAACAAATCAATTCGTTGCTCCCGTTCTGTCCATTGCACCTGCATCCCTAAGGTTTCTGATACAAATCGTAACGGCACCATCATCCGATTGTCCACCGTTCGTGCCGCTACATCTAAGTGTGTTTCTACACCATCAACCCATGCTGTGTTGAGATAGCGCGTAATTACAACCTCTCGACCACCTTTGGTGGCTGTAGCTGTCTGTGTTTCATGCTTCCAGTCGACTTCAGCGCCAAAGGCTTCAAAAATAGCCCGCATCGGCACCAAAGTCCGTCCTTCTACAATAACTGGCGGCACGTCAAAGCTAAGCTCAGCACCGTCCAGAAACACTCGCACCACATTTTCAGCATTGGGCCGTATCTCTGAGTCAAAGCTCCGCTGTGCATTGGCGAGGACATTTGATGTTTGTGCACCTGTAGCTAGTGCACCCATTACCCCAAGCATAGCAAAAGCCACTACAACCACTGTCAACAATTTGAATACGACTTCTTTTCGAAGTTTGCTATAGGATATACCTTGCAGTTTACGAGCCATTTTTTATCGATACCACCATTCCATTAACCACTTCGACTTCAACTTTACTTCTGAGCCTATATAAACCTTCTAGCTTTTCGACGGATTGACGATAACCATCTATAAGCATCGTTTCTTCAGGCAACCAATATACAAATTGCTTACCATCATCAGCGCGTACCCTTATACTCAACTCATCTAAACTCACACTAATAAGGGTATACTCCCTAGCATCCTCTGGTAATATACGAATATTTGTCACCCTACTATCCTGGAATTGCAGTTCGACAATTTGCCCCATATATCCCCTCAAATCTGAATCCGAGAATTTGTCCGTCGTCATAAAGCGCACCCTCGGAGTCTGCGTCCCCTGTAGCCACAGCGATTGATATGCGTAATCTATCACTTGCCCCTTGACTGTTCCACTGTCAACAAGCTCAATATGGGTCGCTTCATCCCCGTCGTACCAAACTCTTACTTGTTGGCCCGTGTAGATTTCCCGTAATGATATATTATCAAAGCGCTGCCATTGCACCCGTGTATCAGGAGTTACTAGATATACCTGTTGGTTATATGGGTGGTCTCCTAGAATTAATATCGTTTCTCCCGTATCAATTACACGCAAGTCGAACACAACGCCCTCTTGTACATTTCGCTGAAAAACAGTTACTTGATCTACTTTTCCCTGATGTAATCGGAGCTGTACACGGTCATGTTTACGTAAATCACGAATTTCCGCCCTTTGCCTATTACCAGGTATTGTGACTGCAACATTATCGGCTACCCTCGCAATCCTTTCTATACCATGCTCATCAACAAAAGTAATCCGACTTGAATTAGCAGTAATTATACTTCCCATCAATTGATTTACCACTTGTATTTGCACTACTTCGTCATACTTATTATTCCTGTTCTGGTCATAACGATCAAAGCGAACACGTACGTAATCATCTTCATGAATATCATCTACCGTTGGTCGGGAAACCCGCGGGATTGACAGTTGAATATTCTCAGCCAAGGTGTAAATCTGTTCCTTCCCCCAGCGATCCGTTAAATATAGTTCGTGTCGCTCTGAATCATACTTAGAGAAATAACCCTCATCCGATATAGGACGCAGTCGCTCCCAATTATAAATATAATCACCATAAGCGTACACCCTGACATACTCACCACTTTGAAAAGTCAACCTGATCCCATCTGCAATAAGAAAAGTCTCTGACTGCTGCTGAGTATGGCGAACCATCACCTGAGAATTGACAGGGTTGACCATAGCCACCTCACCCGTATATGTAGTTCGCCTACCATCTTGTTCTACTAATCGATGGATTACTTGCTCGCCATCTTCCATTTGCGAGAAATACATTCGATATAATGCATCTTTTTTAAGTGAGCTTGGATTGCCGTTAATATCAGTCACTGTATAGCCTTGCGCTAGCGCGTACTGTTGACTTTCCCCTGTTACCGTTTCAAAACGAACCGTGCCTAGTTGACTTCCCTGGCCTTGGTTATTAGCTTGCACCTGCTCCCTATAAAAACCTACATAATAAATATCTCCGCGTATATCAAAATTAAAATCTCGGTTAATATTTGGCTGACTACGCATATTTTCATTGCGAAGCTCAATATATACTATCTCATTACCAGCTAACAAATAATCAATAGATTGTCCAGGTAGTAGATTGCTTACATTGCGCTTATGAACTACCCTTTCTCCACCCTGCGTTGGAAGAAAGAATACCAATGTTTTAGGGTGAACTGTATATTTCTTGAGCCCTTGCTCCCTAGTCCGCACAATCAATTCCCTTGACGCTGGCAAATATTCTTCAATCGTACCATAATTATACTTATGTAGTGTGTAGTCCGTCATATAGCTGTTGAAGTAATTCATGAACAACACGGATAACTCAGCCCTTGTCATCGTCGCATTCGGTCTAAAAGTATTATCTGGATATCCCGACATTAACCGTTCCCGCTGTACCACTTGCACGTACCCTTGTTGATTAGGTAGTATTTGATGACGATCCTGGAAAAATAGCCGTTGTTGGTTGTCCCTCGCCTCATCAACCTTACCAATCATCCGTACCATCAAGCGCGCCATCCATGCTCTGTTGGCAGGCTCATACCAATCTAGTTCTTCTACATAATTAAGAATTAAACCATTTCTTCTAGCCGTTCGCAAATAATCCTTAGCCCAATCTAATCCCTGTCCTTCAAGTATATAGAAATATGGGTCACTTAAGTCGGTAAATTGCCCCATCTCTTGCTCCAAGCCAAGGGCACGCACAGCCATTACAATAGCTTCTACCTTACGAATCGGATTGTTAGGACGAAACGTCCCATCCGGATACCCACCAATCGTTCCTCGCAGGATTAGCTGACGAATCTCTGGCTCTGCCCAAGCTGCTAACTGAAGGTCAGATAATTCAACATCCATTCGTTGATCTATTGACATCTCCTTAGCAGTCGCAGCCTCACTACCAATAACCATAGTTAAAGCTACAATACCTACTAATATATAGATTAGATGATTGATAGCAACCCTATTTCTAATGACCTTCAGCATAGTAGTCCCCTCGTTTCAATTACTATTGTCTATATATTATATCATTTCCAGTTGCACGACAACGACTTGCTAGATTCATAGATAATATTCGCTTATGGCGCTTACGAATCGTGCTTGCATCCATACTCCACAAGCGGGCAATCTCAGCAAAGCGATACTGCATCCGATAAATCAACTCTATAAGCTGACGGTCTTGTTCAGACAAACAGAGACAATCAAGTAACGATTGCCAGGTTAAGTTGCATTCCACACTGTCATGATCATCGTCGCCACTCATTAACAACGTCTCAATCAGAGATTGACCTTTCTCATCAACTGCTGCAAGCTGCTCCCTTTCCTTAGTTCGCATCTCCCTGCGAGTATAAGTGCGCAAATCACCGTATACTTTACGCTTAATATAATGACCAAAGTAAACCCCACTACCACCATTAAACTGCAATAACCCTTGGAAGAAGCTGATTCGAGCCACTTGCAACAAATCTTCCCTCTCGCCTGCAAAGCGATAATGATACACCGCCCCCTGCAACAACGGCTTGTAATCCTTTTCCAGTTGCTCAAATAATTGATGATAACTCTCAGATTGAACTTGATACTGCTGTTGAAACTCCTCTACACGATGTTCATGATATGCATGATATGCATGATGTTCATGGCTTTCATGGTTTTTCATTAACTTTTCTCCTAGTGGAGAAGCCGACTTCCCTTGTATTCGCGCGTTACGAAAAGAATACAGACAAATCAAGTTAAATTGTAATATAGAGTTTTAAAAACTGACGGTTGAGTACGGATTGCCAGAACATAAGTTCTTGTTTTCGACGTAAAAAAATGCTGAACAACCTTAATATATGTGGTAAAATGTTATAACAAACATGCTAACTCGGAAAATAGTTACAAAGGTGGTGAAATAATTGAACGAAGAAATATTGCAAAATATTTTAAATGCTGTTACAGGTATGCAAGCTGATATCTCTAACATGAAAACTGACATCTCAAACATGAAAACCGATATCTCAAACATGAAAACCGATATCTCAAACATGAAAACAGACATCTCAAACATGAAAACTGATATCAAGAATCTCGAGGATAAGCAAGAAATGATTCTAAACCAAGTAATAAGAAACTTAGAAGAATTAGCTACAAAAGAAGACATTGCTGCCATCCATCGTAGGCTTGATTTCCAGCTAGGAAAGATTGCTAAAACTGAAGAAGAGATTTTTTTACTAAAAAGCAAGCAATAACAGTTAAAGGGGGGCGCAACGCGCCCCCCTTTAACTAAGGCTTCTTTTCTTATAGCACTGGATATCTTCATTTAACCCTTGAATTTTCTTTGATGACGTTAACTATTTCTTTGAAATCATACTTATGATTTACGACATCTACCACAAAGTTTTCGGCAGCCTGCTGATCCATTTTGAAATAATAGCCGTTATAAGATAGAAATTGTAATAGTACCACAAAGGCAGTTCGCTTATTAGCGTTTTGAAAACAATGATTTTTAGCTATGGATTCAAATAGGGCTGCCCCTTTTTCAAACACATCTACATAAGCATCTGCGCCAAAAACTGTTTGTTTTACCCCTTTTTGCTCTCCCGATGAATATCTTTCAATCAAGAAATAGTTAATCGCTATAACCTCTTGCTCTGACAAATATCTCATCGTTTTACTAAGCCTTTAATTGTTCGATCATAGTCTGATACAGTTTCATTCAAAACATCAAAAAAGTCATCTGAAATCCCTTCAGGCAAAGCAACCATGCGACTCTTCGAAATCTTAATCTCACCATCTTTTAGTTCTAGTTGAATATCATCACCATGTTTTAAACCAGCTTGTTTCAACAATTCATTTGGAATCGTCACGCCAAATGAATTTCCTATTTTAGTTATCTTCCGCTCTGCATTATTCATATTATACCACCTCTAATCAAAATCGTTATAACAATTATAACATCGATTTAAAATCTTATCAAACTTCATAATAATGGTTTTTAACAGCTTATCAATCTAACTATTTAATAGATATTACTAGTTCCTGCACACCATAATTTCGCTTATTCTCAAGTACAGTATCATATGCATTGCCATATACACTGCAATATTCATTAGCATGGACATTGGAAAAACTTTGTCGTCCCACGGTTTGCACAATCATTATCAACTGCTTCAATATTCTTGATTTAGTGATAGTAGATAGCTCCCCTAAATTATCCTTAAGAATGATAACCGAGTAATCTAAACCTTGTGAATTAATCTCTTCTACTGACTCTATCCAGTCCACTGATACGTACCCATAAGCTCCATCATTCTCACCTATAGGTTTTCTATACTTAATTGGCACTAGAATACAACGCGGACTAATAGGTACAGGTAAAATCTGCTTTCTAGCAAAGCACACTTGCTGCTCCTTCATAAGTAAATCTACGTTATATAAAGATTTACGCTTAAAATCATGTAACACATATTTAAGCTTCTTGTGTATGATTAAGCGCTCTCCATCACTCCAGATTACCTCGGTGGCATTTCCCGCATTTTGGTATGTTGGTAGTAGTGCTACTAATTTGTCTAGCGTATAACGCCCTGTTAACTCTGTCATCCGTTCAATATGTTTCATCCGTTCCCTCCGTTCCACATTAGTTACCAATCATTATATAGCAAACATATGTTCTGGTCAAGAAGGCGCAATATCTTTATACACTTTACGTTTGAGTGTCTACAGCTTCTATTGCCCATAACGGCAAATTTAACAGCCAGTCATCTCGCCTATAGTCAAGCATTGCTGTGCGGATAGATATTGACGGAGAAAATTTTTCGTAAAAAGTCTTTAGACTTTTAGCTTTCAAATTTACTTCTGCTTTAACTTCTATAGGGACAACCGATTTTCCAGTATCTATTAGAAAATCAATTTCAGCACCGCCCCTCTCATTTGTCCAATAATAAGTCTTCAGACCTTGCTTTGTAATTAATTGCTGTAATACATATTGTTCTGTCAAAGCGCCTTTGAACTCTGCAAATAGCTCGTTTCTGTCAAGTAATACTGTTTGGTTTAACCTAACCATGCAAGATAACAACCCTACATCCAGCATATATAGTTTGAAAGCCTTTAAGTCTTCGTAAGCTTTTAACGGAATTCTAGGAGCTGTAACTCTCGGTATTTTGTGAATAAGACCACAGTCCGCCAACCAAAGCATAGCCATTTCATAATCTTTGGCCCTCGCTCCTTCCTTGATTACTCCGTATATAAACTTTTTATTTTCCTTCGTAAGCTGTGATGGTATGCTGTTCCACAACATACGTATCCGAGGAACAATATCGTTCGGTGCGTGCTTTGAGAAATCCTGCTCATAAGCAGCTAATATCCGTTCTTGTATTTCTCTTGCTTCGTTGAAATCTTGATTCTCAGAAAAGTTAGCAACTACCTCTGGCATGCCACCAACATAATAATAATATTTAAGTAGCTCAATGTATTCCTGTTTAAATGTTGTAGCCAATTCAAATTCGCCTTTTTCAATCAATTCAACAAACTGCTCTTTCCCCATCGCTCTAATAAACTCACTAAATGATAACGGATATAAATTAAGAAACTCTACTTTTCCAACAGGGAAAGAAGTTCCTTTATGCAGAGCTACACCCAAAAGAGAACCCGCACAGATAATCTGATACTCAGGTGCATTTTCATTAAAATACTTTAGTGCTGTTAAAGCTTTCGGTACTTCCTGAATCTCATCAAATATAATTAAGGTGTCTTCTGGGTCAATTTTATATCCCGCGTATAACTCTAATCCAGTTATAATTCGATCAGTTTTCATATCAGTTTCAAATAGATGTCTCATCTGCTGATTATTATCAAAGTTAATGTAGACCATCTGTTTATAGGCCGTTTGACCAAAGTGCTTCATAAGCCAAGTCTTTCCTACCTGACGAGCTCCTCTAATAATAAGTGGCTTTTTATTTTTCTTTTGCCTCCATTTATGAAGCAACTCTATAGCACTTCGATACATATTTATCACCTCTATGTAGTATTATACGTTATCATTTACATTTATTGCAACGAATATACGTATCATAAATACACTTTTTACGCCATAAAAAACTTTATATCCTCAAAGTTCATACTAAGGCCTTCCAATGCCTTCGAATATACACAAAAAAACCTCCGTATAATTTGGATTATAAGTCCACAATAGACGGAGTGCTTCTGATTGCAAATATATTATGTTTAGAAACAGTCGACTATATTAATATTTCTATTGAACTTTCATCCATTAACCTTTCGATTATAACGCCTATTTCCTGTTCTAGCATTTGTTGGCGAATTTCATTCTCCAGCCTCTCTCTTATATCTTCAAAAGGCTGGTCTATAATCTGCATCGCTCTATATTGTTCATAAAGCGTCCTTACCTCTTCCTCAGCAACAGTGGGCTGTGGCAATTCCTGACTAATATATTTATTTATTAACATCTCATCAGCTATACTATCTCTGAGCATTTCCATAGTCATATCATTAGCTTCTAGTGCCGATTCAAGGTCTCTTTGACTTCCAAATTCATTTGCCATCCTATCAATTCTTGCATTTACCTCTTCTTCAGTAACAATGTAGCCTTTAAATTCGGCCTCTTGACGAAATACTTCCATTCTAATCAGGTTATCTAATACATGCTGTTCAATTTGTGGATCTGATTTTATTTCCTTGCCATTTACAATGGCAACAACTTGCTCATTTGTCTCCTGTGTAGGTTCTGGTTGTGCCGAACAAGCTACAAAAAGAAAACTTAATATTAATAGCGTACTTATAATTATCAGTTTACGTGACATTTTGCAAAACTCCTTTACTTTTTGTTGTATACTTCCCAATCAAGCTCTTTATATTCCTGCCAGTGGGAAAATATTAGTATCGCATCAGCATATTCTACTACCCTATGCATTGATGTTGACTTAATTAATTAAGTGCCTGAAGTATGGTCTCAGGCACTTTTTTATTATTTAAAATGCTATTTTGTTTTACTTAAACTTTCTCTGCTTTAATTATACTTCTCTTTATAAAAGGCTATGGCATCTTCCCAATGGCACTCAAGTTTTGGCTTTAGTTCCTTCAACTTTGCAATAGCGTCTTCATCCGTATAACCGTTATCAAGGAGATATGCGTAGGTGCTCACAACTTCCAGGAAGGGTGAAGACTCGTCCATTAATAATACCATCAGATCATTTGGTACAGAAAATGCATCTTTTTTTGTTTCTTTTAATATCTCTAGAAATTCTGTACCCTTATCTGTCATGTAATATTGATAAGTATTATCCTTCATTTCTTCTATAAGAAAATCTTGATCAACTAATTCTTGTACCTCTGCCTGTAAATCTGCAGAATAAGGCCCGTAATGGTGATATGCATAATCCATATCGAATGAAACTCCCTTTCTCTGCAACAAGTGTACCATTTTCTGGAGCTTCTTTCTCCCTGTCAAAACCCCAGTCTTAGAAAAGAAAGCAAGTAGTTTATACGTTTTATCAAACACACATATCGCCTCCCATTTTTATTAACCATATTTTTTTATGTAAAGATTTCTAAAATCCTTCGGAACAAACACTCTTTTAAACCTGATTTTATTATTTCTAATCTCATTAATAATTCGACTAACTTGAGATAATTCAGCAGCTTCACCACTTTTATCAAACAAGAAAATCTGCTCAGTTGCTTCCGCCTCTTGTCCTTCATCTTGCTTAGCTTTACTACTAATATAATTATCTTTATAAGCACTACTGTGAGAATCATCTTCTAGTAAAATGTATTCTACTGGTATCCCATGTTCCTTTTCATACAGGTTTGCTAAGTTTATTATACTTTTATATGAATCAAATCCTTCTTTCGTAACAAACTCCTTATATAAGTCGCGTCCCAATAGCTGTTTACATAGGCCCGACAGCACCAAGTCATCACTATTGCACCACTTATCTATATAATACCATACTTTAAAATCTGTTAACCCTAAATAATATGGATATAGCTGCAATACCTCCTGTAAATCTTTAGCTGATAATAGTTTTTCAAGCTCATATGGCATTTCTATGAAATATCCTGAAGCACGCAACTGTTGAACTCTCGCAAATATTTTCATAGCAAACTGTTCTGCACACCTGGTTGTCTTGTGGAAATATACATTCTGGTACATATAATATCTAGCCATAACAAAATCTTCCGCAATATTTAGCCCTTTCTCCAAATCTAATCCTACTTCAATATGATCTCCTACTTTTCCGATTCTTAAAACATGGATTAGCCATTCCAGATCAAAAGTACCATATCCAGCTCCAGTTAACATCGAATCCCTTAACAAATAATCAATACGATCAGTATCGAGCTGGCTTGACAAAAGCTTAACAATAGCTCTACTGTTATGAGTCCGTTCAATAACCTCGGCAACCTCATTAGCAAATCCCGATTTGTAACTCTCTAGAATTTGATTGACTTCCGTATTTCCCTTGATTATCTGCACTGACCACTTCTCATGATTCACCTTATCAACTGTAATCATTTTTTCTAAAGCATGTGAAAAAGGGCCATGACCAATATCATGTAAGATAGCAGCACAAAGTGCTAATGCTCTTTGGTCAGTAATTTCATCGATAGTTACATTGACATGTTTATTTTTTGTTCTCTCGATTTGCTCTATAAATCTTTTCATCAAATGGGTAGCACCCAATGAATGGGCAAATCTAGTATGTTCAGCACCTGGGTAAGTGAAAAAACTAAACCCTAACTGTCTAATATGACGTAGTCTTTGAAACTCTTTACTATCTATTATATCGAGAATCATTCTTTCAATTTGTGAATCTTTATCAAATCGAATAAGATTGTGTACAGGATCACGAAATGCCTTCATCAAACCACCCCAAAATACTTTTCCTATTATTTCTATTAAATGTATAAAAATCCTTCCCAAAAATAAAAATTCATAATTCCTTACACTATATTTCACGAATTGAATACTGATATTTTTAAAAAAACTGTAAAATAAAAACTACTATAACCTACATACATTGTAATTAATGGAGGAGCACACTATGGAAAATCTCAAAGAATTAATTAACAGCTATCTTGGTTACTGTCAGTACCAAAAAAAATTAAGCCCTAAAACAATTAAGGCATACACCATTGACCTACAGCAATTCCAAACCTATCTAGATTCAATTAACAAAAAAATACATAAACAAACAATAACAGGATACATCACACATATCCATAAAAACTATAAAAGTAAATCCATTAAACGGAAAATCGCTTGTTTAAAAGCATTCTTTAATCATCTTGAATATGAAGAGCTCATTATCAGTAATCCATTTGACAAAATCAACGTAAAATTCAAAGAACCTTTTGTTTTGCCTAAAACAATACCTATAGAAACCATACAAAAAATCCTTTCAGCATCATATTCAGAAAAAAAAGGTACTACCCATGCAAATAATTCAGTTACAAGAGACATTGCTGTGTTAGAACTACTTTTTGCAACAGGTGTACGGGTATCTGAACTATGCTCGCTAAAAGAACATGATGTTGATATAAACAGCCAACTTATTCGAATCTCTGGAAAAGGCTCAAAGGAAAGGATTGTACAAATCGGTAATATTGATGTTTTAAATGCTCTTAAAAACTACCAGCAATGTTTTGCTAAGCATATTACACAATGTGGATATTTCTTTGTTAATCGCTTTTACCAAAGACTTTCCGAGCAGTCTGTTCGCTTTATAATAAGAAAATATACAAAACAAGCCAATGTCGATAAGCATTTAACCCCCCATATGTTTCGGCATTCGTTTGCTACTCTACTTCTAGAGGAAGATGTAGATATACGCTATATTCAAAAACTACTAGGGCATAGTTCTATAACCACTACACAAATCTATACACATGTAACTTCAACAAAACAAAAACAAATTCTAACAACTAAACACCCCCGAAACAAAATAGTTGTCAATAAAGGATAACTATAAATTATCGGGGGTTTAACAATGAAAAATATTAAAATGCTTTATCTAGCTCATTATGCACCATCATACACAAATGAACCTATTCCAAGTGACATAGAAGACCGCATATATGCAGAATACCATCATAGAGTATATCAAATATTACTAAGCAACTTTCCTTTGCTAGTTTCTTACAATAATCCTTCTATAATGCTTCAATCGGAACTAGATGCAGATTATATATTTTCACTTTATAATAGAATGCCATTTCGGAACTCTGAAGTTTTTGTATCTTCTGTAGCAGAGTATCATAACATACCTTACCTTGGAGCAACACCTAACATACGGGCAATAGCCGAGGATAAGCAGCTAGCAAAAATGTTAGCAAAACATGCAGGAGTCCCTACACCTAAATGGAAGACATATAATATAGAAGCAAAGATGCAGCAACCAGATTTCAAAGGCCCATATTTTGTTAAACCTAGGTTCGGTGCCTCTTCAAAATTTATTGACGAAAACTCAATCTGTTATTCATGGGACGACGCGCAATCAAGAATACGTTTTCTACATAATAAGAGCCTTGATGCTATCTTGGAACAGTATATAACTGGTGTATACTATACTTCTCCAGTATTGAATAACTTTCAATCACCATTTTTCCTCCCGAGCATTCGAGAATATTCAGTGCGTAAAGGAAATGTGGTCACATATAAACAGAAGCGAAAAATTGATACAGGCTTATATAGAACCATTAACGAAGATTCTACCCTTGAAAAGCAACTAAATCATTTCTCAAAAAAATTATATGAGTTGATACAACCGCTAGACTATACTAGATTTGATTTTATTGTAGATAACAATTCTGGCATTCCATACTTTATAGAATTTAACGTTTGTTGTAATTTAGGAGAGCAATCCTCGATTAAGCAATCAGCAACACATATAGGAATTGATTACGAAGATTTATTATTAAATATTGTTTATTCGAGTCTTTATAGAAATAATTTAATCCAAAACACGTTCGGAAAGAACTTTTAATGGATCTGTATACCAATATTCTAGTCCACACGGATCATAGAGTGTGTTTATCATATTTATATCAAACGATGAGTTTTCATTCATAAGTTTTTTGTAAGTTTCTATTTTTTTTACTGTTTTTTGTGGATTATATCGATCCTTATACTTCATACATAAATCAAATAACTGCTTCAAATCTGTATTTCCATTACTATATTCAACAAGTATTCGGTTAATATAGTATTTCTGACGCACACGATCAACAGGGTGTGAGATAACAGACTGTTCTATGCTTCTAATAAGCTCAAGGGCTTTTTCAGGTCTGTCACATAAAACATATAAACAGGCTGTATTTATGTCAACAAATATCTTAGGCATATTATTTAACCCTAAGCTTTTAGCCGAATTTAAATACTTAAAACTATTACTAAGGTCTCTCTGTAATAAATAATAAATCCCAAGATTGTTATAAATAATATGCAAATTAGTTTTTCCAAATGACATCAAGCCTTTTTCGGCCTCAATAAGTAGCTTTTGTGAAGTTTCGTGTTGCCCATTGTATAGCATAGAATAACCCCAGTTTGTTAATGTACTATAATACCCAAATTCATCTTTATATATTTCAAAATTATCTAAAGCTGCGCGATAAATAACATTGCTATCTACGAATGCTGATGCAGCATTTCTAGCGAGGTAGCCAAAATTCTCTGTCTCATGTAGATTCTCTCTATGATAATCATATAATTCTCTTACAGCGTGAAGATTGTTTAAGTGCATATAGTTTGCTATTAAAAATGATAACAAGATATTCTTTTTTGCAGCGTCATATTCTAATTCAATACACCTATAGAGAGCATCTCGAGCTTCAGTGTGTTTGCGGGTACGGTTTAATAATATTGCTTTTAAATTAAGATAGTCTGGATTGGTAGCATGGCTTTTAATAGAGTTATTCAACCATTTCAACGATTCTCCATAATGTCTCTCTTTACAATAGTAGATTGCAGCAATTATACTTTCTGATTCATCATCTGAAGAGAGCATAGAATTTTTCACAACTTCTTGCTCGATATTTTCTCCGTTTTTCAGTTTTGCTTTCATTAACTGAATTGCAAAATTCTTGGTTAAGTCATTTGAGAACTGTATTGACAAGTCATATAATAGTTGTAACATTGGAATATTATTTTTGATTGTTCGTTTTGAAAATTTTTGAAATATTATTTCTGAATAAAATAGTTTATCAGGATAAGATTGTATGCACCTTTCAACCTCTGGATGAAACAAGGTATCTAGCGAAAATACTTTGTAATTACCATTTGTTATTGACAATTTAACAATGTTTTTTGCAATTAGATTTTCTATAATCTCCGACAGTTCTGCAAAATCGTCTAAAGAAAAAATGGGACTTACCTTTATAAGAGATAAAAGTGTTGGTTCATCAAGCCCAAACCGACATATGTATAATAATAATACTATTCCTTTTTCCAACTCATTAAACTTATAAGAGCCCTCTTTTTCATAATTCTGAATCATCTCTACAATTCTATGGATATTTTTCTTTGCTGTAGAGCCAATTATTTCTGCTTCTTCTGTATCTATTTCATAACCATAAAAAATAGCAAGCTCTTTAATTAACTTAACATGTGGCAAATCAAAGTCTATAGTTGCACTACTAATTCCTTCTACCCCAGTAAGATAATTTTTCATTTTAATATAATTATCATCTTCCTCTGTAATTATTAAGACAATACAAACATTATTAGAAACTATTCGCTCAATTATTTGATGTGAATTCTCATCTAAATTTTGCGCTGCATCTATAAATATGATAACACGATTATTAAAGGTGCTTGAAAAGTAATGAATAATTGCTTCTTCTAAAGCAGACGAGTAGTTACCAGTGTATATTGGCACAGCTTGTGGCTTCTCAACTAGATTCGAAACTACAGTTCCAGCATAAGGAATGCTTTGTAAAAAGCTAGTTAATAGAGTAGCGCTTTTTTCCCCTAGCTTTTCATCAGCTATTTTTTGAAGCGTTTCTCTATAAGGATGTTTTACAAGTACCTCCAGTAATAAGTGGCTCATTGAAGAATTGTTAACGGTATTTATATATAAAACCGTCTCTGAATTTAACCTAGTCAAACATTCTTTTGCGAACGACGTTACACCACATGCTTTACCCGCTTTTAAATAAATGATGTTTTTATTAGTATATACCGCTCTGAAAAGGCAATTAAATTCTGTATCTCTATTTGCATAAGATTTGTTATCCAAACTGTTAAACCCCCGATAATTTATAGTTATCCTTTATTCACTTTATTTCGACATAAATCGCGTATCTCCTCCTGAAATTGACAATTATTGTTGCATTTTCCTGAACAATTAATAATAAAAAACGCCATTTTATCTTTTAGGTACAAAATGGCGTTTTATTCTTACTACTTGATAAGTTTTGACTTCCTAGCAACAATTACTACCCCGATAACCCCTCCCAAGAAATCTAGTACAACATCCTCCCACATACCAGTTCGTGTAGTTCTTAGATACTGGGAGAATTCATCTGCTGACGCAATAACAAAGACAATTAGCATAGACCCAAGCACACGGTTTATTCTTCGTTTACTAAATAAATGCAAGGCTATATATGCGGTTATACCCAAAACAGCGTACACTATAACATGTGCTGTTTTCCGAATCACAAACTCAATAGATTGGTAAGTAACATTAGGTGCGTATGTCTGAACAATCTCTTCACTAATGTGCTCCTGAAGAAAACCCTGCAAGCTTTGTCTCTCATAAGGTTGTGAAGATAGTATAACAATCACTATAACCCAACTAACAAAAGGTAACAAGTACAATATTGTGGTCTTATTTGTAGCCTTATTAATTGTCTTCTTGATAGTATCAGAATCCTCCTGGAAACCATTTTCACATTAGTATTACCTGTAACTTTGGCTACATACGAAATAACAGGAAGATTTTTGGTTGTTATGAAACTTATTGTTTAATTATAACGTATAATCTATATAAGCAAAAACTAAATATTACCACAAGTACCAATAAGGAGGTGAGTATTACGAATCCGCTTCAACCGAATCAACTTCAACTTAAGCATGCAATTGAATTAAAAAACGTTCGCAAGGTCTATCGCATTGGCAAGGAAAAGGTAGTAGCGATTGACGATGTCTCGCTTACCATTAACAAAGGCGATATCTGTTGTTTACTAGGGACTTCTGGCTCTGGTAAATCAACACTACTTAACCTAATGGCTGGTCTAGAAAAACCAACTAAAGGTACTATAGAAATTCATAAAATCCCAATACATAAATTAAACGAGCGCCAGCTTACTCGCTTCAGACAAAATCACGTCGGCTTTATATTTCAATCATATAATTTATTACCAACTTTAACAGCACTTGAAAACGTCAGTCTACCACTGACTTTTCGCAACGTACCTAAAAAGATTCGCGAACAACGTGCATTTGCAATGCTAAAGGCAGTCGGACTAGAAAGCTACGTTCTCCACAAGCCTTCGCAGATGAGTGGCGGACAACAGCAACGCGTCGGCATAGCTAGGGCATTCGTTACAAAGGCTCCAGTTATTTTCGCTGACGAACCCACTGGTAACCTTGACTCAAAAACCACTAACGATGTAATCAATCTAATGCTAAATATCGCCAGGGAAAATGGACAGACGATGATTATCGTTACCCATGACCAGCAAATAGCTACCCATGCAAACCGTGTAATTACCATCAGTGATGGAAATATTTTAACTTAAATCTCAAGGAGGATTTTCATGGAATCCCGGAAACAAACAATATCTTTAGCTGTCATACTAATCATTACACTATTATCTGCTGCAGTTAATCCGCTATTAGTTCAAGCCTCACCTGTTGATGCACCGCAGCTTGTTATCAGCAGCCAATATAAAATGCCTGTCTTTAAGGCAGGAGACGAAGTACGTCTAGCCATCCCCGTAAGAAACGAAGGTCTTCAGGATGCTTTAGATATACACGCTTCTTTGAACGTGAGTACTGATCCTAGTATATATCCATTCGAAATTCAAACACTCGTACCAAAAGTGCGCTCTTCAATGATCCATGCTGGTTTTAGCGACGATATTGCCCTACGCCTAAAGGTGTCCCCAAAGGCTGAGAGTAAAATTTATCCACTAAGTCTGCTCTTAGAATATCGATCTTTATCTGGTAGCACCTATTCATCAACTGAAACAATCTATGTAAAAGTTGAAAATAATATAGAGACTCCGAAGGTGACACTACACAAAAGCACAGTTGCTAACAATCGATTACTTGCAGGTGAAACAGGAAGAATTACCATCGACCTTTTTAACGATAGTCAGCAAAAAGCCAAAGACATAAAAGTTCGTTTAGGCGGATTTTCGCAATCAACAATATTTCTACAAGGCCTTAACCGTGACCAGAAAACACTAGCCGAACTAAGTCCGAAGCATTTTAATGATTCACTGTTTTTTGATGTCACAGTCGATTCCAATTTAAGTAGTGGTGTCTATTCCCTCGATGTCTTTATCGAATACAAGGATCCACTCGATAGAACCTATAAAGAACAAGCAATTATCTACATACCAGTAGAAAAACATTATGAAACAGCTAGTAGCGCCGATTTACGGCTAGAGTCAATCACTTTTCCTACTGAAAAAATTGCTGTAAACGAGCCTTTTAGTGTGTCCTTCAAGTTACACAATCGTAGTCAAGAACAAGCCGATAACGTTAAAATCTCAATAAACGGCGGCAATGATCTATTACCAAAATCGATGCCAATACATACGCTGCATACACTCCAGGCTGGGGCATCAAAGGACTTCAATTTTACCCTATTTGCCCGCGAACAGGCAGAAACTAAGAACTATCCAATTCAAATTTTAGTAGAATATCAGACAAGTGCTCGAAATAGTAGTCAGAATCAGACACAGCATTCATTCTCACAATACGTCGGTGTTTTAATAGAAGGCAAAGAGCAAGAAGATGACGATGAAGAAAAAGAGCGCATGACACCAAAATTAATCCTAGAAAACTACTATATGAATGAAACCTACGTGCAGGCTGGCAGCGATTTTAATTTAACAGTTTCCTTATTAAACACACATTTCCAGGAATCTATCAAAAACATTACAGTCAATTTCAGCTCAGATGGTGACACGTTTTCGCCTGTAAATACCAGTAACACCTTTTACATACAAAACATCGATGCTAACAACACCACCCAAAGGACATTGACTTTACGCCCTGCCGTTGATGCTGCCTTTAAGACCCATAACCTACATTTAGATATTCAATATGAGGATAGCGACGGCAACTCCTACTCTACTAGGGAGGTTATTGGAATCCCTGTAATGCAAGAGGTGCGCCTAATAGTAGGAGAAATAGAGCTGCCACCAACTGCCTCAATTGGTAGCCCAATACCTGTTTCGACCGATTTCTATAATGCTGGCCGAGCCCCAATTCGCAACCTGATAATCAGACTGGAAGGTAATTTCGAAACCCGCGACCGCAGTATATACATCGGTAACGTCGAGCCTGGTAAAAACAGTTATTACGATGCTACGGTTAATCCAATCGGTGCTGGTGAGCTAACCGGTAAAGTAATTTTTGAGTTCCTAGACCCAATAGATCAGAAATACGTTATTGAGCGAGAATTTTCTGTCCAGTTAGAGGAATGGCAAGACCCATACATGGGCCCAGGGGGGATGTATCCTGACATAGACTTTGATTACCAACCATCACAATCTAACACAAAGCTTTACTACTACATTGGTGGCGGACTACTATTCTTGCTAATTGCTGGCTTGTTTATCTATAAGCGCCGCAAACGCAAGCGTGAATTAGAGGAAGTGGACTTCCATGCATAGCTTTGATCTATTAAAAATGGCTATAGGTAATCTCATCAGGCGAAAAACCCGCACCCTATTAACCATTTTCGGTGTAATAATTGGTACTGCCTCAATCGTTATCATGCTCTCACTTGGGATTGCAATGGACGAAAGCTTTAAAGAGCAGCTATCTTATATGGGCGATTTGACGATTATTGAAATCCATAATTATGGCTACTATGAACCTGGCATGCAGCAGAATCAATCACCAAAGCTAGACGACTCTGCAGTAAAAACCTTAAACAGCATACCTAACGTGATTGGTGTCATGCCAATAAAAACAGCCTATATGAAGATGGGTGCAGGTCGCTATGTCGGGCACGTTCCGATTATTGGAATTAACCCTGATGTGATGGACGTTTTTGGCTTTAAGGTTGAGACTGGCCGCTTGCTATCAGCAACTGATCGAGATGCGATTGTCTATGGCAAGTACGTACCCTATAACTTCTACAATCCAAGACTAAGAAATCAGCATTATGGATGGATGGGTGGCGGCACTTCGTCAATAGACCTAATGACTAGCAAGCTAGTAATAACCTCCGACATGAGTTACGGCGAACCCCGTTCTAATCTAGGTGATAGTGGCCCTAATCAACAGCCAGCTAAAACTTTTGATGTTACAGCTGTTGGAATACTAGCAGAGAGCTTTAGCGAGAAAGATCACTACGCCTATATGCATATAGATGCCCTGGAGAGAATATTACAGGAGGACAGGCGCAATCAACGTCAGCAACAGGATATTCGTCAGCCACAACAGCAAAACGAGCATAAGTATGAACGTATTTCAGTAAAAGTCAATGATTTTACTAAGGTAGAGCAGGTGCAGGATACAATTAAAGCCATGGGCTTTCAATCCCATAGCTTAACGGATATCCTTAACTCCATGAAAGAAACATCTAGAAAAATGCAAGCAATCCTCGGTGGAATTGGTGGTGTTAGCTTGTTCGTTGCCGCAATCGGTATTACCAATACAATGATAATGAGCATCTATGAACGTACTAGAGAAATTGGCGTAATGAAGGTTATTGGGGCTGATCTAGACGATATTAAACGGATGTTTTTAATTGAAGCTGGTATGATTGGCTTCTTCGGTGGTTTACTAGGGGTAGGATTTAGCTACGGAGTATCACGGCTATTAAACACACTAGGCAGTGGATTTATGGGACCAACAAGTCAGACAGGCTTGTCCATTATTCCAGTTGAATTAGCTCTGGCAGCCATCGCTTTCGCAACCCTAATAGGTTTAGTCGCTGGCTATTCACCAGCTCGAAGGGCAATGAATATTAGTGCCTTAGATGCAATTCGCACTGATAAGTAATTTGGCAAAGATCTTTATATTCTTTGATTCAGTAAATCCTTTGGCATGTGTACCGGCAACGGCGCACATGCCACACTTATCTAAATGGTTAACTCTTGTTTATCTTGACTATTATCAATAGTCTTAATCGAAGTTGGTTTTTGTTCTTTATTTTCTTCAATTATTTGAAAGCTTGGCAGAAATGCTTGTAAGAAGCACCTTGTTTCTTCTAAAGATTGTGGATGTATACAATTATCAAAGCTTTTCATTGTATCCTCTATTAATCTAGTGTTAAGCCCATTTGGCTTCGCTACAAAAATTCGCTTGTGGAAGGTAGCATTTACCCCTTCTTCAGCAGATAATAACTCTTCATATAGCTTTTCCCCTGGTCGTTTTCCAGTAATAACTATCTCAATATCTTTATAAGGTTCAAAGCCTGAGAGCTTTATCATTGTTTTAGCTAAATCGATAATCTTAACAGGATCGCCCATATCAAGAACAAATATTTCTCCACCCTTAGCCATAGCTCCTGCTTGAATAATCAACTGCACCGATTCAGGAATCGTCATGAAATATCTAATCATTTTCTCATCTGTGACTGTAACGGGCCCACCCTCAGCTATTTGCTTCTTAAATAATGGAACAACACTCCCGCGACTTCCTAGTACATTCCCAAATCGAACAGCCACAAAGCTTGTCTTACTATGCTTATCCATATGTTGGATAAGCATCTCAGCAACCCTTTTTGATGCACCCATAACACTCGTAGGATTAACCGCTTTGTCAGTTGATACTAGTACGAATTTTTCTGATTTAAATAACTCGGCAGCCTTCGCAACATGATATGTTCCCATCACGTTATTCTTAATAGCTTCTTCTGGATTCTGTTCCATTAGATATACATGTTTATGTGCTGCTGCATGAAATATTACCTCGGGACTATAGGTTTGAAACACATTCTTTACTGCATTCCAATCACGGACATCCTTTACGACGGGTACTAATACATCCAGGCTCGAGCAATCAATGTATTCCCTTTGTAGCTCTAGCTCTATTTCATAAACATTATTTTCACAATGGTCTAATAAGATAATTTTTCTAGGGTTAAACTGGATAACTTGACGACAAAGCTCTGAACCTATAGACCCTCCAGCACCGGTTATCAAAACTACCTTGTCCTGAATATAATCACAAATCGCTTCAAGATCAACCTTAACAGGATCTCTGCCTAGTAAATCTTCTATTTTCACTTCTCGTATTTCGTTAATTGTTACATTACCTTCTATTAAATCATACATTCCAGGAAGAATTTTCACAGTAGCCGCAGTTTGCTGACATACCTCAACTATTTCTCGTATCGTCTTCCCGTCTTGCGAAGGCATAGCTAATATAATTTCTGCAACCTGATAATCTCTCACTATATCGTTAATGTTTGTGCGGTCACCAATTACCGGGTATCCCAACAGCTTATAATTTTTCTTTGTTGGGTCATCATCAATAAAACCTATTAAATTACTGTCACCTGAAGTATTCTTCAATTCTTTACATATGATAGAGCCAGCATCTCCAGCACCATATATCAGAACATTTCTTCCATTACTCCCGTTTTGTGAGTTCCTATATCTAAATGCATAATCTCGAAAAAGACGCCACGATAAACGTGAGCCACCAATTAAAAAGATTGTAAGTACCCAAAAAATTATCATTACGCTTCTAGGTAATAAATATCCTCCAGGTGAAGAAATATACATGAATACCACAGAATTAATCCCCATCGCAATTGTAACAGATGTGAAAACACTCGTAAGTTCACCAATGCTAGCATATTCCCATAATCGGTTATATAGACCAAACGCAAAAAAAGCCAAAAGAAAGACCATAGTAAAAATAGGAGCCAATATCATCTGGCCTTCAATAAAATTCGAAGGAATATGTCCATCAAAGCGCAACAATAAAGCACTATATAACGCAATATTAATTAATACCGCATCAACTAGCATTAATACTGCTATTCGTATTACCCTGCTCATGCGGTGCACTCTCCTTTAAATACAAACTAGTAAAAATAAAAACTACTTTCACACATCAACTTCACATCATATTATTATACCATACGAGAGCACTAAGTAGGTTGACAAATAATGTTCTTAAAAGCTTTAATCACGTACTCCTGCTGGGTTGTAGTTAAATTAGAGCCTGATGGAAGACATATACCATTAAAAAATAATTCATCAGACACACTACCAGAAGCGTGTGGAAAGTACATACAGCCCTTGAATAAAGGTTGTAAATGTAAAGGCTTCCATACTGGTCTGGCTTCTATGTTCAACTTATCTAAAGCACTACATATCATAGGTACTGTAGCTTCTATATATGATGGATTAATTGTTAATGCTGTTAGCCAGCGATTACAACGACCGAATTCTGCCTCTGGCATGAAGTTAATCCCTTCTATATTAGCTAACTCATCATAATAACGAGCAAATATTCTTCTCTTAGCTTCTACACGTTCATCTAATACTTGTAATTGCCCTCTTCCTATACCTGCTAAGATATTACTCATACGATAGTTATAGCCCACTTCACTGTGCTGATAATGTAGCGCTTGTTCTCTAGCCTGAGTAGCTAAATATCGTGCCTTCCCCAGTGCCTCTAAATCGTCAGACACTAGCATGCCGCCACCTGAAGTAGTAATAATCTTGTTACCATTAAAAGAATAGACACCAAATTTCCCAATCGTACCACTTTGCTTTGTTGCCACCTGTGTTTGTCTTTCACTTATATAAGTAGCCCCTAACGATTCAGCCGCATCCTCTATTATAGGCACTTTGTATCTTTCACATATTTTCACTATAGCGTCCATATCCGCACTTTGTCCATATAAATGTACTACAATAATAGCTTTAACTTTATCAAGCTTGCCTTCTATATCAAGCTTTTTAAATGCTCGTTCCAAAGCCAGCGGCGACATATTCCAGCTATTAGGCTCAGAATCAATAAAAACAGGCTCTGCTCCCATATATAGAATTGGATTAGCGCTAGCAATAAAGGTCAGCGTAGAGCATAATACAATATCGCCTTTTCCTACATCAAGCAATCGCAATGCCAGATGGATTGCTGCAGTCCCCGAGCTTACTGCTACAGCTCCTTTTACACCTACATAAGATGCCAGCTCTTGTTCAAATGAATCAACATTTGGGCCAAGTGGAGCTATCCAGTTTGTTTGGAAAGCTTCTTCAATATATTTTTGTTCTAATCCACTCATGTGTGGAGTGGACAAATAAATTCGTTCATAGCTAGCCATACTGAATCCCATCTTTTTTAATTAGATTTTTCTATCCATATGTGTAATTGCTCCGCTAACTTCCGTGTATCATGATGAACTTCAACATAACTTCGACCATTCGCTCCAAGTCTTCTCCGTTCTGCAACAGACAAATTCATCATACTAGTCATTGCCTCTGCCAGCTGTTCAGCATTTTCTGGTTCAATACAGATTCCTGCATCGGCATTCTGCACAATATTATTAGAAACTCTACCAGAAAATATAATTGGTAGCGAGGCACACATATAATCAAAAAGCTTATTAAAACTAAACCCATATTTGTATAGAGCTAAATCTCTCATAGTAATAAGGCCAACATCAATATGCTTTAGCAACTGAGGAACATTATATTTCTTTATAGGTGGATAAATAAATACAGTTGTAAGTCCTTCTTCAGTTATGCGTTGCTGGAGCCTTTCTTTTTCTGGTCCATCTCCCACAAATATAACATCTGGTACTTGGTCGTTCTTCTCCTGTAATATCTTAACTGCATCAATAATAATGTCTAATGCATTTGCCGGCCCAAAAGCCCCTAAGTATACCATTGTACATTTATCTTTATGACGTTCTATAATATCATCAACCACTGATAGCGGTTCAGTTATTTGTATTCGCTTATCATGACGTTCAACATCAACACCATTAGGGAGATAATACACCTTATCCCCTGCAATTGCCTTCACATAATCCACAGCTTTAGGAAGCAACACTATCACTCTTTCTGCTTTATTATATATAAAGCTCTCTATACTTTTTAAAACACGTGCAATAATGCTTTTTTCTTTAATTCTACCCATGTCAATTGCCGTTTGTGGCCACAAATCTCGTATTTCAACCCAGTATCTCGAACTCATTTTTTTTGACAAAAAATATCCACTTACACAAGTCAATGGATGAAATGACGATGCTATAATTAAATCTGGCTTGTCCTCGTTTTTTTGAATAAATAGTAGCTTCCATGCAAAAGTAAGCATATTCAGTACACGACGCCAGTCATTCTTTTCATAAGGAAATGTACGCAGCCAAACAAAACGTACACCTTCTATCACTTCAACCCGCATTTGTTCTCCACGTTCTAATTTCTCTTGGCGTGTTTTATGCTCAAAGCTCGATGCAATTATAGTAACATCGTGACCAAGAGCTACAAGTTGCTTTGCGATATCAAAATGACGTGTGCCGCCACCCGTATCAGGTGTGACGGCATAGTGGTTTAGTATATAAATATTTTTACATATAACTTTATTCATCATAGGCCTCTTTTTACAGTTGTGTTTTGGTTACTTATAAAATAATATAACAACAACTTAAAAAAACTTGGTTAAATGTACTATTATAATGTATATCCAGACTTTTCAAACCAATAAATTGCTTGTTCATTGTTAATAAATTCTTGTACCTTTGCTATATGTTGTGGCTCTTTATAACGATTTACCCATGTCGGTTGTATTGAATGTTTAAGTTTAGGCTGATTGACCTTAGAAAAATCTCTAGTTTTACTCTCTTTGTTAAAATTGTCAATTATATTCTCACTAAATGGTAAGTCTAAAAATTCAAAAACAGTTTTCAGAGCTTTTTCGGGTTTTGTTACAAGATCCTCATATTTTAATATGATATGATTTGGATGATTGAATGAATAAATACTGCGCATACAGTCAATATACCTTTGAACAGTGCACCAATAATCATTGCTCTTGTTTTCTATAATTGATGTAACTACATCAAGACCATTTCTTACTGTACTAATAAAATAAGCTTCATTATTCTCTGCCACAAGACGATGATAATGGAAGCTATTTATTGGAGTCTTTTCAGCCCAAGCTGCCTTCCTATCACCTGTTAATTCCATATATTTAAGCATTATATTATCATAAGCTTCAAATGTATTAGCTGCATTATTTATTGCACCTATCATGCAGTCTTTTTCTAAATTTAGCTTGTTGTGTAACACTTTTGCGGTCTTATCAACCATCATCTGATGCCTATATAAAGGTTCTAGAAAAAATCTTGTTTCAGGCCCTGAAATAACAGATTCTGAACTATCTAATATAAACCGTAACAATGTTGAACCTGACCTAGGTAACCCGCCAATAATTATTCTTTTCTCAAACATTTCAGCACTACCTTTCAATATACAATTATAATTTCATATCACAGATGCAATAACTCGGTATCTCAGTAACATTCTTAATAAATATCTATAACCAAACACAGCTATTATATATCGTCTGGTTCGAATTCTTCTTCACAGCTATTTTTTCTGTCATTTTTTTGCTTTAGCCACTGCTTTAATGATTTTTTATTTACTTTGGCCCAAGTGGTTTCTTTAATAGAGTCTATTAATCCATTTTTAAATATAACCACTTTTTCTACAGATATTTCTTCAAAAAAAACAAGGTCTTTACCACAATCTAATATTATGGTTTTATTTTTTAAAGTATCTAATACTTTTTCTCTTAGTTCCTCTGATAGTTGATATAACTCTTTAATTTGTACAACTATTATATCTGAATCATCTTCATAGGCACTAATTACTGAAAGTAAGAATTTATGCTCAATAGGAATATCATTCCACTTATTCTCTGAAATGTGATTAAATAAGTTATAAATTTCATGGTTTCTCGAGTCGTTATTAGATTTTAATCTATTAAAAAAATCAAGTATTTTTTTATTGCAAATATTTTCTTTAAATCCAAATAATTTATACATAGGAGCTGGTATCCAGGGAGCATATCCAGTTATAATAAATGGGGTAGACTGTTTATTTAGGTCCTTATTTATTAAGTTACTTACTTCAATATAGCATGAATAATTAGTTTGCAGATTCGATAAAATTGCAATAATTCCATTACTTGAATTGCCTAGCATAAATTCATCTGTACAACTTTCATTTTTATAGTTTCTTCTTTCAGTGTTTTTGTTTTCTGCTGGTATAGATTCTGTATCTATTATAAATTGATAATATCTTTTTAATTGTGGATAAAACCTATTAATACTAGTAAGAAGCCTGTTTACTTGTCTTAAGCTCATCAATGTAAAACGAACAGCAACAATATATGCAACAACAATTGTCCAGCTTTTATCATATAAAAGTGCTTCTCTAATTAGAATTACAAGTATAAAAAATATTCCTGCTGCTATCAAAATGTTGCTGATAAATGAACTTTTTTCTAATGACAACAATCTTCCATATAAAGCACTATAGAATTTATTTAATGAACCTCTACCATATGCTTTATCGATATATTCATTAACTAATTCACTATTAATATTTTTAGGGGCTAATGATAGTGAGTTAAATAATTCCCTTCTTTCTTTACTTGCTGCGCCAGCGTTCCTTTCCACATTAATAGAGTAACCTGCTGCTGCCTTGCTTACCTTGTATTGAAATAATAATGATATAAATGCCAGAATTATTACTATAACCGATACTCTAGTTTCTAAATACACCATTATAGGTAAAGAAACCGCAAAAATTATTAGTGGTCTAATTAAGCTCAAGGTCATTCTTAATACTCGTCCGCAAAAGGTAGAATCTGAACTTGTTAAACACATAATTTTGGATTCATTATATTCTCTATTAAAATTAGTGTGAAATCTGCAATCGTAGTAATTTGATAATACTCTTTTGGAACAAAATTTTTGGTAATGGATTCTCAGATGGTACATTTTAGTCCCTGATAAATACAATAACATGGCCGCTACAAATAACAAAGTAAAAACCATAACACATACAATTATAAATAATTCAATTAACTCCCTAGGGTACCCTGAGATTACAAACATAGTTAAATATTCATTTTTTTCCAACATATATACATATTGAATTGCTAAAAGTATAGCACTTGCTTGCAAAAATACCCCAATTGCCTCTCCGATGATGATAAGTATTGACATTTTTCTAAATCGAAAAAGTGAGTCTTTTAACATCCATTTTATTACTTCATAATAATTAACTATTGTATTGAACAAATTTATTTCCCCTTTAGCAAGCACTACCTTCTGAAAAATAATTAGTTGTTTGGGTTTTCTTATATCTCATCGAATTTTACTGTGTATTGCAGTGTATTTAATACATCAAAGGCTATCTTGTTAAAAATAAGAATGTCTTGTTGAGTTAAGTCTTTTTTGTACCGACCGATAGAACTATCGTTCATTGGATTTATTACACTATTTATACTCGGGTGATTATAATGATTTTTGAACAGTGAGTGGTTTTTTAAGTGATGACTCATCAATGAGTCGTCCCATTCAATTTCGAGAAACCCACATATGTCCATTAATGTTTTTTCGGGAGTTAATATTAAATCTTCATACCTAATTTCACAAACTGGGAATTTTTTTGCATAATTTCTAGCCCTGTTAATTATATCCACCCAACCTAAAGCAGCCGATTCTATATCTGTATATCCCCATGAACTATGATCTATCATCTGAGATGCTGCCACATCTCTACCGTCTCTTACAATATGAATAAACTTTGCTTCGGGCCATATTTCAATATATTTATTTAAAATTTTTATATCACGCATAATTTTTATGCCCCAATATAAAACACCTTTATTTTTCTTTATTATTTCTCCTAATAAATCTATTAGTTTACATCGTTCCTCAAACGTTTCTATATTACATTTCTCTTTTCCCTTAATATTTATTATAGCTTCTTTTAATTTATCAGACGAGATACCCATCCTATGACAGCGTATAATAAAATTCATACCTGGGTTAAGTTCTTTTATTTTTTTCAATTCAACTATGTCTTTTTCAGAACTCTTTTCTTTATCTAAACACTCTAAAATATATGAACCTAGGTTTTTAGGCCCCCTAAAATGTAGTTCGGGTCCACATGCTATGTCCTTGTGAGAATTTAAAATAAGACTTAATAGGGTTGTACCTGACCTTCCGTCGCCACCTATGAATATTGGATCTTTTTGCGCTTTTTTCATCAAAGAAATCACTCCCTTTTGGGAAGAATTAAATAGGTCGGCTCAAATAGCATTTTCTTTTTCCATTGTTGTAACCCTTCTTTCCCTTGATAAAATCCTGCATATATTAAATGTTCTAATCCCTTTGTATATATGTTTTTCAAATCACTAATTGACCTCATAATATCAAAATGTAAATAATACATGATTCCTTGTTTTAGGTATTCTCCGTGTCCTAAAATCTGTGCGTATAGTGCATAGTTGCCATTTCTTCTTAATCTAATGTAACCCAATAACTTTTCATTAGTAACAATATCTCCTTGTTTGTATCCTGTCAATGGCTGAAAAACACCCCACCACATATCATAGTGAACTGGGCAATTTGGCAATTTCACATCTATATATTTTTCAGGAGCACCACCAAGCTCGTCTATTGAACGTCGGTATTGCTCTGTCATCGGGCGACCACAGCGCATTTCTTTCGAATGATTAATTTCTACAATATCAGGGATAAATAAATCATATGCAAAGGGTTTACATATGTATCCTTTACGCTCAGATTTTTTTGCATGTCTTAGTGCACTACCTTTATTTTTTTTCTTTACCTTTTGTATATATTCTTCAAAATTTAGCTTATTAACATTTAGCATTGCCGCAACAATTTGCTTGTCAAAAGGTTCACCTAGCCCTATATATCTTCCTACTAATTTTTCATACATTTGTTCCTTATACCATTTACATCCTTCATCTAATATACAGCCGCCTTCTCCAAGCATTAAATCAATATAACATATTGGCAATTGAAAATCTATTTGTTCACTCATTTACTTCTCACTCATTTACAATTTATATTTCGTATTCAAATTCCTGCAAATATTTTTTGGCAATTTTATTAAATGCCTCAATTTGATCTATTGATAAATCCCTCTTAAATCTTCCTACACTTGAATTATTAATAGGTTGTACCACCTGTTTAATACTTGCGTGATTATATGGGTTTTCGAACAAAGTATGTTCTTTTTCACTATGCTTTAATAAATCATCGCTCCAAGGCACATCAAGAAAATCTACAATTTTACCAATTGTTTTTCTTGGTTCTAAAACCAATTCTTCATACTTGACTTCAAATAATGGAGAAGCCTTAGCATTCTTCCTAGTACGTTCTATGATATCTACCCAACCTTTGGCCGCTTTTTTTATATCTTCATATCCCCAAGATCCATGTTCTATCATTTGAGACGCCGCTACATCACGTCCATCACGAATAATATGAATATATTGAGCATTGGGCCAAATTTTACTATAAACATGTATGTTTCGTATTTCTCTCATAATTTTAATTCCCCAACGTTTCTTATCACGTTGTTTTCTTTTAAATTCACCAATTGCATTGATTAATGAACAGCGTTCTTCAAAAGTTTCTAAATTACTATTTGTTTGTTCCATTTGTTCATTAACTAACTCCTTAAGCTCTATAAATTCAACGCCAAACCTATGGCATCGCTTTGCAAATTGCACACCATGTTTTAATTCCTTATTTTCTTTTAATCCTTTCCCAAATACTCGCGAATCATTTTCTATAAGCAAGTCTAAACATTGAATCATATAACTACCTAGGTTTTTAGGTCCGTTAAAATGCAACTCAGGCCCACCAAGCAAGTCTGGATGTGAATCGATTATTACACTTAATAATGTTGTTCCCGACCTTCCATCTCCACCAACAAAGATTGGATTTGTATTATAATTTATAAACATATTGCACCCCTATTCAATATTTTCCGTACACCTAATTTTTGTTTGTTCTGGATAACGTATTCTTAATTGAACACTTAACTCTTTTGTAAGTATTTCACATTCTTTAAATATGTCTAGGCATTCTGCCCATTGTTATCATAACACTACTCCTTAAGTAATTATTACTATCAACTGTTAAGAGTTAAATATGCACCTTCAAATAAAGCTCTTTTTTTCCATTGTTTAAGACCTTGTTCCCCTGAATTGATTGCACCATAGACTAAATATTCTAATCCTTCTAATAATCCGTCTTGGTTTTCGTCTACCCACTTCATTATTGAGAAGTGCAAATTATACATTATACCTTGATCTAAATAGTCACCATGCCCTAGAATCGATGTATATAACGCAAAATTGCCATTTCTCTTAAACTTAATATAACCTAATAGTTTCTCATCTGTTTGAATATCACCTTGAAAATAACCTTCTTTTTTTTCAAAAACACCCCATGTATGGGTGCAATGCACGTTACATTTAGGATTATTCACTTTCAATATTTCTTTTGGATTTCCTCCCATATCTTCTATTGATCTTTTATATGCCTGAGTCATTTTACCACCACTTCTAACTTCCTTAGAGTGATTAATCTCAACAATATCAGGTATATGGTTTTTCCAGACAAATGGTTTACAGTAGTGTCCAATTCGTTCAGCTTTCCTACTATGTCTTAGTGCTGCCCCTTTATGAACCTTTCTAACTCTTGATAGATATTCATCAAAATTAAATGAACGCAAATCTAATACTGCAGATTCAATCTGGCCTTTAAATGGACTACCTTCAGATATATACCTACCTACTAATCTATTCATTAAATTAATCTTATACTTTTCACATATCTCATTTTGAGTACAGCCGTATTTTCCATGCTGCAGGTCAACTGTTAATATAGGTGTATCATTGATTATTTCCATTCTCTTTTACCTCCCAATGACAAGGGTGTGTCATAACTTGCATTGCCCTAACGCCTGAATTTGGTGTTAAAGTAGATATTAATTTTTTAAATTCTTCAAGGTTAAAGTCATTGAACATCTTGTCTCTATCAATTTGATTTCCTAGTATTCTACCACCCCATCTACCTCCAGATTCAGAGATACGCGAGTCTCTTGGTAATGAATAGGCTTCATATTGGAATCCAAAGTCCGATAAATTCAAACTATGAAGCTTTACTTTCCATCCGTTATGTTCTATAGTCCTTCCTTGCTCCCATCCTTTTCGAATACACCCATCAAATAACTCTCGATTATTAAACTTTAGTTGCCTTGCTAAAGGACTCCCATGTGCTGCTGTACCAACTAGTTCGATATTATGCTTATCAAAATAGTCAAGTTCCCTTTTAATTAGTTCAGCTGGGTCTTTTCTTAATTTTAGAGACATAGCAACCATGTCATTGTGCAAACCTATATGATGGCCCAATTCTAGTAGTCTTTTACATTTATCAATTAATTTTGAGTCATATTTGATTTTCCCGTCTTCTAACGTACCATAATAATTTTTTTCTTCACCGTAGCTTCCAGTCGGAAGTAAAAAATAAGTGGATTTATAACCTAGCTCCGCTTCAACTTCAGCTTTTTTCAACCCCATCTCTAAACTATGATCTACATCGTGCCTTATATATAGACATGGTTCATTTTCTTTATAAACCTCAGTCATATGAACATTTTTCAAATTTATCAGGCCTATAAAGTCATCTATATAATTCACACCATCATTTTTCTTTGTGACATCAAAAATTCGCTCTCTTGCTTTATTATCTTCACCTTTAGTTAATAATTTCTTTAAAAAACTAATCACTATAATTATGCCTCCATATTCTAAAAACTTCTATCGAAATCCCACCAAATCGGATGAGTTAATATCCCTACTAAATTACCTTGATGCGTAGCATTTATTTCTAAATGTGTTCTGCCTTCTATATTTCTAAAACTTCTAATCCTACCACCAGAGTCTGTTATATATATATCTTTATCAAAGTCATATCCCTCATATACTAAACCCAATTCTTTCATAGAAACACTGCCTAGTTTAACACTCCCATATAAACCCTGTATTTCTCTTTTGCCTAATTGCTCGTTTACAGCTTCACTAAAAATTTCAAAATTTCTATAGTTTAATAATCTACATAATTTATCCCCGTGTGTGCTTGTCCCTTTTATGTCAATATTTATTTTTTTAAAAAAATTCAGTTCAGATTTAAGTACTTTGATAGGATCTATTCCTGTTTGTAATGACATTGTAATTAAATTATTATGAAAATTTATTTCGTGCCCCATGTCTCTTAACTCTTTACAAAGCGTAATTAATTCATTCGTATGAATATATCTTCCTTCTCTATACATACCGTAATACCAAGCTGAATGTAATATGCAAAAGGTGCTTCTAATTCCCTTCTTTTGTTCCCATTCACCTATTCTTAATGCAGTTTCGTAATCATGGTCAATGTCATGGCGAATTAAAAGTATATTATCGTAATACCTTTCACTTTGTGCAAATTCAGCATGTGTAAGTATACGGAATTTATAAATATAAGGCTCCAATAATTTTTCGTAATGGTATGTTGTAAAGACCTTTTTCTTTGAAAATATGTCCTTAATTTCCTTCACATCTACATCATGCAAATTAACCAAATAAATACCCCTTAATTCATTTATTGTCTTTTTTCGTCACTAGAACATGCATATTATTTACAAATGAATAACTTACAAGCTTAACATTTTCTGCCTTCCAAAACGGTGTCAGAAATGATTCAATGTTGTGATGGTACTTCCCACCTAGAAAATCAACTGCTTCTGTTTTTCGAGGACTACGATTATATGGGAGTTTAACTTGATTCATTGGTGTGTATGTTCCCATCTTTTCAGGCGTAGAAGCAAATATAGAATAAAAAAGACCTCTATCCGATAGCTTGTTATGCCAGTCTTCTATAATCTTAATAGTAGCCAATCTATCCATGCTGTGTTGATTATATAACCCTGGTCCTCTTGCAAATATAACATCAAAGAAACTATCTTCAAACGGTAATTTACCCTCTGCATCACCTATTACAAAATGTTGAGAGTCACTTTCCATCAAAATTCGAGCTTTTTCGATCGCACCAGATGATATATCTATGCCAAAATATTCTAAATTGGGATTAAGGATTTTCATCCCTTTTGACCAAATCCCATCGCCACAACATAAATCTAGTACATTTCCTACACGCGGAAGCTTAATATGTTTATCTAACCATTTTGTCACTTGATCTTCTGAATATTGAAAACCTTCAAGGTCTTTATAAAATCCATTAGTTGCTTCTAATGCTTCTAATGGTGTTTCATATATTTCTTTAGCCATCAATAACACCTCTTCCTATTACTCTTGCTAACTAAACATATTGCTATTTAAAAATCACGAGCCTAAATCATAAATATTGCTTCTCAACTATTAGTTTTTTTATCGTAATTTTATTAAATGATTTGCTAGATGGTAAGTAGATTGCTAAATTATATTTGCTGAAGTCACTTCTCACACGGAAAGTAAAACTATAAGCTGAGTCAAAGCTTTTAACTTGTCCAAGAGATTTTTTTTCAGCTAACTTGCCATCTTTGCCATACATTAATAAAAATAATTGAAAAGGTTGATCTACGTCTAGTATCCCTTCTATCTCTCCACGATAATAACAAGCAATATGATTTTTCCATCCTTCTCCATCATTAACCTTATACCAATCTCCACTACCAAGAATCAAATACGCATTCTTAGTACCATCAGTAGATATTTCTATGCCCTGTTCGTTATATTTATATGAACAATTCTTCGCAGTAAATGTTCTGCTTTTATCCTTGAAATGTGTTTCGTATATTAACTCTGAGGCATTTTTTTCTTGCTTTATTTCTCGTCCATTTTTTTTATTCTTCATTAAATATAAAAACTTATTGAGTGTTATTTTTACATAGTTAAGCAATTTATTGTTAAAAACTAAATTATCATAATAACCCAATTTATCACTGATCTTATCAGTTACATAATGAAATTTTTCTTTTTGTCTTTTAGACCACTGTTTATATTCAGGAAAAAAATCGTTTCTATTTTCATTTATTCTATTACTAAATACTTCATCTAGTAGTCGTGGATACGTAGCTATTCCTAAATCTTTTAAGGTTTGGTTTAAATACTCCTTATCACTTACCATACTGTCAAAACGAATTTCACTATCACAGAAGTGATTCAATCTTTCATTAGTATTAGCGACATAAATACAACACTTTCCAAATTGCGTTTTGCTATACCAGTTCTTTATATTAATTATAGGATGTTTCGTATCTTCGGGAGTATCATACCAATCCCTGTTCATGATAGAACGTACTACATCTTTCGGATTACGGTGCAAATGTATACAATATGCATCTGGAAATATTTCTTTCATCAAAGGAAGAAACTGCTCTAGATACACATTAGCCTCGGCCACATCTGTATTATGAGACTCTATAAAAGCTCTTGTCTGAATCAGTAGTTCCTGTGCTTCTTCTTTTTCTTTAACTAAACTAGTGAAATTATGGCTTGTACGCTTTTCTGGAATTACTTCACCTTTTATAAAGTTATGATTTAGACTCCATTCATGATAAGCTTTGACTGAGGAAGCTTGATCTAACATAGTAGCAAGCCACTTGGATCCTGAGCGAGCTGTAGACAAGAAAAAGTATATTCTCTGCTTGTCACGCCAATGAATTGGATGGAATAGAACTTGGTTTCTACCTTTTGACATATTCACGTTAAGCGGATTTGGAGAACGAGTCCAACTTCCTCCACTATCAGTATAGTAAGTATCCATTGGAATATGGTTAGCATCATATTCTAGATTGAGCTCTTCCATTGATATCGACCATAAAGGAAAAACACTTCCATCTTCTCTTTGTAATGAATGATTCAGTGGATATTGGATTTGCCAACGTTCATCTAATACTGGTATTCCTTCTGCTGATAATAAGTTTTCACTTTCTAATGGATTATAAGGGCGTAGCTCAGAAAAACACCAGTAGTTGATATATCCCTTTTTGTAGCAGTTTCTATCTCCGTGCGTGGAGATTCCAGATATAATCAGACCTTCTCTTCTTAGGTAATTTAATATTTCCTCAAGATGGGTTTTTATATCGTTTACTTTCCCTTGCTCCCACTCAGTAAGCAAATTTACATGAAGACCTATTTCATGACCAAAATCTTGAATCTGCAAGCATTTTTGAATAAAGTTTGGCTCATTCCAATATGAAGCAGTATGCAATAAAAAGTACGTTGAACGAATCCCATGTTCCTTTTCCCAATAACTCATCTCTAAAGCATAATCTAAGTTATGATCGACATCGTGTCTTAGGGCAATAACATTTCTTTCTTTTGGCTGTGAAGCAAATTCTCTCATTGTTACTGTTTTGCCAAAGTGCTGTAAATAATCAAAGTATTTTTCATTAATACTCATAGTAATCAACTCACAGTCTGGTATAACTCCACTAATTTCTTTGATTCGTTCTCCCAATTATAAACTTTTGATGCTTTAAGAGTGTTCTTCTTCATTTGTTCTAAACGCTTTTGATCAGCAAATATAAAACGAACTGCTTTAGCAATGTCCTCTGGACTATCTGGGTTAAAAGTAGTTCCAATATTAAACGTATTTACTACCTTAGATAGCTCTGGAAAATCACTTGCTATTACAGGAATGCTAGCATTGATATACTCAAATACCTTATTCGGTGAACAGTAATAATAGCTTAGGCATACGTTTTCTATTGGTGCAACCCCTAAATCTGCACTAGCTGCAAAACTTGTTACTTCTTCTGAAGGGACTGGACCAAAAAAAACAAATCTATTGTGAACATTCGTTTCTTCTGCTATGCTACTTAGGCTATTTTTATAATCCTCGTTACCATATCCCATAAAAACCAGATAACAGTCAGGTAAAAACTCCATACTTTTAATGAGATTTTCTAAGCCACGATTAAACGTTATACTGCCACAATAAAGTAATACATAATAATCATCTGGTATATTAAGTATCCCTTTTAGGGATAAACTCTTGTTGTCTTTAATAAATATTTCCTGAGATGGAGTATTCATGATTACGCTCGGCGTTTTAATCTTATATCTCTTTGAAAACTCATTTGCTAAGGCCTCATTCACAGTAATTGTCAAGTGAGCTTTCTTAATCATATATGACTCTGCCCATGTGAGTAATATTTTACCAGAACGTGATTTGGTTTTTACATTACGTTCTACATAAAATTCATGTGCATCATAAATTAATTTCGCATTTTGCTTTCGGCTTGCCCAAACTGCAACTGGTAAAGTGTTCAAGTCATGAGCATGGTATATATCTGCTGAATATTGTTTTGCTAATTTATAGCTGCGTAAATAATAATCAAAAAAACAGAAGGGTTTATGAAACTTTAACAATGTTTTCTTTAATAACTCGTAAATAATATTTTTTACCTTTTTCGATGGTATTATAAATACCACATGAATTATTTTTTTCAAATATTTATGCCGAATTATATACAAAGGCCTATAGATACCAAAACGGTATGCTTTTTTTATATATCTGGCCCATATTATTTTCATTGGACGCTGTATAGCTTTAGTGTACACTTTCTTTACATATCGAGCCCATATTATTTTCATTGGACGCTGTATAGCTTTAGTGTACACTTTTTTTAATATTCGAAAAAAGATGTACAGAAGGAGCATCATGCCCTTTAGCCCTAGCAGCAATTTCTTAGGATTTTTACGCCATTCATCTTTAACATATTTTTTCAGACCGATTTGTTTAATTGCTGCTTGAGCATCATTATACTCCCTTTTTTTTGCTGCTATAAAACCTATATTTTTGCTATTATTAGCTTTATTAACTTCGTCGGGCTTATTATTAATAAAACCTTTAACTCTTTTAGTTAATTTATAAAATACACTTTTAAACGTAAACTCTCTGACATGTTTAAGAAACCTTAAATGAAACGGTTTTTTTTCCACACGTATTACTCTTATCCCCTCAATCTCTTCATAAGGGGTAGTTTTGTCATCTAAAACTGCTACTATAGTTACTTCGTAACCAACTCCAGTTAGGGTTTTAGCTTCTTTAAGCACACGTGTATCGTGGGTAAAGTTGTTATAAACAAACATCATTACTTTATGATTTTGCATTTTCCCTCTCCAGTTTATACTTTTAAATTCAAAGTATTTGTATATTACTTATACTACTTCGGTATGTTTTGCCACACTCTTTGCATAGGCCTAGTTCTATTTCTAATTCCAACAAACTTCCACAATTACATGCCCAGCCAATTTGCTTCGCTGGTACACCTGCCATTGCTGCATTGTCCGGAACATCCTTGGTCACTACGGCCCCTGCAGCTATAAAAGAGTTCTTCCCCAAGACGATACCGCAAACTATAGTGGCATTTGCACCTATAGTAACTCCTTGCTTTACTCTTGTTATAAGATAATCATCGCTTGTATTCCTAGGCACTGCGCAGCGAGGGTTCTTGACGTTAGTAAACACCATGCTAGGACCACAGAAAACGTCATCTTCGAGTATAACCCCTTCATACACACTAACGTTATTCTGAATTTTAACATTGTTGCCAATCTTAACATCTTTCCCTATGAATACATTCTGACCTAAATTGCAATTATCACCTATGGTAACGCCATTCATCACATGAGAAAAGTGCCATATTTTTGTACCCTTACCTATTGATACTGGTTGATCTATATATGCAGATTCATGTGTTGTGTAGCCTAAACTGCTAATTATTAATTGCCCTTTTTGTTCTTTTATCTCAGACATTTTTTCATCCTACCTATTTTATTATAATTTTATATATCTATTAGATAAAGGTTTGTTGGGAAATACATTCCTAGTGTCAAATATCACCTTTGCTTCTTTCTCAATTAAATCGTAGTCGAAGTTGCTATGGTCAGTCGTAACGACTACAATGTCTGCCGTTTGCAAAGCTTTCTTCGTTAATGGGGTTGTAAGATAATCCTTACCAGCACAATCAAACTCATCTATAAAAGGATCACTAGTTTGAACAATTGCTCCTCTGTTCTCTAGTATTTCGATTATTTTTAGTACTGGGGACTCCCGATAGTCATCGATATCTTTTTTGTATGCGACTCCTAGCAGATATACAGTGGATCCATTTATTGGTTTCTTATGCTCATTCAAAATATAGCTAATGCGATCTACAACAAATTCTGGCATGCTATTATTTATTTCTCCTGCCACTTCTATTAATCGTGTGTGATAGTTATATTCTCTAGCCTTCCATGTCAAGTACCACGGGTCAATAGGTATGCAGTGCCCCCCCAAGCCAGGGCCTGGATAAAATGCCATAAAACCGTATGGTTTAGTTTTTGCCGCTTCTATTACTTCCCATATGTCTATTCCCATACGTTCACATAGGATTGCCATTTCATTTACTAACGCTATATTGATATTTCTAAAAGTGTTTTCTAGGATTTTCTCCATCTCAGCAACTGCAGGTGAAGAAACACAGTGCACTTCGCCTTCAAGTATTTGCTCATACATGGCAGCCGCGATTTTTGTGCAATTTGTGGTTATGCCACCAACCACTTTAGGTGTATTCTTGGTGTTGTATTCTTTGTTACCTGGGTCAACTCGCTCTGGTGAGTAGGCTAGATAGAAATCCTCTCCACAGATAAAACCAGTTGACTCCAATATTGGTTTTACTATTTCTTCAGTTGTTCCAGGGTACGTAGTACTTTCCAACACTACCAGAGTCCCCTTATTCATATACTTAGCTATTTCTCGAGTTGAAGCTTGGACGTAACTAATATTAGGCTGCTGATACTTGTCTAAAGGAGTCGGAACACATATCGAGACTACATCTAACTCTTTTATATAAGAATAATCTAACGTTGCTTGTAGCTTATTGTTCATTACGAGGTTCTTCAACTCATCATCAACTACATCACCAATGTAATTGATGCCTTGATTCACCATGTCAATCCGTTCTTGTTGAACGTCAAAGCCTATAACTTCATATCCTGCTTTAGCTTTTTCTACTGCTAATGGTAGACCTACATACCCTAAGCCAACAACACCTAATCTTGCAGTTCGGCCTTTCACTCTTTCTAGTGTTTTTGCTAAGAGATTTTGTTCTTTGGTAATCTGGCTCATTTCAGACTCCTTTCAGACTTCACTGTTCTATCACTCTAAATCTATTATAACGTGATTACTTATAATATTTTAATATTGTATCAATAACATAATCTTGATCTGAATCTGTTAATTCTGGATAAAGTGGGATTGCAAAAGTTCTTTCTGCCATTCTTTCAGCGACAGGTAATGATCCCAGCTCATAGCCTAAATGTTTATATACCTCCTGCTGATGCAATGGTACTGGATAATAGATTCCTGTTGCTATACCATGTTTTGCAAGATATTCTATTAAATCTTGACGGTTATCAGCTTGTAGAATATATAAGTGATATACATGTCTGCGATCACTTTCTTTAAATGGCAAGACTAATGGGGTGTTCTTAAATGCTTCGTTATATCTCATGGCCTTTTCAATTCGTGCATCATTCCATGTATCAATAGATTTTAGTTTAACAGATAACATGGCTGCTTGTAGTGCATCTAATCTACTATTATAGCCTATCATTGAGTGGTAGTATTTTGGGCTGCTGCCATGGAATCTTAGGATGCGGGTCTTTCGTGCTAACTCATCGTCATCGGTAACTATGATTCCCCCGTCACCGTAGCCGCCAAGGTTTTTGGTCGGAAAAAACGAAAAACAACCGCATGTACCTATAGAACCTGCCTGCTTTCCTTTATATGTAGAGCCGATTGCCTGGCAGGCATCTTCAATTACATATAAATTGTATTTCTCAGCTAATTGCATAATTGGTTCCATGTTTATTGGTTGTCCGAAAATATGAACTGGTATAAGCGCACGAGTCCTAGGGGTTATCGCTGCTTCTAATTTCGATACATCAAGATTATACGTTTGTGCATCAATATCCACGAATACTGGTGTTGCACCCATCTGTGATATTACCTCAGCTGATGCAAAAAATGTAAATGGTGAGGTTATAATCTCGTCGCCTGGCTCTATCCCTAAAGCATCTAGAGATAAGAGTAATGCATCAGTGCCATTCGCTACACCTATCGCATGTTTGACACCTACATATGATGCAATTTCGTCTTCAAAATTCTTAACATACGGCCCCATTATATATTGTCCACTTTCCATTACTTCATCAATTGCATTATGAAGTTCTTGTTTGTGAGCTTGATATTGTGCCTTTAAATCTAATAACGGAATTTCTCTACTCATTATGATCCTCCTAATTAATTGAATCCCAATTTACAGAATTATCTTCTTCAGCTGCTTGACATATTGCTAGCACTAGCTTCAACGCTTCTCTTCCTTGTTCACCAGATACAATTGGGTCTCTGTTTTCTTTAATCGATTCAATCATGTCTTGAATTATCATTTGATGACCTGGTGTTCCATACGGATCCTTGTCTATTTTGTCTACAACTTGCTTACTTGTTTCAGTATCTAATTGTTGAAATTGAAAATGTTTAATCCAGTTAGCAGTTTTGCCACTTAATACGGCAGATCCTGTCTCACCAAAGATACTTAGAGACTCTTCATAATTTTCTGGATAGATTGTTGTAGCTGCCTCCACAACACCTAGGGCTCCATTAGCAAACTTAATTATAGCTACTCCTACGTCCTCAGACTCAATATTACGTAATCGAGTTGTTGTGTAGGCTTTAATTTCTTCAATTGGCCCCATAAACCACAAGAGGAGATCGAGGTTGTGAATTGCCTGATTCATCAGTACTCCACCGTCCATCGCCTTCGTACCACGCCAAGCAGCTTGGTCGTAATACTCTTGATTACGATTCCAACGAACTGTGGAATTCGCATGACTTATCTTGCCAAACAATCCTTTACTAAACGCTTTAGTAAGCTCTATTACCGCAGGTCTGAAACGATTCGGGTGTACAACCGCTAGCTTCACATTGTTTTGTTTGCAAGCTTCTATCATTTCATTCGCGTCTGTTAAGGTAAGTGCGATTGGCTTCTCTACGATTATATGTTTGCCAGCTTCTGCAGCTTGAATTGTTAAATCTTTATGGAGTCCACTGGGAGTGCATATATTTACAACATCAATCCTTGGGTGAGCTCGAAATAATTCGGATAATGACTGATAGCCTTTAGCATCACATAAGTGACTGAATTCTTTTATGCGTTCTTCATTCACATCGCATAACGCTTCTACTTTAGCGTTATCTATATTATTTATTGCTTGAATGTGTTTCTTAGCAATGTGACCACACCCTACTACTGCAAAACTAGTTATACTATTGTTGATGGTAAACACCTTCCTATCTTATGTTATAATCGCTTTGCTATGAAAAAACCGTTTCTTAAGCACTCCTTATTATAACTTAATCTTCTGCCACTAGGAGTCTCTACTACTCCACCTGCAGCTTCAACAATTGCTTGTCCCGCTGCTGTGTCCCACTCCATTGTAGGGCCAAACCTAGGATAATAGTCTGCTTCACCAGCAGCGACAGCACAAAACTTAAGCGAACTACCACGACGAATCCTTTCAATATTATTGTAGCTATTATCTAAGCCTTTAGTAAATACTTCAAGTTCAGGCGAAGGATGTGAACGGCTCTCTACAATGATTGCTTTTTTCTGATCCTTTGGCTTAGTTTTTAAGTCTGCTCTGTTTTCCCATTTTGTAAAACTAAATGCTTGCTTATAGAGCTTGTGACCAAAATAATAAATCCCTGTAACTGGTGCATAAATAACTCCTGCCTCAGCTTCCCCATTAACAATCAATGCAATATTAACCGTGAATTCACCGTTTCGATTAATAAACTCTTTTGTACCATCTAATGGGTCTACTAGCCAGAATTTAGACCATTCCTTTCTTTCTTCGTAGGGTATATCCTTGCCTTCTTCTGATAATATTGGTATGAACGGATATAACTCTTTCAGTCCGCTCATTATAATGTTGTGGGACTCTTGATCAGCTAGCGTTAAAGGTGAATTGTCTTTTTTATGTTCAACAACATAGCTAGTGTCATGGTATATTGCTAATATTTTCTCTCCTGCTTGTTGCGTAATATCAAATATTGCTTTCCAGTCGATTTCTGTTGATACACTCACAATAACACCTCTAGTCTGATTGCATTTTTAATTAATATATTTGTTTTGCTTTAAGTAGTCTATTATAATATCTGCTGATTCATCTAGTGTATGTTTGTCTGTCTCTATAGTAATTTCTGCTTGTAGTGGTTCTTCATAAGGTGCGGATATGCCAGTAAACTCAGGTATTTGACCAGCACGCGCTTTACTGTATAAACCTTTCGGATCACGTTTCTCACATTCATCTAGTGAGCATTTTACATATACTTCAATAAACTCATCTGTTTCCAATAAGCTACGAACAGTTAATCGATCTTTCCGATATGGAGATATAAACGCCGTCATTACAAATATTCCTGCGTCAACAAATAGCTTTGCTACTTCTCCAATACGGCGTATGTTCTCTTTGCGATCTTCGGGGCTGAATCCCAAATTGTTATTTAATCCGTGTCGAATATTGTCTCCATCAAGCACATAGGTACGTATGCTTTGTTGATGTAATCTCTTCTCTACTTCCGTTGCGAGTGTTGATTTGCCTGCTCCAGAAAGTCCTGTAAACCAAACAACACAGCTACTATGCTTATTAAGTTCTCTGCGGTCTTCCTTACTTACAGTAGTATTATGCCACATTATGTTTGAAGATTTTTTTTCCATGTTTAGCACCTTTCAATCTTTATTTTTTATTTGTCTGATAAATATCATTCTATCCCCAAATCATACTGACTATGAATACTGTTACTACCATATAAAGCAATGTCAGTGGTAGTCCTACTTTAATGTAGTCAGTAAACCGGTACCCCCCTGGTCCATATACAATTAAATTAGTCTGATAACCTATCGGGGTAATAAAGCTTGCCGAAGCAGCTATTGTAAGTGTAATTATGACTCCTAACGGCTCAATATTCATTTGTTGAGCAGCCGATAGTCCTATTGGAAACATAAGAACTGCTGCTGCGTTATTAGTAATCATTTCAGTAAAAGCCGCCGTTATAATAAATATAATAATCAACAACCCTACTGTCCCGAAAAGCATTGAAGCTTGTACAATATATCCAGCTAAAAAGTCAGCAGCACCAGATTTTTGTAACGCTATACCAATTCCAAAAGCACTAGCTATAACAAGCAAGACACTGAATTGGACAGAGTTTTTTGCATCTTCTGGTGTAATACATTTCGTAACAATCATAAGACCAACTGCCAAAATTGCAGCTTCAAACATTGATAATATACCTGTACTTGCTAGTACCACCATAGCTATCAATGTTGCAATAGCTATTTTACCTTTACGAGCATCTGCAAGGTTAGGTTTGCTCTTTGGCATGATGAAGTAGAATTCATTTGAATTAGCACTACGTTTTTTAAAATCTTTACCTACCAGTAATAGCAAAGTATCTCCAGGTTTAAGTACTATCTCTCCTAGTTTCCCTCTAATACGTTCATTGTTGCGATGTATCGCAACTACTGCTGCATCATACTTACTACGGAAATTCGTTTCTTTGATAGATTTATTGAGCATACCTGATTGATGAGATACTACTGCTTCAATTAACTGAGTATTGTCATTTCGCAAATCTTCTAAAGATAAGTCTGATCCCGTCTCTAGACGTAGTCCTCGAATATTTTCTAGTTCTACTATTGTAGATACTAAGCCTGTAAATATTAAACGATCTCCCGAATGTATAGTCTCATAATAAGGAACAGGCATGATTCTTTCATTATTGCGAATAATTTCTATCAAAAACAAACCCGTTAAATTCCTTAAACCTGCTTTTTCAATAGTTTTACCAACTATCACACTGTCATCTTCGACTACCATTTCAGCTAAATATTGCCGACTTTCCTTGCTCAATTCTTGTACTAGTGTTTTATTTTCAGGGAGCAGCTTGTGCCCAATGGTTGAAAGGTAAATAATACCTAGAATTCCTGCAGGTAATCCAACTATAGTTAACTGGAACATAGAATAACCAGCAAATCCATAATCTAGTAGCAAGCCGTGTACTACTAAATTCGTTGATGTCCCTATCAAAGTCATAGTGCCACCGAATATCGATGCGTAAGATAGTGGCAATAAAAATTTAGACGGCGATACGCCTTTATCTTGACACCATTTGCGAATATCTCCCATAAGCATAACGACTATAGGTGTATTATTAAGAAAGGCAGACATCCCTGATACTGGTACTAGTAATCTAGCAAGAATTCCCCCAGTACTTTTACCCTTCCCTAATAATTGCTGCAACCAAAAATTTAGTAAACCAGCCTTGTGTACTGCACTAGCCACAATAAACAATAGGGCAACGGTTAGCATCCCTTCATTAGAGAAACCGCGTAAAGCTTCCTCAGGAGTAACAATACCTACTAGAAGTAAAAACGCTAAAGAAAAGAAAATTATTATATCAGGTCGGGCTACTTCTTTAATAAGACATACTAACATAATTAATAATACAGTTAGTACTATAACAATGTCTAAGTTCATTCTCTTCTCCCCTAAATATCTTTCATCCCTTTCATTAATACCTCTGCTACTTCAGGTCTTGTAAACTCAGCTGGTGGCACTTCTCCATTTCTTAACATCTCCCTAACCTTAGTACCACTTAATATTAATCTATCATCTTTACCATGGGGGCAAGACTTAGTAGAAGCCATATTCCCACATTTTTTGCAGTAAAAGCTATGTTCAAAAAATAGTGGCTGTATTCCAAGGTCTTCTTTTGAAAATTTTCTAAATATTAGTTGGGCATCATATGTCCCATAGTAATCTCCCACACCAGCATGGTCTCGTCCAACTATAAAATGAGTACAACCATAGTTTTTCCTCACTATTGCGTGGAATATAGCCTCACGGGGCCCTGCATAGCGCATTGCCGCTGGAAATATTACTAATCTTACTCGATCCATTGGGTAATAATTATTTAGTAATACTTCATAGCTTTCCATTCTAATATCTGCTGGAATATCATCTGACTTAGTCTCACCAACCAAAGGGTTTAAGAGTAAACCATCAACGATTTCTAATGCCGACTTTTGAATATATTCATGTGCACGATGTACTGGATTTCGCGTTTGAAATCCTACAACTGATTCCCAGCCTAAGTCGACAAACATTTTACGGGTCTCTTTCGGATCCATATAATAATTTTCAAATGGTGAGTGGCTAGGTCTGTTTAATAACCAAATTGCTCCACCTAAATTTACTACTCCTTTATCGTTAACCTTTTTTACGCCTGGGTGATTGTTATCTTCAGTTCCATATACATTTCTAGCTTCTTTCTTTTTATCATAATTGTATATTTCTGCTATTTCGATAACTCCATAGATTATGCCATCTTTACCTGCAAGAGCAACTTCATCATTTACCGCTATCCCTTTAGCTTCTGCTTCAGTTATTGATAATGTAATTGGTAGGCTCCATACAGTACCATCTTTTAATCTCATTTTTTCAACAACATTATTGTAATCTTCTTCGCACATAAAGCCTGTTAGTGGACTAAACCCACCAATAGCAATTAACTCCAAGTCCGATAGTGCCCAATTATCAAGAGTAATCTTTTTTAGACTTTCTGCCTTTTGTAATAAATCATCTCTTTCTACTCCAGTTAATTCTCTATTAATTAATACTCCACCGTGTGCAGGAATATTTGATACTTCTTTTTCAATAATATTGTTTTCTTGTTTGTACATTCTACAAACTCCCCCTATAATGAGATTGATCATACGTATTTCATATATTATAGTCTACTATTATATCAATAGTAGACACTACTAGCCATAGCATTTCCTTAGAATTTTACTAAAATTAGCTATTTTGCGATATGATGTCAGCTGGTTTTTATAAAGTTTTAATTATCTTTGCAGGTACTCCACCAATTAGTACGTTATCCTTAAAGTTATTGATAACTACAGCTCCTGCAGCAACTTTAACATTCTCACCTATCTCTATGTTGTTCGCTACATTGGCACCTATACATACCCAAGAACCATTCCCTATATAGACTGACCCACCTAAATGAACTCCTGGCGATATATGAACTCCATCCTCTATTATACAATCGTGGTCAACGCTAGAAGATGTATTTATTATACAGCCGTTACCTATTTTAACATCTGCATTTATTACTGCGCCTGGCATCACTATTGTGCCAAGTCCAATTTGTGATGTTGCACTAATTGAAGTAAAGGAATGTATAAGAGTTGGAACGGTATACCCTTTTTTGATAAGCTCATTTATTAATTCTAACCGCAATTTATTATTTCCTATTGCTACAAATGCATGAGAGTAGTGCTTATAATATTTATCGTATTGATTTATTTCACCTATAACTTTATAACCAAGCACATGCTTAAGGTCTTTATCATCATCTAGAAACGCAATATCTTTCCATTTGTTCATGCTTTGTGCCACTTCTGCGACTACTTTTCCGTGTCCGCCTGCACCTAATATTAAGAGATTAGCCATATAAATCACCACTACATTGTATTTGTTTTATTACTCCCTGTGAAAGTTTCCATTGTATTGGAATCTGAGCTGTTTATATCTTTTCTTTTTATTATTTTATAAATTGTTAGGAAAAAAATTTTCAAATCTAGCTTAAAGCTTATATTGTCAACATAGTATATGTCATATTTGAATTTTTCCTCCCAGCTTATCGCATTCCTACCATTCACCTGTGCCCACCCTGTTATACCTGGGTATACATCATGCCTTCTTTTCTGTTCATTACTATATAGTTCTAGATATTGAGGGAGCAGTGGTCTTGGACCTATAAAGCTCATATCGCCTTTAATAATATTGAATAACTGTGGTAGCTCGTCCAAGCTTGTTTTTCTCAATATATTTCCTACTTTAGTTATTCGTTTTGTATCAGATGCTTGGCTGTCTTCTCTTCTAACTCCTGTTGTCATCGTTCTAAATTTATATATAGTGAAGATTCTTTCGTTTTTTCCTGGGCGCTTTTGACTAAAGAGTATTGGGCTATTTGGTTCGCTGAATTTAATAACTATTGAAATTATTACCATCAACGGAGTTAGTAATAACAATAATAGCAACGAGAAAAGTATATCTAATACCCTCTTTATATTTTTGTAACTCATTAAGCTCCACCTTTGTAAAAATTTTCAATCTATAAGATGCTTCTTACATCAATCATATACGTGACCATTTGTCTGTTTTAATAAGTAACATTAATTACACAATTTTTAAATAAATACCGTTCTCAATATAGTTTTTCAATCATCAAGTGAGTGAACTAAGCCTATCTATGGACTCCTCTAACTTTTCATACAGAATTATAGTATGTTATACTGTTCCCACGTTTACGAACTAAAAGAAACGCATTATGCGTAATATTTTTACTCATAATGCGTCTGATGTCAAATGGTAATTTAATCACTAGTGTATTCTTATTCCTAGAACACGATTATTAAAAGTATACAGTGATATTTTTGCGCCTTGCTGTATGTCTCCTGGTAAGAAAAATGTATTACTCTGCCAGATTAGAGCCTCTCTATCTAGCGCAAGGTTTCTGTAATTACCATTATTATCATAATAGTAAATCCTATTTCCAAGTGCAGAGAAGAACTCAACTTCTTGCGTAGATGATAAATATACATTTGTCTTATCACCTATTCTCTGCACTCGAACAAAATCATTAGTATTTAAATTCGGTGCCGATATCTGGTTCCCATTTGCTGAATAGATATTCAAATTGTTGTTTATTAAAATCCTCTCAACTTCGTTTCGATTCCTTACTACGATTTCGTTAGTGCTAGCTTCTATTGAAGTAATATTTCCAATAGAAGCTGGAACTACGCGAATCTCTGATAACTCATAACCAGTAAAGGTTAGTTCGACTACATCATCCACTCTAATATCTGCTAGTTCAGGATCTTCAATTCCAGGAAAGATAATTACTACATCTTCATATACATAATATCTAATCGTATCATTAGAGTTGTCAGGGTCTATAACTTCAATTCTATCCCAGTCCGTATTAATTGTTTTAACTATAGATGAATACTTGTATTTAATATCAATTCTAATAATCTTATTTCGCTCTAGTTTTGCAACCATCTCCATACCTAGCTTAATATCTTCAACAATTGCACGTCTTATATCTTGCATCCGAACCTCAACGTTATTACTTAATTCGTATGTTGTAGTTCTATTATCATGTTCAACTGTCATTGTATTTCTATTTTTATCAAGTCCTACAATTGTACCAGCTATTTGGTTGTTAACCGTTATACGTATTATTGTGTTTTTATCAATCTTAATAGCTATGTTTGTGTCTAGCAGCAAATCATCTAGTCTTCCATCTTTGTTTCCGTCTATATAGACATCTAAAAGATCGTCATATTTAAATGTCTTGTATTCTTCATCTAAAGTTTCAATTGTTATCATCTTAAGGTCTTTATTTATATTTAGTAATTTACCTCTTATTTCGTCTTGGAGGTTTCTATTAATCACTTCTAATTTTTTGATTACGCGACCATCCACTGTAAAAATCACATGATCTCCGATCTCTAAGTCAGATAGTTTTGGATTATTCACATTATTTATTTTATATTCTGTTTGCGAATTTGTTCTATAAGCTACTGGATCTGACTCGGCAGTGATAATCGTTATGACTTCGTCTCGTACTGAAATAGTAACTATAGTGCCTTGGTATTCATTGCTTTGATATGGTGTTATAAGCGTAATTTTGCTTATTTTGTTATCCTCTGTCTGAATTTGTATTTCATCACCTTTTCTCAAATCACGAACTGTAGCAAATCTGATGTTATTGTACTCTACACTCACACTATCATCGAAGGTGTATGAGGTATACCTATTATTATTCTCTAGAGTAAGTATGCCTCTTTCAATATCAATCGCAAAGATAACTCCCGATAATACAGCTTCTTGAGAAGATTTTATTACCTTTATCCCAACTATATCATTATCACCTAAAATTAATTCTAGTTCATCCCCAATATGCAGATTAGAATCACTTATGCTTCGCCCTTGTTCTAAGTCTTCAATTTCAGCGTCTGTAGCATAAGTACCTGTATATAGTCTCCCATCTTCTTGTTCTACTATCATTAGTCTTTGCTCTTGATACAATTGTACTAATGTACCCTGTAGACGATTAACTTTTTCAATGACTGGCAAGTTGTCGTAATAATTCTTATCTATTAATTCTATATACCTAAGATTACCGCTGCTTGACAATTGGTATCGTATTGCATCTTCTACTGTAATTTTATTTTGACTAATATAACTGTAACTCTGATCATATATGGCAGTAGTGTTAGTTACTCTAGCATCCGACTCTGTTGTGTTATCTGGTTTTAGAATTGTTAAAGTATTGCCCTCTATCTTTTTCACGATGCCTATAGGAAGTTGACCTGAAACATCATTCATATAACGATCAGATCGACTTATTAGTGTTGAAAGCTGTGCTCTCGTTACAGCATCATTTGGACGATAGTCGTAGCTTCCCGATAAGTTAGGTATTCCTGAGATTATATTTTTATCGACCGCTAAAGCAACGTAAGGCTTTGCCCATACAGGTATGTAATTATCATCTTCAAAAGGTGTACTAGCGATCATGTTCAATTCATTTTCCATTTTCAGCATACGAATCAATAGCTGTGCAGTCCAAGCACGAGATGCCCCAGCGGATGGTCTAAAAGTCTGTTCATCAATTAAGCTATGCTTAATAGCAACACTTACAAATCCTCGCGCATTCCATGTTGTTGGTAAGTCATAATTAGAAGTGTCAGCAAATTGATTGGTATTGTGTGTTTCATTCTCTAAACCCATAGCTCTTACTGCCATAACAATTGCTTCTAATTGAGTCACAGTCTGGTCTGGTTTGAATATACCGTTTCCATAGCCAGTAACAACTCCGCGTAGCTCCGACTTAATAATGTGTGGCAATGCCCAATGATTAGTTGGCACATCGTGAAATGGTGAGTATTGTGCGCTTTGTGCTTGTACTATTCCAAAAGGTAGCATAGTAAGTAGAAGCGCTATTATAGTTAGTAAACAAACGTATTTTCTCCCTGTTCTCATAATCACGTTATCATCTCTCCCGTTAGTATTCTTTATTACTCCGTACTAATACAATATTCAATTCTACATAGCAATAAATTTATCCTGCATATGTTTCATATTTAAGACGGAAATATACGGTGTTTTGTTTCATTAAATTACTTGTTTATTCTAATTACTAGTAAGTCTCGATACAATTGCTACTGCCTCTGCTCTTGTAGTATAGAAATTAGGTCTAAATGAGCCATCTGGATAGCCTAGTAAAATATTGTTCCTAGCTAACGAGCTTATTTGTCCATTAGCCCAATAATTATTAGGTACGTCACTAAAGCTATTTGTATTAGCTACTAATAGATTTCTCCCGTAAGCATTGTGTGTTAACATAGCTATCTCAGCTCTAGTAATAGGCATGTCCGGTCGAAAAGTGTTATCTGGGTATCCTTGTATTAAGCCATAATGTTTTGCAGTGGCAATTGCTTGGCTTGCCCAATGATTTGAAGAAACATCTCTATATGAGCGTGTATTACTTGGTGGTATTGTTAGTCTTAACGATTTAACGATTAAGCTAGCATATTCGGCTCTCGTAATATAGCGATTTGGATGAAATCGATTTTCATTAAAAGCTTCTTGTAATACATTGAGTCGGTATAACCTTTGAATATCATTGCGCGCCCAATGCTGACTAATATCAGTATAACGTACTGATGATGGTTGAAAACTAACTTCTATTGTATACGGATAATTTACAATATTCCAATTATAATCACGAACTCCGAATGTATAACGACCGATTAATCCACTCATTGTATAAACTTCACCTATACCAGCTGCGTGACTATCAACAGTAGTAGTAAAACCTCCATAACGGACCATAAGCATAGGATCCATGTGTTCTGGCACGTTTTTAATTTCAATTCGTAAATCACCAGCTTCAACTACGTCGACAAAAAACCAATCCTGATCATTATTAGAATGTAAAGTAGATTCAATACTAGAACGCAATGATAAAGGTTTTGCTTGATTGATTGTGTTATTAGGTTCCCAAACGTCAGCACTAATACGATAGTCAAAAATAAAACTAGCTGTAGTTGGAGTGTTGCTTGCATCACTACTAATCCTTATATAAGTCCCTTCTGCGCTAACGCGAAATGTTGTTCTTTGGTTGTCTGCAGTAAGCCATCTAGAGCTAATTAATCTTAGGTTCTCATCAAATACATCTAGTTTAATGTAACTATTCACCCTATTTCTGTAGGTAACAGTAATATCTCCTTCAAAACCAGCTGCTACTTTATACCATCTGTACTGATTCTCATTACTGATTCGAGTGCTGATTATCCCATTACGAGGTATGTTCATTGCTCTATTCGGTGTTGTGTTGTTATGTCTAAGTAAGGATTGTAATATCGTTGAATTCGTTATTAATTGGTATTCAGCTTCTCCATAACCGATATTTTGATTCCAATTTAGCGAGTTTTTGCTGTTAGTAATTATATGGTTAATAATTTCATCCACTGAAGCACTTGGATTTCGTCTCATTGTTTCCATTGCTAATGCCGCAACTATAGGAACTGCCATAGATGTACCATGTGCTATTCTAGTTCCTCTCTCAAGTTGCAATACGGTTACTTGCTCTCCTTGGGCTAGTACATCTAACTCATAGCCTGTGGGGCTAAATGCAGAGCGTATACCTCTAGAATCAACAGAACCAACAGATAAAACTGTAGGGTAGGCAGCTGGATATTGCGGTTGCTTAGTATAATTCCCTGCAGCAGCGATTATTAATACGTTGTTCTGATAAGCATAATCTACCGCTTCCTTTAATACATTGGAATGAACTGATATGCCCAGCGATAGAACAATAACCCTAGCCCCATAATCCACGGCAGTTCGAATACTTTGTGCTAATACAAAATCCTCAGTTTCTCCTCGGTCATTTAATCCTTTTAATATGATGTATTTTGCATTTGGTAACAACCCCCTTGGGGCGCCACTCCGGCCACTAGATGCTAGAAGTCCAGCAATTTGTGTTCCATGTCCGTGATTATCTTGCACATTGTTATTATTTGATATAACATTTCTCCAATAAATAGCATCTATATCCGATAAAGCTGTGTGATTCCATGAAATACCAGTGTCAATAATCGCTATCCGATCTTGAACGGCCTCTAATGGTGCTAAGTTAGTATATGATAAAGCAGTTACATATGATTTATTTTCATATCTGTCAATAATACCTTTTTCTTTTAAATCTACTTCTACTAATTTACCAGTATTTTTTGTCGGCTGAACTGTGGCAGCACTTGGCACAACATCTATAAAAATGAGAGTAATCAAAATTAAGACTATGATTAGTCGACTACTGTATATGTTCAATATTATCACCACTTAGCCTTTCATAAAATACTAGAATTTTAAATCCTTTCCTTAATAATACCACAAATACAGTGAATGCCAACATGACATTCACTGTATTTGTTAAATATTCCTATAAATTACTGCATATATTCAGGAGCTAAGAATGGTTTATCAATTAGTTTATATAGCTTTATGTAGTTAATTATTATATTTTGCTTTTCATTCACTAGTTCATTGATTCCAAGTTGCATTTCATGTAGTTGAGCCTCAATAATCAAACCAAGCTGATATTGTGTTTCTAGAATGACGAGCTGTTCTCTTGCGTTTTCTAAGTTGAGCGATAATAATTGATATTGATTTTCCAATTGTATCAATTGATTATAGCGTGTAAGTATAGTTTGATTGTAATTTGCTTGAGATCTTTGTAAATCTAATTTTGCTCTCTGAACATCAATTTCTTTTGCTCTGAGGGGCTCTTGACCCGCATTATATACATATAATATAACACCGTATTCTGATAGTTCTATCCTATCTTTTTGCATAAGCATATACGGGTCTGTGTTTATAGTTTGACGAATGTGCCGACTAATATCAAAATCTTGTAACGGCTTCCATTCAACATCAAACTTAAGTGTATAACGCTCATCATCTGAGTTTAACATTTTGTTTAACTTTATATATTCCGAATCTATCTCTTTTTCTATAATTTTTTTTCTTTGTTTTTCTTGTTCTAAGGTGTTAGAAAGTTTTTTTATATCATTTGTGCTTTGTACACCATGTTCTTTTTGTATTTTAGCTATTGACAAATTCCTCTTTGCATTAATAATCCGCTGATTAAGTATATCGTACTCAGATTCTTTCTGTATTATATCTAAATATAGTGTAAGCAGGCGATTCTCAAGCTGATCTATTGTTATTTCAAGCTCTAACTCTGCCATTTTTACAGAAGCATCAGCACTAAATAAGGCTTGTGTAGCCTGGTTTCTTTGAAGGTCTGCTTGGCCATATCCAGGTCCTGCGGCTCTCATACCTGGCAAAGTCCATCCCAAACGTTCTCTTACTTCTTCAGTTCTTTCTAAGCTATATTTTTTATCTTTATATTCTGTACTATTAGATAGTACAATTTCTAAAGCGTCTTGAAAACTCAATTCTGGATATTCATTTTTTTCTACTATAGTGAAATTTGTATCTACATAAACTGAATTAGTGTCAGCTAGCCAAAGTACTTCTACACCAAAGCTTTCACCTATAAATCGCAATGGCACCATTGTTATGCCATCTATTATTACTGGCGGTGCATCTAGTTCTCTTTTTACATTATTAATGTAAGCAGTTGTTGATCCTGGTGAAAATCGGACTATCTTGTATTCTTTTACAGCTTCAATGTTTTTATTTGATTCATTCCATTTAACGGTTACACCCAACTCTTCAAATATTGTTCGCATAGGAACCATAGTTACTCCATTTTCATTATACGGAGGTATCGAAGATTCAACAATGTTACCGTTCATATAAATGGAAATATCCCTAGCTTGAGCTGTTTGTACAAAGGCTAATAATACAACCAACGCAAATGTGAATTTAAGTAATTGTTTTAAACGTTCCATCTGACTACTCCTATCTGTATTGTTATTGTAATTTATGATGATGGATATATCTATTTAATTATACTATATACATAAAACAATGTCAGCCAGTATAATTGTGAAACTTTGTTTTATGTATAAAAAGAAAGAAGGACTCAAAACGAGTCCTTCTTCTTTTTATACATAAGATATATTGCTATACCTTAGTTAATTGTTACTGTACGAGTAGCATCATCCCACTGAATGCTTACGCCTAGTGCTTGTGCTACAAAACGTACTGGTAATACTGTACGTCCGTCTTTAATTTCAGCAGTAGTATCCATAGCTACAGATACACCGTTAACTAGCATTACGTTGCTACCGATTGTCATTTGAGCAATACGGTCGCCTTTCATTAATGTTACTTGCTTAGTAACTGGGTTCCAAATGATGTTATCTTCACTTACAGCTACAGAGTCAGCTACAAAGCGTACTGGAAGCATTGTGCGTCCGTCTTGAATGAATGGAGCAACGTCCATTACTCTTTCAACGCCACCTACTGTGTAAGTGCTTGAGTCAACTGAGAAAACAACTTGTTGCTCACCTTGACCAGGAATTAGATAGTCTGGAGCTCTTGTTACTACATTAGCATAGTTAACACGGTCAACTCTGCTAGCGATTGAGTTAGAGTAGCTACCAGTATATTCAACTAGTGCAGTACCCTGAACATCAACTGTGAAGTATCCTTCTGGTGCATTACGGTTAACTGTAATTTCAATACCACTTAATGTTACTGTTGAAGCTACTGATGATTCTACATCTACAGTGAATGATAATACGTTATTGTTTCTGCTTACACCTCTGATTTCTAAGTCACCTTCAGTTACTGAAGCTCTGTGACCAGTGAAAGTGAAGTAATCTGCAGCACTTGAACTTAATGCGATTTGAACAGTCTTGCCTGCTTCCCAAGCACCTGCGTATGGCTCTTCAATAACGATGTTTGGAGCAGCTTGATCTTGAATACCTAAACGAATATCTGCTACATCAATTGTTGTAACTGCTGGCGGAGTAACTGTTGCAACTTTAACAGTTTGCTCTTCAACTCCTGCACCTCTTACTGTTAAGTTCACATCTCCACTTGCTCTTCCATCAATAGCTAATGGAATTTCAAATACTAGCTTCGCCTTATCTCCGCTTGCTAGTGGAGTAAATACATCAGAACTAATTTCAAAACGATTTAGGTTACGACCTTGGTTGTTAGTAATAACTTCGAAATCACTAGCTACAATTGCAGTTGCAGCATTTGAAGATACAATTCTAAAGTCATTTGTTGCATCAACAGCTACCCATGATGGTAACTCAAATTCAATTACACGACCAGGTAAGATTGAGTCAGCAATCACTTCTTCTAGTGTAATTTCAGCAGTGATATAGTCAGAATTTGTGCCGTAATCTTTACCAGCTAATAATTCAACTGCTTCTTTTGCACTTAAAGTTGTTCCGAAAGTTTTATATTCTGCAACTACTAATCCAGCTTGTGAAGTAAAGTCACCTTTTGGATTTGTGATATCAACAACAACGTTTCCATATGCAGCGTCACGAGTAACGTTGAATACTGGAGTTACTTGCATTGTTTGTCTTGTGTTGCTTGCAAATTCAGTGTTAAATGAAACGCTTAATACACGCTTGTTTGAGCTGATTTCAGCATCAAAACCAGTGATTGTTCCCCATTCAGCAGGGAAGTCAAAGTTAGCAGTAGTTTCCATAGAGTCATTCCACTCAAAACCAGCTGGTAAACGCATGCTAAATCCTTGCTCTACTGTGTTTCTTACTGCACCAATTAAAGCTTCGTCAATAAGAATTTGTTGACCTACTTTTCCAGGTCCTCTTGTTACCGTTTCTTTCTTACCTACAGTAGCAATCGTGTTTCCAGAAGAAGAAACAGCAATTGTATGGCTACTGTTGCTTAAGCGGCTATCTCTAGCATTAACTGTTAGTACAACCTCACCAGTAATACCATCAAGCTCTACAGCAGTTAATGGAATAAATAAAGTATCCCCTGATGCAACTACTTCATTTGTTCTGATTGTTAATACTGTGTCAGTTAGTGCTCTTACTTCTAATGTATCAAAAGTGTTAAGAGCAGCTCCTGTCATATTGTTTAAAGTGCTTCCGTCTAAAGTCATAGCAGCTGCCATTTGGTCTAACTTCGCTTGGTTACCCCATTTAGCACCAGCAGGTAAAGTTAGTCTAAATTCTTGAACAGCAGGCCAGCTAGTAGCGTCGTCATTCTCAATAGCAAGTGTTGGTACACCTGAGTAGTCATTACCAACTATGAAGCTAGTAAAGTTGTAGTCATCTTTAACTGTAGGAACACGGTCTACGCTGTTAACACTACGTGCATCAGCAGTTCCAACTGGAATTATCACTAAGGATAAAACCATTGCGAAAGCTAGTAAACTAGCTATAAGTTTTCTTTGTTTCATGTTTATTGTTTCTCCTCCTTGGAAAAATGTTCTCTTTTTTTGTCTTAAGGGTGTTGATAAATGTTTGCCTTTGTTTAATTGATCTCTCATTTGTCCACCCCCTTTCTTCGAGATAAGGCTATAGATTTTGACAAATCTAGCATTGAACATGCATACACAATTATATAATAGATTCCTCCTAATTGTAAATGACTTTTTATTTACAATTACACACCATATGATTCTATGAATCTATTATATGTTTAAAGTTATTGGTGTGCACAACGCCTAGTAAGTTGTCTTTTATAATTACACAATATTAGACGCAGGTTTTTTTTATAAGTTTCGAAATATTATTAAATTCTTTAATTTGTAATATTCATGTAATATTCATGCATGTAGTTGCAGGCGACGCCTACACCTATGAGTAACCAAAACACTGGAGCTACTGAAACAATACTATCATTAAATATAGCACTTATTAGATATGCTATAACAGATAATGCAATCCCTATATTTACTGTAGCTATTTTTCTCAATTTTTCATTTTCTTTTTGCTTTTCTTTGCTAGCATTATAGTTTCTAATGCTTTTAAATAAATACATTCCGACAAATGTCAAAAAAGCTAGCAACGAGATAAACCCAGTGTTTATGCTTTTTTGTAAATATAGATTATGTGGCTTATCTACAATTCTATGAGGGCTTCCTACATATTTCATCTTGGCTATATAGTCATCTTGAGGGAAATAGATTGGAAACGTGTCAGGACCATTACCTAATATAATAGTTTCCTTTAGCATAGGTATACTTCTCGACCAAATATAACCTCTGTTCGAACCTAAATTTTCTAACCCACTAAATCCCCAGTTCGGTGCATCGATGGGATATACTAGTTGCAAATTTCTATCCATATATTTAATATTCCCTTGGTCATCTACTCCCAAATTCACCTGTACTCGTCCTATATTTACTTGAACTAAGTTTCCTATTACCAACACATTATATCTATTATAATTTGATTCATTAAATGTTATTGTATTAGCATTTTTAGTTTGCTCTGTTGTTAATCTTATTCCATCGGTATCATAAAAAGCGAAATCCGATATATCATAATCTAAATTCTGATTTAAAGAAATCGTTTGTACTTGAATTGATTCCGTTGTCATATCTATAGTTGCTTTATTGCCATTAAGGTACATATTATTAAATGCTTGTCTCTTAGGCTCTTCTGGTTCGTCATATTGTTTCCCTACAGCATTCAGCATATCACGAACATCTAATGACAAATTCTTAATATTACTAGCAACTCTTCCACCCGAAGTATAATCTATCAACCCTACAACAAGTAACGGAACTAATACGATTAATAAGACTTTTCTCCAATTACGTAATATTTCTTCATACATAAAAATTATCATAATAATAAGTGTAAAGAGAAACCCTACTAGTCCAGCTCGCGAATTAGATCCAATCAAATTACTAAACGTTAATATTAATATGCTTCCATAAAGGAGATTGCTTATTTGGTTTCTAGAAAATAAAAATAAAACCATCGTAATAATAACAATCATAACCATATAACTACCTACATAATTCGTGTTATACATAGTGCTGTATATAGCGTTCGTACCAAAAGCAAAGTCAATTGATCCTCTAATACTCTCATAAAATTCAGGAATAATTAATGTTCTTCCAAACTCACTACGAAAAAAATCGTACCCTAAATACTGAAAAACCCCTAGTACGCTTAATACTGACGCTGAAGCTAACAAGCTTCCTAAAACAAGCTTAAGATGATTCTCAGTTCTTACTATATGTGCAGCAATAAATGTAATTAAAACGTAAGACAACAACACATACATTCCTTCGTAACGATCTGGGTATCCCTTAAATGCAACTTCTCTATATACTGAGTCTGCAAATACTGCAGATAATATAACAAATACTGCATATACAGCTAGTGGAATAAATATTTTATCTTTTTTAAATTCAATAGCGTTTTGAACTTTTGCAAGTAGCAAAGTTATGAGAGAGATAGCAGTTAATATTTGAATCCATATTGCTTTGTAATAGGAAAAGAAGTCAGCATTCGTATCCCCCATCCAAAATTGAGCTACATGCGGAGGCAAAGGGACTACTTTCAAGTAAACAATAGTAGGCACTATCGCCCCAATCATTGCTAGTGGTATTAGGTAATACCAGTCTGGCCCTTGGTTTTCAGGATTAATATTTTTCATCAGATTATTAGACCGCTTCATTTTAGCCATATTTTTCCCCTTCCAGTTCCATCTACTCTTTGTATAAAGGTTCTTGCTTCCTATATCCAACATTGTTATCTAGAATTTTAACCCAAATTGAACTGTTTTTTCAATGTTATGTTTTAAGACTCCTTCTTTATAAATTTGTGTTTATTAACTCTCTTGATTTCTTCTCCTCCTTAACACCGCATGCAGGCTATCCACTCGCAGTAGCAATGTAAATACCAAGTACATAATACATGCAAGTGTAAGTGGAATTAATAGTTGAATCAATTGTTCTATCGCCGAAGTGCTAACTGTAGTATCTATAGCGAAGTACGGCTTCGCTATTAGTAACGTTATAGCCATAGCTACTGTCGCTATTGCTATTTTGCCGATTTGTAAGATTGCATGTCTGTCTATAACTACTCCAAGCTTGTATCGAATAATAAAGAGCATAAGTATGAGATTTACAATACCTCCAAGGGCCATCGCTAACCCTAGTCCACCTTGATCCAAGAAGCGAACAAGTATAATTGCAAAGATAACATTCAGTGTAATTGTGATTGTATTGATAATTACTGGAGTACGAGTATCTTGTAATGAATAAAATACCCTCGTTAGTAAATCTCTCGCTGCATATGGAAAGAAACCAATAGCCAGAAATAGTAACGCCCAGTTAGTCTCTAGTGTACTCTGTCTGGTAAATTCCTCCCGCTCGAATAGTAATCTAACGATTGGCTCGCCCATAATCATGACAACAGCCGTTACTGGCAGCATAATAAAGGCTAGCATCTTTAACCCGCTCCACATTGTCGAGATAAGCTTGTCTATACTACCCTGGGAAGCGTATTGGGATAACAGCGGGAATAGAGGTAATGTTACTGCACCAATAAACATCCCAATTGGCAGTTGGTAAATACGCGTCGCATATATGTAGGCTGCGAATTTACCTTCTTCTAATCCTGACCCAAGGATACGATCAACTATAACATTAAGCTGGTTAATAGACATTCCTAGAATTATAGGTATCATTAATATAAAGAAGCGTTTTACTTCTGGATTCTTCAAGTCTAGGCCAAAGCCGAACTGTATCTCGTGTTTCCTTACCGTTGGGTACATAATAATCCCTTGAAAAAAGAAACCAATGACTGTACCGATTGTCAATCCATGTATACCGTATTTAGGCACGAGTGTAAAAATCGAGATAATTACAATTAAGCTGGCAACAAGAGGACCAAGGCTTGGCATTAGAAAGTGTCGCTGGGCGTTTAAATAGCTCCAAAAGATACTGATTAAACCTATTAGGGCCACTGCAGGTATCATTAATGTAACGAGTTCTACCGTCAGTTCCCGAACTTCACCTGTAAATCCAGGTGCAAGAACTGATACAATCTGAGATGCAAATAAGCCCCCTAGAATTGAGAGCAGTAGAGTGCCTAGTAGGACAAGGGTTGTGACTGTATTGAAAAGACGTTGTAAGCCTTTCAAGTCACCCTTTTCCTTATATTCAGCAAATAAGGGGGTACACACAGAATTTAAAGCGCCTGGTAAAACTGCTATTAATATAGTAGGAATTGTAATGGCGATGAAGTAAGCTTCTGCCTGTGCAGATGTACCATACTGGGCAGAAATGAATATCTCTCTGACAAAACCGAAAAGCCGCCCTAAGAACGTGGCGACTAGGATAATCATACCTGATTTAATTAATGTGCGTTTGTTGTCTTCGGTCATTAGTAATACCTCATAATTTTTCGTAAAAATCAGCAATTTCTGCAATCATGCGCTCGCTATTAAAGCGTTTAAGTACATCTGCTTGTCCACGCATACCCATCTGTTGGGCTATATTAGAATCTGCTAAAAGTAGTTTCGCATTCTCTGCTATGGCGTTAGCATCCTTAGCAGATACAAGTATTCCTGTGCTTGTTAGTAAGTCTCCTGTATCCTGGACTACATCAACCATGCCTCCTACCTCAGACGCGATGACTGGTATGCCTTGTGACATTGCTTCTATAAGAGATAAACCTAGCCCTTCAGATAGGGATGGCATTAGGAAGATATCGAATTGATTCAATAAACTAGAGACGGATTGCTGAAAGCCAAGGAAGTGAACGTTGTCAGCCACCTGAATCTGCTTCGCTAGCTTCATTAAATCTTCTTTAAGCGGGCCATCACCGATAATCACAAGGTTCACTTCTGGATACTTCTGCAAAATAGCAGGCATAGCCATAATAGCATAGCGATGACCTTTAACCTCCTGTAGACGCCCTACTATGCCGATTACTGGTGGTTGGGGTAGTTCTAGTGTTGACGTTTTTTCTTCTACGAATTCAGCAAAATCAATTCCGCTATAAATTACTTCTATCTTTTGTTCGGGGATTCCACGCTTTATCATATCCTGCTTAATACTGTTAGATATGGCGATATATCTCGTCGTTAATGGCTGGGTCATCCGTTCCATTCCTAAGGCTAACATATAAGCAACTGGGTTCTGATAATCCTGGCGAAGCTCACTATGGACAGTAGTAGCTATCGGCAGCTTTAGCTTCCTAGCCGCTAAACGTCCGAAGAAATTGGCCCTTACTCCATGGGTATGTACAATATCTATTTTCTCTTGAATCATTAAACGGCGTAGCTTCTGTGCTAAGGTAAAATCAAAACGACTGGATGGTAAAACAGTATGGACGGGAATCTGATACTTACGTAGTACAGCAGCAAATTCACTATCATAAAAACAAGCCATTTGAATCTGATATGGACTTCCCTGTAGCTTACGGGCAAGGTTTACTAGGTACTGCTCTGCACCACCGTACTCGCCACCACCTATTATATGTAGAATTCGCATTGTTTCACCACCGTCAAAAATTATAGCTACATCTGTAATTGTATATGAAATTCCTTACTAGCGCAATTACAACAACCGAATAGCATTCTCTTATATGCTAAATTATAGTATACTTGTATTTGTTTATAACAATAATGGTAGCGGGTGAGATATGAGTAGCCCACATAGACACGAAAGGGAAGGAACTATGCTAAAAAAAATAATGCAACTAGATTTAATAAAGCAGCATCTAAATATTACGACCTTTTTATTTATACTTTTCTTTTCTTTTCCCGTTGTAGATTATGTGTTACGATCTGTAATCGGAATTGGAATCCTTGCTGCCCTATGGCACAATCTCGTACTAGCGTTATTGTTAGTAATTCTTGGGTGGCGTTGGTTGATGGGTGAAGTAGATTTAAATGAGTTAAAAAATATAGATGTAACAAAACCATTACTATTAATTATGGTCTATGGGTTTGCACTTATATTCTTAAATATGTCTTATATCTCAATCGGTATAGAAGGATTTCGTGCAACCTTTCAATATATGCTGGCTTTCTTCGTCGCCTTCTACTTAATACGTGATCGCGTTAAGATGCTGACGATGATCTATATCATGGTGGGGATTGGTTTCGTTATGGGTCTCCACGGTGTATATCAATATATTGCTGGAGTGCCGATGCCTGGCAACTGGGTTGATGCAGGTGAAAACGTGCGCACCAGAGCATTCTCCTTCGTCGGCAGTCCAAATGTTTTAGGCAGCTATATGGCATTTATCGTTCCTATTACAATTGGACTAGCCTTCTGGCATCTTGGACAGGCGATGGAAAAGCTGACTGCTACTAAAACCGCTGGTCGATTGGCCGCTTATAAGGAAATACTATTGAGTCGTACAGGCTTATGGTCGCTTGTGTTACTCGGCATGTCTGGAGTTATGGCATTATGTCTATTACTGACCTTCTCACGGGGTGCGCTATTAGCCTTCGGAGCAGCAGTTGGGGTTGTGGCAGTGATTTTTGCCTTGATGTATGATAGGCGCATGATTTTCGGTGTAGCTGGACTTGCTGTCGTCGGTGTCGGCGTAATCTATATGCTTGCACCTACAGTTGTGGAGCGTATGCTTTATGTGTTCTCGCCAGAGTATTTTGAAAAAAGTGCTCAGGGAGGACGTGTCACCCGCTGGTTAAATGCCTTCGATAGAATGCGTCATGAACCGTTCTTCGGGGCAGGATTAGGACACTATGGTGGTGCTGTTGGAGCTAGACACTTCGGAACAATCTATGTGGATAACTATTATGCTAAGACCTTAGCTGAGATGGGATTGATTGGGATCGGTTTGTTCCTGTGGTTGATTGGCTCCTTATTGAAAAATTGCTTAGAAGTCTGGAAATCCCTCTGGAATTCTAGCTATAAATTTATTGCGGCTGGATTATTCGGTGGTTTGTTGGCAGTCATTCTGCACAATGGTGTAGAAAATATCTTTGAGGTTCCTTTTATGAATGTGTTGTTCTGGATGAGTGCTGGGATGTTGATAGGATTAGGACAGGAGGTAGATAGCAATGATTAGGAATCACAGTTTATATGTGCTATTTGCAGTTGCTGCCTTTATATTTTATCATTTTGTCGTATTTCCGCTGTTCTTAGATTATGGGCTCTACGGTGTACTGTTAACGGTAGCTTTATTAGGCGTATTGGCGTGGATGTTGCCAAAGGAGTATCGACTGTCCTTCGGTGTGGTGTTTATTGGTTACCTGTTACTAGTACGCGGTATGATGCGCATGGAATATAAGCCCGTCTTGGAGCAGATAATCGCCTTTATTGCATTGACTCTACTCTTTATAGTAGCTAGTAAAATTTTAGCTAGTAAGGTACGTGTTACTCAGGTACTAACATTATGTATAGTTGGTGGATTATTAACAAGTATGTGGAGTCAGCAGGAGCTGTTTTTTGCGAAAAAGTTTCAAGTCATCTATGAAAGCCCTAAGTTATACTCGGATACGAATATAGACTACTTTCCATTGCAGCTGGCTGATGTGACTGGTGATGGTACGAAAGAAATAATCACCCAAGGGGTGGCTGACCCGCAGGTATCTATCCCAGGTCTTTATCCAATGCAGATGGAACTTAGTAGATATATGGTGTTTAGCTATGAGCAGAATGGTGCTGGCAACCCTTCTTTCATGGAAATCGGCACTAGTCCAGATATCGAACAAGCTCTATGGAATTATATGGTGCGAGATTATGTAGGATTTCCTTATTATACTATGGAATGGAGTACGGGTTCAGACTTTATCCACAGGTATAAAGATGCCCGCTACGACTTATTAGACCAAGGATTCCTGCAGATGGACTTTTTCCACAAGCTTTTAGAGGAATTATCTGTGGAAACCGTGGATAACATGGGGATAACTCCTTCATTTTTCACCCTATGGGATCGTCGTTCTGCCGCAGTCCTGCAACCAATTGGGGGCAATGTGGATATCTCTAGCGGAACTGTTGATAACTTGACTTCCACTATTGGAACTGAACCTAAACGTAATTTTTTTACTGATATGCTCCAGAGTTTAGATATTGTTGGTAGTCCAGATAACGGTATTTACGAGCTGTTAGTTCCACGTTTCGATAGATTACATTTAATTCAGCATATGCTACCCTTTGGCCGTACACCTTTCGCCGCATTAGGGGTTAGTATGGAAAATATAGAGGAACAAAAGGTTAATTGGGCTCAGGTAAGTCAGGATACCCAAGGGTATGACCCATTTATTGAACAGTTAATGGAAGAGGGTGTCGCAATCCTTGGCTATGCAAACCTTACTGGTGGTGCAGATACTGAGCTTGTAACTTATCGGGATGGCTTAGAAGTGTATCAGAAGCAAACTGGACAGTGGCAATTAGTAGCTACCCTGCGTCCAGATATGCTACGACAGGTGGCTGATGGAGAATTTATCTTTGCCGATGTTACTGGTAATGGTGTTGATGAGGTGCTGTTATCTGCAACTCCTTCACAGGTACTGAGGTTAGTACCGAGTAGTCCGACAGGAACGGATACTTCAAATGGCGCTAATACATCATATACCTGGAAGCAATTGTGGGTAGCTCAGGACGATGTGTTTCGCTTCGAGACCGTTACTGCCACTGGTGAAATTATTGCCTTAAGCCAAAGCTACTATCGTAATGAAAATAGAAGATTCCTTACAGGATATAGACTTGAGTCGATAGGTAATGGCTCGCAATCTCAATATGTAATGAAGCCTCAGTGGCGAACTAATAACACCGTTATCAATGTACGTGTTGGAGATATTACTGGAGACGGTAATGATGAATATGTAGCTAGTTATTTTCGGGAGCATCGCTTTGTCGTATTACAGGAGCATGGCCTACCTGTGCAGCAGGGGGCCTGGTTGTTAACATTGTTAGGATTTGTAGTTGCTGGCTGGCATCGCGTGCGTTACGAGCAGTCACACAATTCACCAAGCACAGAATCTACTAACATTATCAATAAAAACTATATCACTACAAAGAACGTATTCTTAGGTGTCTTATTAGTTACTACTTTTGCCGTATCATTATATGGGGTGTTAGACAATCGCCATGTCAGTGCTGTACCTAGTGCTACAATGCTTGGAGTTGCTACTGATGACATTCTATACCCTGCTTCTACCCAAGGAAGCGATGCTATTGCAAATCAAAATAATGATACTGATGGTAAAACAGTATTTAGTGAAGATGAATGGCGCGATTATTGGCAGACTGCAGTTAACTATTCAAACGATAATGGTGAGCGTTTCTGGTATAGCGGCTGGGTTGTATCTAAGATACAAAAACGTCGTACGACAAGTATGTATGATGGTATTATCATTCAAGACGAAGGGATATCTGTAAACGCAAGAATGCTAGGTAATCCATTCCGCTATTACGAATCAGGAGATTATATGTATCTACACGAAGACAATATGTGGAAGCGCTTAGTTAATGAAGCTGGATTCCCTGTTGACTGGAAAGGTCGCTACGGACTTGTACTCCCAGAGCGTATGGATTTTAACGAGCCATTTAAGGATTTACTGAAGCTAGTAGATTTAAATGACGGTGACAATAATCTAACCGATCTAAGCTATACCTACCGTAAACAACCAACTATTGTTGGTGAAGAAAGAATTCTCGGGGAGCTATCTGATAAGATTACCTTCACATTAGATGTTACTAGCGCAAATGGTATGGAAGGAACAACCATGGAGTGGACTGTCTGGGTTGGTAAGGATGAGCCATATATTTATCAATATGAAGTAGAGAGTTTAATGCCTGTACCTGATGCTGGGATGATGCAGCAAACGACATTTTTCCGCTTTTGGAACTTTAATGACGAAGGTATTCAAATGACGAATCCGCTGGCAATTGAAAAGCAAATTGTCGATCGAGAGCTACGTCAAATTGAGAATATCGAGCATGCGTTATATGATGAAGAAGCACGTAGTAAACTTACAGAGAGGGAAATTCTGTTACTTGAACTACGTTTAGCGATTTTACAGGATAATGTGGCTAATTCAATAGTTAACGAACAATAACATTAGATATAAAAGAGTTAGCTGAATTTAGTCTTCAGCTAACTCTTTAGGTATCTATTAACGTAATCAATATATTTAACTATGTCTGCGATTCCAACAGTTAAAACTTCCTTAAGAATGTTCTCATCCATCTCCAAATAATCATGTACTAAGATATTCCTAAAGTGAGCCATGCCAGATATTTTTTCCGCAAATGCTTTTGGAACAATTTCTTTCTCACCGAGTTTTAAAAGTGTCTCTCTATATGTATCTGGAGTCTCCCAATCATTGGCAGATATTAGTATGTTTGCGATATCTATTACAATCTCTACCGAGAGCTGCAAACCTCTTTCGATTGCCCAGTACTTTACTTCATCTTCATGAAGATTGTCTATACTAATCTCCGCCTTAATTTGCTCTAGTAGTAGTATATTTTTCTGCAAATCAGCTATTTTCTTTGTTAGCATTACCTTCACATCTTTAGCGACCATATGAAATCCTCCCGCAGTTTGCATAATATTTATTCTAGCAACTTTTTCATTCTTCGCTCAACTTGTAGCTCTAAAAGTTTCCGCTGTTTCTCTGTGTCTGCATATTCTTTCCATACCTTATTTTCATATAATACTTTCGTTAGTTGGCTCTGTTGATAGATTAGTTTGCCATACTTTACAATTTGAAAAGCTAGTGTCGGATTAGCTTGATTCAGAATCAACAAATCAATGTCATCTCTTTTTAATGCTGATGTGTACTTATCTAGTAATTCCAGTTTGATTTGCGAATACCTATTACTGTCCGACTTAGATTGCGGGTCTATGAAAATACCTATATCTACATCGCTTCTGCTAGTAGCTTTATGCGTTGCGTAAGAGCCGAATATGTAAACTAGTTGAATAGCGTACTGGTCTTTTATAAGTTCCGTTTCAATCAGCACTGTTTTCATTACGTTATTAATTTTTTCATCTGTTAGTTTCATAATCAATCTCTGCTTTCTTAATTATATCATTAAGGTCATGTTCAAGTTGAGCAAGTGTTACCCCACTTTGTCCAGCAATACGTTCCTTTTCTACATTCATTAATTCTTCACTTAATTTAAGCAATTGTTCTTTATTGTTTGTAATTTTTGTTGGCTCCTTCACCTTGAACTCAACCTCCTTTATTTAGCTACATATATTACTTTAATAATACGTTGATTGCGCCCCTGAGTCAATTTCTACCACAAAAAAAGATGTGGAACACTCATATCCACATCCTTTTGATTATATAGTTAAATATTCCTGCTTCCAGACTGTTTAACCCATTCGCTTAACTATTTCTCTTGCAACAACTACACCACTTACTCCTGCTTGAGCCAAACCTCTTGTTACACCAGCTCCATCGCCAATGGCAAACATGTTATCAATATTGGTTTCTAGTTTCTTAGATAGCTCTGGGCGCGATGAGTAGAATTTCACTTCTACACCGTATAGAAGTGTATGCTCGCTCCCTACTCCTGGAGCTACCTTATCTAAGGCTTCTAACATTTCAATGATATTCGTTAGTTGGCGATATGGGAATACTAGAGATAAATCTCCGGGTGTAGCTGATGTTAGTGTTGGTTGTACTAGACCGCGAGCCATGCGCTCTTTAGTTGATCTACGGCCACGTTTTAAATCTCCAAAACGTTGAACTATTACTGTTCCACCTAGCATGTTAGCTAAGGTTGCGATATATTTACCATAGGCTATTGGCTCTTTAAACGGTTCAGTAAATTTATTACTAACAAGTAAGGCAAAGTTAGTATTCTTGCTGCGTTTAGTCGCATAGCTATGACCGTTTACTGTCATAATACCATCAGTATTCTCGACTACGACATCCCCATATGGGTTCATGCAGAATGTACGAATCGGGTCATCAAATTTCTTGCCGTAGTATACTAGCTTGCTTTCATATATATGGCGGGTAATGTGTTCCATGCTACTAGCAGGTACTTCGACACGGACGCCTATGTCTACCTGGTTATTGGTAAGTGCTAGCCCTAGTCTCGAGCATTCGCTACGGAACCAGTCAGATCCAACTCTTCCAGGGGCAACAATGACGTAAGGTGCAGTATAGACTTCCCCGTTCTCTAATATAATACCAGTTGCTTTATTATCTTCTGTAATTATTTCTTTCACAGTCGTCAGACTCTTTAAGTCAATTTTGTCGCGCAGGTAATCGCGGATTTTCGACAATAGTAATAGATTATTCTCAGTACCCAAGTGTCGAATTTCAGCCGGAATGAGCTTAAGATCTGCCGTTGCTGCCATACGCTCGATTTCTGCTACTTTCTCATCGTAGGATCCGTATGTTTTCTCGGTAGCCCCAAACTGTAGATATACTTCATCGACATATTTGATATATTTCATGACTTCCTGCTTAGTATCTAAATATTCATCTAACCAACCACCATAATCAGCTGTAAGTGTAAGCTTGCCATCACTATATGCTCCTGCTCCACCCCACCCTGTCATAATAGAACAGTGAGGTTTACAGTTAACACAGGCAATATCTTTTGCAATCATTGGGCAATGACGTTTGTTAATATCTTTACCCTTTTCTATTAATAAGACTTTTGCTTCTGGTTTTAATTTGACTATTTCATATGCTGAAAAAATTCCTGCAGGGCCTGCCCCCACTATAATAACATCGTAATTTTTTGATTGTGACATCTTTCTACCTCCATCTAGGAATAACTTTTAGGTTTTCCAGGTTAGTTGTCAGCCATTAAGTGGCATTTTTGAGGTTCATTTGAGTCCCTTATGCATTATACGGGTTTGAAATATAAACTTCAAGCTTTTTTTCATGAAAACATGATATCTTTTTGTGTTTTCTTTAGAATTTATCTCTAAATACGAACTTTCGAAGCTTCAAAAACTAGTAATGTTCGCCTTTGATATAATTATGTATTTTGTCGTATATTGTAACCTTATATTTCCTGGGAAATAATTTGTCGTAATAGTAGTGTGCCCAATGTCGAGAGTTGTAGTAGTGAGTATGTGGGAGGGCTGTGCTCGAATGTGAGGGGCTGTGCTCGTGATGGTTCCACTTCACTCCCAGGGCTTTCAGTGTAAGCCAACTAGAATTACTAATTGAATGTGTGGTAATATGTGGTGAAGGTGTCGTTTTGCGAACTGTTGTTGGAGTCTTTTTAGTAGTGCTTGGTGCAGACTTGGTAATGTAAGCTCCAACTGTTTGAGCGGTTTGTGGATGGGTAAAATGATATCGAGCGGCATATTATTCTCTAAAAATACTTCCATTAGGAGGGCCAACATGGGAAAAGATTTCTCAATCCTTGAATATCGGACTATCACTAGCTCTGCTGAGCATACTAATATAGTTAAAAAGTCGAAATTTATCGCTCACGTAAAGCCTGTCGAAACCGAGAACGAGGCGATTGCTTTTATAGATGAAATAAAAAGGAAACATTATGATGCCACTCATAACTGTTCTGCCTATATGATAGGTGAGAATGATCAAGTTCAAAAAGCTAGTGATGATGGAGAACCAAGTGGAACTGCAGGAAAACCAATCCTAGAGGTTATAAAAAAGGAGCGGTTGAAGAATGTAGTGGTTGTTGTTACAAGGTATTTCGGTGGAATTATGCTAGGAGCTGGCGGTCTGATCCGTGCTTATGGTCAAGCTGCTGCTGATGGGATACATAAGGCTGGTATTGTGCAAAGAATTATGCATACAGAAGTAAAAGCAACTGTAGATTATACGTGGGTTGGCAAGGTGGAAAATGAGCTTCACAGTAAGGTCTACAAGATTGCTGGTAAAGAGTATACGGATAAAGTGACATTTACAATTTTAGCAAAGGCAGGAGAAGAAGCTGTGCTTGAGAAGTTATTAACTGAGTTAACAAATGGGCAGGTAGAGATTTGCTATGGAAGCAGAATCTATGTGGATATTTAATACATTAGTATTCCATAATTCTTATACCCATTAACAAATCGTACAATTAATAGTATAATAGTACAATAATCGTACAAAATATGTTCTTAGGAGGTGGTATTGTGTTGGAAGTAACAGCAACTGAATTTAAGAAAAATTTAGGTAAATATCTAACATTAGTAAATAAAGAGGAAATAATTATTACTCGTAACGGTATTCCTATTGCGCAAATTTCTCCCCCAAAAAAGAAAAGTATCGTTAACCAACTAATTGGTATTATTCCTGATGATGGCTATAGCTTAGATGATGCAAGAATGGAGCGCCTTTTAAGAAATGAAGATTCTATTTGATACGAATATTATATTAGATGTTTTACAAAAGAGAGACCCCTTTTATATTCATTCTTCAGCTGTATTGCGTATGGTTGAAACAAAGCAAGTGAAGGGCTTTATTACAGCTAACTCAGTTACTGATATATATTATATTTTGAATCGCACTATTAAAGATAAAAAAGCCGTTTATTCAGCTTTAATTATCTTATTACAAGTTGTAGATATCATAGATGTAACTAGTGCTGACGTTAAGTCTGCCTTGCGCCATGATGTTATTGATTTTGAAGATGAGTTAATTAGTGTTTGTGCCAGTCGCGCTAAAATAAACTATATTATAAGCAGGAATACTGAAGATTTTGTAGATTCCCTAGTAAACACCATAACACCTGAACAGTTTCTTGAACTATCATTTAAGAATTAACCTAATTCTTTTTATGTAATATATCCAATTCCTCTGCCAGCATGCGGGCTTGTTCGTGGCGTTGGTATTTTTTTGTTTTCTCTAATATGTCTCCAGGCATATCTATAGCTATGCCTGTGTTTAACCAGTTACGGTATAGCACCGATAGTGATTTCTTGATTTCATGGAGAGAAGTTGGGTCAGCAACGATTCCGTTTCCTAAGGATTCAATTATTTCTGTAGATTCACCTTGATGGCTGAGTGCAAAAATTGGCTTACCAATAGCTATATACTCAAATAGTTTGCCTGGTATATATGCTCCTGCAGTCTTATCACTATCTGCTATTAGTAGTTGTACATCTGCACTTGCTAACAGATTTAGTGCTTGACCGTGCGGTAACTGCCCATGCAAAATAATTTGCTCTTCTAGTTCTGTGTCTATAACCGTTTGCCAGTTGGCAGATTGTCCAGGATAGTCAAATATTCCAGCAAAGTGAAGTGCAATTTTCTGTTGGTCAATTCGACCTTCGTTTATTAGCTCGCGTATTGCACGTAGTAAGAGCCTAGGGTTTCTCTTGTCGTAGAAGATTCCTGTGTAAACAAGTTTCAACTTATCCACAGGCGCTGTTGATACTTCCCTATTCACAGAGGCATCCACAGGTTTATGAACAGGGTTGTCCACAGGTTTATCAACAGGGCTGTCCACACTAATATCCACACCATTATCATCAGTATTATTCACTGTGTGATTCAAATTATTATAATCAGCTATATCATAGCCATTGTGTACGACGCTACCACGCTTTATCGCGGTGCTCCCATATTTATTAATAAATCCATCTAAAAAGCTTTCTGTAACTGTCATGATTACGTCAGCAGAGGTAACTACCTTTCTTTCCAAACGGGCTTCTAATTTCTCTCGCCACCATATGCCTGATCTGTGCATGTTATCTGTCCATGGGTCGCGAAAGTCTGCTATCCAAGGTAAGTCCATGTGTTTCTTTAATTCATAGGCTACTAAATGGTTAGTATTAGGTCCTGAAGTTGAGAAAATAGCTTGTATATTTTGGCTTTTAATTACTTCTTTACCAAGCTTGACCGCGTTGTTTCTCCAAAGGATTTGCTCGTCTGGTATTAGGATGCGGCTTTTTAGTGCTTTAAGAAATGGTTTAATTAATTGTTTTACTCGAGCTTTCATGCTAACTTTATTGGTAGTAGTTTGATTGTTTTTGGTTGCTTGTCCAGTGAATTTTCCAATTAGGTCTAAATGATTGGCTCGATGTATTTTCACTGATGGTGGAAGTTGGTTTAGTAGGCTAGCATCTTTAGACGCAAAATACACATCCTCTGTAACTGTCAGGATGTGTGCTTCCCAGCCGTATTGCTCTAGGTATTTTGCCATTTTCAATGCCCTCTGTACTCCGCCGCCACCAATTGGAGGAAAGAGATAGGAAACTATCAATACTTTCTTATCCATTAAACCCTTCAACCTTTCCAACTTTCCACTGTTCAATTATCTAACACCTAAAAATGTCTAATTCTCTTTTCTAACTGTCCAACTATTCTATCCCCACATAAGTTTTAAAGTTATCAATTGTTGTCCATGGATATATGCCAAATCTGTTTATCTGATAAGGGTCACTATGAGGTCTTACTGTTCCAGGGCGATTTGTAAACCCTAAGCGATAGCCCGTTTCTTTAAGTGCTCGAATTGTCTGCAGGTTATATTGTCCATAGGGATATGCAAAGTAAACCGAGTCATGATTGATATAGCTTTTCAAAAGCTTTCGACTTTCATTCATATCATTAATTAATTCATTATACGGTACGGTTATTAGGTGACTTAAGTTGTTACTTAGGCGATGCAGATTATGGCTATGGGCTTCTATTGTAAATACATCGCTATGCTGATTAATTTCCTGCCAGCTGATGAAATTTATTCTGCTTGTATTAAATGTTTCTGGTATTGGTCTAATCATATCAGTGATTGCAAAAATTGTTGCTGTATAATTATGTTCCTTCAGTATTGGATAGCCGTAAACGTAATTACTTAAATATCCATCATCAAAGGTTATAAAAACACTTTTCTTTGGCAGTTTTATTTCGCCATTTATAAATTGTTCTAACACATCTAAGCCATATGTTTGAAAGCCATTTTTATGTAAAAGCTCGATTTGCTCACGAAATGCTTCGACATTGATGATTGCACTATTCGCTGGATAATTGTTATTATTTTTTTGCTCCAGTAAGTGATGATAGGTTAATACAGGTACTTCAGTAGCAAATTCGAAATCCTTTAGAAACGCATTTAAATCGGTTTTCATGTTTTCGCTTGTATAAGGCTTGACTTTGAAATACTCTATGTCTGTATTTGCGTAAAATTTATTCGGTATTTGCAATTCCTTAGCAGTTAGTTCTAGAAATTCACTTCCAGATAATAGCTTATTATTTGTCGCTTGTAGTCTATGCCAAACATCATTGACTTGATCGTATAGGGGGTTTAAGTTAACTTCAGCACTTTTAAGCGATTGCTGGTCTTTTGTAATAACAGATATTTGCTGTGCTGGAGAGTGCACATTTATTACATCATTACCATTTTCCATACGCCAATTTACTTCTGCCTGTAAAGCTTCTAAAACATACCGAATTGGTACAAATGTTGTTCCTAGCTCTTTACTATATACCATTGCAGTATCCATTAACATCTCTTGTCCATTAACTATGTATTCAGGCTTATCAGTTGTCATCGTGACAATTGTATTGTCTTTAATGATGGTAGCCTGTAGATGTTCTTGGTTCCAAAAAATCTTAGCACCTATTGCCTCTAAAACAAAGCGAATTGGAACCATTATTCTGAAATTACTATCTACATATGGTTGCCCATGGGGGAATTCTATTCTCTTTCCATCTACGTATACGACTACATTACGCTCGGGATTTCTGTCTTGAGTGTATTTCTGTGTGCTTTCTACTGCAATCGGTGGAACTATAACTAATATAATTATGCTCGTACATAGTAAGAGCATAATTAGTTTCGTTGCTGTTTTATTCATAGACGTGTGCTTTCTCCCTATATTCTTAGTAATTTTATTCCATCCGTCAGCATTTCTAGACTTATTATATTTTTAGCGTCAAATATAGCTGCCTGCTCAGCTAGCTTACTAATTACTTCCGCCCAGTCTAGGTAACGAAACTCTTCCTGCATCGTTAACAGCATAAGTGCATCGGCATCTTGAACGCAATCGTACAAGCTTGGGTATTTAAAATCATAGGTAGTAATTACTGCAGGGTCATAGGCAAAAACCTTTGCACCCTTAGATAGTAATATATTAACTATATCGATTGGTGGACTAATGCGATCGTCATTAGAATAGTCCTTCATAGCAAGTCCTAAAACAGCAATTTTCTTCCCATGAATTGTTCCGAGTGCTTGCTCGAGTCTGTCTACAATCGCTGAAGGTACACCATCATTTATATTTCTAGCTGTGCGTAATAAGTCTAACGACACTCCAAGAGATTCTGCCCTTGGCTCTAGGTAGTAAAAGGCATTTGGTAAGCAATAACCGCCTACACCAGGGCCTGGTGTTAAAAGATTTACGCGCGTATGTGTGTTAGCGACTTTAATTAGCTCTTGTGTGTCTATATCAAAGGCCTGGGCAAAGCGCGCAAACTCCTGAACCATGGCAATATTTACATCTCGCTGGATATTTTCTATAACTTTAGCCGTTTCGACGGTTTTAATGCTTGAGATAGTTACCTCTGCTTTAGTTACAATAGTTAAAATTTCTTTCGCACGTTTAGCGCTTTCTTCATTTATTCCACCTAATGCTATGGGCATCGACTCAAATTCCACAAATGCCCTGCCTTCAGCGATGCGCTCAGAAGCATAGGCCAGGTAGAAATCCTGACCTGGGATAAGCCCTGACTTCATTTGTAGTAATGGAGCGATGCGTCCTTCCGTAGTACCTGGAATGACAGTGCTACGGATAATTACTGTGTCGCCCTCTTTTAAGACCTTGGCAATTGAATTGCAGGCACTATCGATGTAAGTGTAGTTAGGCACTCCATCTTTGATTGGGATGCCGACTGTTACGATGTATGTATCAACCTGTTGGCTTGCCTCGTAATAGTTAGATGTTGCAATAAAGCGTTTTGCGGTTAACTGCTCTTTAAGAATATCTCTAATCGTAAGATTATTATATTGCTCTAGGTGGTGGGATATGCCTTGATTAATTTCATCTATGAGCTCAGGGATAACATCGATGCCTATGACATTTGCTCCGCGCATAGAATAGCTTAATGCTAGCGGTAGTCCTATAAATCCTAATCCAATAACGGCAATCCCTTTAGTATTAATATCTGAGTGTTCTGTTTCTTTCACCATAAAAAGCTACTCCCCGTATAAAGTATTATATGACTCTAACAATTATTATTACATAACATTTCTATAGTATCACATCAACTACATAAAAAAAACAGCCAAAAGGCTGTTTTTTTCGGTGCTTTAGTTACCTTGGAAATCCCTTGGGAAATCAGGTAGCATACGTTTGTCTTGTAAGACCCTGCTGAGTACGATAGCTGCATCTGGTCTATTTAATGTTTGACCTGGCATAAAGATATATCCATCATTTGGATCGTTAGGGTTAATCTGCTTGCCTTTGATGTAGCCTGCTTGTGTAATAGCTAGAACTGCTGGTACTGCATACGGACGAACATCATCAGCATCAATAAATAGTCGGTCAAGCTGCTGCTTCGCTCTTGTATAGTCAGTCTGTAATCGTAAATCTAACGCCCGTGCAAGTATTACTGCAAACTCTTCGCGTGTGATATCGTTTCCTGGGCGGAACTCGTTAGGTCCTGCCCCTTGGACAATACCATAGTGGGCGGCTGTTTCGATATGCTCAAAGTCATACAGCATATTAGTGTAAAAGTTCCCTGACGGTACATCAAAGAAGTGTGTATTTGTACGATCATAGCGCAGTGGCAATTGTAACGCTTTCACTATTGCAGTCGCTACTTCTCCACGTGTCATGCGCTGATGTACCCCAAATTCAAATCCAGGGTTAACAGCTTTCATGATACCTTTTGTGTATATAGCATTTATCTCATTACGTGCATATGGATGCTCTAATACATCCTGCATTGTTAATTTACGCTTTCCTACAGCATAATATCCAAATCTATCAAACGGTGCTGTGATTGTATTGTTTCTCCCGTTAACAGTACCGCCGATATTTACCCAAGATTGTAGGTAGTCATCAAAGAAGAACATCGATACCTCAACACTGGCATTTTCTGTGACATTAGGGTCGTACGCTAGGGTTATTGTTCCTCGTTCAGACATTTTCAGTCGAGTATCGAACTGATCTGGCACACCAGGATCTGGCGTATCGTCTATAGTTCCTGGTAATGGTACTGGACGATCATTATAACTCGGCAGCTTACGTACTAAGTTCCCATCGTCGTCAGTCACATTCGTAAAGCCTGGAGCGACAAACGGTATTGTTTTCGTATGCTGGAATGGTAGCAAGCCACGTGTTATCGGCTCATATCTCGTACCTGTGAACGGTGCTACAGAACGATCTGCATCAGCCATACCTGCATCTAGATAAAAGACTTTACTAGCCATTACAAAATCACTTGGGAAATTGCTAAAGTAGGCTCTGTATAAGCTGAAGTTAGCGTCAAATTCATTACCTTTTTTGCGTAATCCCGCATTATATACATCGTAATGATCCATACGTTGTATAACCCCATCAAATGAATTAGCAATACCAATTAAAACGTCGTGATTACCAAATACATCAGTCTTCATATCTTCAGTACGCATAACATCGTATCTGATTAATGTAGCGTTCCTTGGTACTCTTATATCTAATTCGTTATTAAAGTACCTGCCCTGCAATGATGTGAATGGCTGCAAAAGATTGTGACCAGGGATGTTTGTAGGAGCATAGAACACTTCTATAATTCCTGGTGGTGGATTATTACCACCAGAACTCTCAACTTGTATTGTTATGCGATTCGGTCTATTAAGACCTGCACGTAGGTTTTTAACCGTATATTTATAGACTCCTGTGTAAGTCTTCGGATCACCATTTTCGTCATATAGAACAAAGTTTGATCTAGCTGCTGGTTGGCCATTAACTAATACTCTACTCGCACCTTCAGCTTCCACTACGATATCTACGTAGTTCTGGTTAACAATTCCATAGCGGCCTTTCTTAAAGTTGTAGTCAACATCGCTTTCACGCGTAACGTCTATATATTCATAGTCACGAAACGGATGTAAAATTCTATACGGCGTATACTGTGGCGACACAGACAGTGAGTATTCACGCTGAATACCATCGGTATTAATGACTCGGAAAACGTATCCGTTAGCTGCTCCTGTAGTGTCAAAATTCTCTCTTAAAAGCTCAAAAGTAAAGTATCCACCATAATCGGCATCTTTATAATAGTGCACGTTTAGGTTCTCCAAACCTTCAGGGAATTCACTAGAGTTAATTGTCTCATAGTTACTACTACCATAGCTTTCAAAAATTCGCACTTGATGTATTCTTGGATTAAAGCTACCTAATAGAATTCCATTTCTGTAAACTTCCAGGCGATTGCCAGTAGGGAAACTTTGTGGGTTGCCAGCAACAACTTCTGTAACTTTAAATGAACCGAATATATTATAAGTATCTAATACGTTGCTACCAATAAAATCGCGCCCACTACTATCTACATTAAAGTTAAAGGCATCTGGAACTGCAGTCTCAGTCTGATATGGGAATATTGCTGGATTCCATGAATTATTCGGTAAAGTTCTAGTTTGTCCAGTATTCTGATTCACACTTGTAGCAGGTATATATGGAATATTGGTTGAAATAATAAAGAAATTAATTGTGCGTTCGTATTTATCTACTCCGTCGTCATAACGAAATTCAAGTGTGTTTCTACCGTTCTTTAAAGCTCCCATTACATCTGCTAGACCAGTACGGTCATCCCCCGTTAGAGTCGCACCTTCTAATCTAAATCTGGTAGGATCGTCTAAATCAATTTTTTCTAATCTAATGTATTGGCCGTTAACAAATAGTTCTGCCGTTCTTTCGTTAACAGGTGAATACTTAATGTTATCTACGTTACGAATGTTATACAGGGTACCTCGAAAGTTACCAAGGGTATTTATAACAAACGACTCTGTTATATTTGGTATATTGTATGACTGGTTAGGTATAATTTGCTCATAGTCCATAAATGGCGAAAATACATATGTGACATTTACACTCATAGCATCAACCGGATTAGGTGCAGCACCAGTGTCGTTATCAAAAACTAGATTAAGCGGTTGTGTGCCTACTTGAGCTAATGAATCAACTCTCAAGAAAATCGTCTTATTCGCTTCAGAACTTTGGTTAGGAAAACCTATAGCTGCTGGTGCCGAGCCATTTATTGTAAAATGCCCTAACGCAGTCTGAGTCGAATTATGATATGAGCTAGCATTAGACAGATTTACTGCTATATAAAACGGTGTTTGCTGAATAACGCTATTATTTAATGGTGTCCTCGGGAGGTTTCTTAGCTCGTTGTGCAGGTTAGTCCCTGTCAAAGTACCCGCAGTAGCTTGATTAACACCATTAACTAATTCCATACTTGTAATACGCGGAAGATTTGCATTCTGTAATGTAAATTGTAGCATACCAGCATTAGCACCTTGGTTGTTAGCCGTTATATCATAGTTAGCTGACCAAATGTCATCACCATCCACAATTCGCATACGCACTTCGTATCTAAATCCATGTTCACTATCTTCATCTGTGATGTGAAGATTGAATGGTCCTGTAGGCTTAAAAATTAGCACTGCTTGATCAGGACTATCTAGTGGCTGAGATTCAAAATTCACAATACTAGTCTGCTCATTAACCTGAGTGCCATTAACATTAGTTACCCTTCTTGTTACTTCTACATCAATCGCTGCTGGAGTTGTACCAGTAAAATCAGTAGGCTTATTAACCATAAGCTTTGTATCTAGATTATAGTCTTCAGGATTAGTTATATCTATATATGGTCTATCTAATAGGTTATGAGTATTAGCTGTCCCACCTGGGGCAACCTCAACCGTTGCATCATAAAATGTCGGATTGCCATTGTAAAACATCAAGTTACGTGTAGTTTGAACTTTATGTGTATTACTAGTAGCAATAATTGTAATAGTGCTAACTCCTGGCCTTAAAGGCACTAAGGCTGAAAAAGCATGATTATTTGCTGGGTTTAATTGGGCTGGAATAGCGTCGTTTCCAATACGTCTGACAGAACCGTCAGCGCTCACAACCTCAACTCTAACAGACTGGGCGTTTGGCGCATGTCCAATTACACGCACAGAATTAGTTTGTAGATTCGCTACATAGCCTTGGTTAACAATTGTTAATTCCTGACTATCTCTAATTACAAGATCTTCTACTGGAGGAATTCCTTGAACCTTTAAATCATAAAGCGCTGGTGAATCCTGATATTTAACAAATACTCTTGAACGTATTACACTTCCATATATGTCTGTACCGACAAATTCTATTTCATTTAAACCGTTGTATAACGCAATAGCAGGCACTGTTATTTCATTATTAGGTAAAATCATTGCGCCTGCAGAGTCATGTGTTTGACCGTATGTATATTTGCTAGTATCTGTATAATTATTAGTGTCCCATGATCTTAGCTCTTTAATTATCATTTGCACACTTACTAATTCGGCTCCTGTATAATGACCATCCAATCGTAGCACTTGATCTATAACTGTGACCGCATTTGCGGGATTAGATTGCTCCATATTTGGGAAAACAAAGTTTAAATCTGAAGCAGCCCCTACTGGTTGCTGTGCTACAGCAGGCATGAGGGAAATAATCATTAGAAATGCCATGACAGTAGCAATTCCTTTTTTGTACTTTTGTATTATCATGCTAGTTCCTCCTCTTTGTATGTACATTGCAGAATTTATTAATGGCTACGAATACCATCCAATTAATATAAACACATATATTATCGGAATGAGCCTGTTTTTTTTAAAGATGTATTTTCTAAAAAATTAAAAAAAATAGTTATTCACTTCCTTTCAATTATTCTAATGCTACCAATTTTCGTTTTAATCTTTCTATTTGCGTTTTGCCCTTTGCTTTTGTATATTTTTAATGTATTATAAAAGTTCCGTAAAGAATATAGGTGAGTTGTTTCTAAATTAGGAATCTTTTTCTTTTCTTCGTTAAACTGCTTCTATAAAGCTGATTAATTCATAAGCTTTATAGTGAAATATGACTAGACTTCAAATGTGTTCATAGTGTAAAATTAGATATGCAACTAATACTAATTTAGAATCATTACTAAGGGGAGGGACAGATGACTTGTACGTGACACTTTGTAAAATACTTAATAGAATATTTCCTACCCCAGTACATCCATTTAATTTGCAAAATGAAGGAAAACAAACATATGCTGAGTGGCAATTCGAGCGTGGCGAAGAAACCATTAGATACTTTCAAGAGTTTACCACGGTTGAAGAAATGTTTAAAGATAAAATAGTACTAGATATCGGTTGTGGTGCAGGAGGTAAAACTTTATATTACACTACCTTAGGCACTAAATACGTAATTGGTATTGATCCTGTAGATAAATATAAAGAGAAAGCTGAAGATTTAGCATACAAAAAAGGCCTGCACGAGGCTGTTACTTTTATAACTGGCGATGCTGCAAATATGCCAATTGAGTCAAATGCTGTGGATACTATTATTATGAACGATGCGATGGAGCATGTGGACGACCCAATTGCAGTACTCAATGAGTGTTATAGGGTGTTAAAAAAAGGTGGTCGCTTATATATTAACTTCCCACCATATCATCATCCATACGGAGCGCATTTATCTGACGTAATTGGAATACCATGGGTACATAAACTTTTCGATGAGCAAACTCTTATTAATGTTTATAAAGACCTTGTTCAAAAGTACCCAGATGCTAAAGAACGTATTGACTTCCGTATTGCCCAGCAGTCTGATGGCGAAGAATATTTTTCGTACATTAACAAGATGACTTTAGAGCGCTTTGAAAGAATTCTAGCTATTATCCCATTTCAAGTTCTACATTACAAATTTGTACCATTACGATCATATTTTAAAACCATGGCTATGCTACCAGTGTTCCAAGAGTATTTTGTAAAAATGGTTGTTTGTGTCTTGGAAAAGGCATCAACAAAAACATCATCCAGCTTATACGACCAGACAAATCAATAGAAAGCTTACAATAAAAAAACTGACAACTCATTTAAAGAGTGTCAGTTTTTTTGTTATCGTACTGTTATTGTACTGCAAACATTAATTCCCCTTCAACAGCTACCTTACCGTTTACTTTAGCTACTGCATTGCCTTTTCCTATAGGCCCCTTCAAGCGAGTTATTTCTACTGATAATTCTAATGTATCTCCAGGCTTTACTTGATTACGTATACGAAGCTTATCTATGCCTGCAAAAAGGACAAGTTTGCCTTTATTAGCAGGGGATTTCAATATTGCTACAGCACCCACCTGTGCTAAAGCCTCAACAATTAGAACTCCAGGCATTACAGGGTATTCAGGAAAATGCCCTTGGAAGAATGGCTCGTTAACTGTAACGTTCTTAATTCCTACTGCTCGCTGACCTTCTTCCACCTCTAGGATTTTGTCAATTAGTAAAAATGGATAGCGATGGGGGATAATTTCTTTAATTTCTTCAATTGTTAACATGGTATGCTCCTTTCAATATTTTTTATTTTTCTTAATTTTTCTTAATTTTTCGATGGCAACATTTAACGCCTTTATGTACGAATGACTATTAAGCTTTTGTTGTAAACTAGGTATATCTCTCCTAGGGGAGTTCACATAAAGGAGCTTTGCAACGTACTGGATGTTGCAAAGCTCTTTTTACCCAAATATTATCAAAAAAATATTGCGCCACGTTGATCCTTCAAATACTTCTCCAGCTGCGCCACCACCGTATCGATAGCCTGTTGCCATACCAATCATAAACATTATAAATGCAAAAATTGGTACTGAAAGTATTTTCATAGTCGTTAGTAAAGCCTTTTGGCCCGACGTTAGTTTGCGTTTCTTTTTCGGTTGATTATCTGACATATACGCTTCCCTCTTAACAAAAATAATGATACATGCAAATGCATTGTATCATTATTTATAGTAATTTTCAAATTATTGGTTTTAAATGTTAGTTCACAATGTTAGGTCGCTATTCACATCGATTAAGACCTAATTGTGTTCGCTAGTCCCATCATAGTGTCTGTTGACTGAATTGCTCTAGCGCCAAATTGGAGCATACGCTGAGCATTAATTAGCTCCGTCATCTGCTCAATAATGTCTACATTAGAGCCTTCTATGAAGCCTTGGGCAAATTGTGTATTCTGAAACATATCTGGATTATCGTTGATTGTTTGGAAGTTTCCTTCGACAAATTGTCTTTCTACAAATATATTGTTACCAGCATGATGGAGAGCCTGTGTATTATTGAAATTAGCCAGCATTAGCTGTGTATGCGGCGCTGCCTCTTCATTAACAAAAAGGTTTCCTTGGTTATCTATGCTAAAGCTCTCAACATCAAAATCAAATTCTATAGGATTGCCAAGACGGTCTGATACCTGATAACCCCTAGCATCTACTAAAGAGCTATACCCGCCTCTTACATCAAGGCGAAAACTGCCGTCGCGGGTAAAGACATATCCGTAATCTTCGTTATCAAAGAGTTGGGCATAGACACCCATTGCTTCGTCACTTACTCCCAGTCTTTCAGCCTCTGCAGGTGGTACTATAAGTTGGAACATACCTGGGCCTGTAAGGGCAACATCATATGGGTTACTCGTCTCCTTAAGTGCGCCTGGACGTAAATCCTGAGTTATACCATTTATACGTACACCATGACCATACTGAAAGCCTAATGGCGTTGTTCTACCTGGTAAATTAATGCGCTCTGTTTGATTAATACGTTCGTACAATAGGTCCTGAAATGAAGCTTTGCTTGCTTTAAAACCTATAGTATCTATATTAGCTATATTGTTTGATATTAAATCTACCTTCGTGCCCGCACTACGCATTGTGGACGCAGCTATGTGAAGGGATAGGTTCATATACTTTTACCTCCTACGAGTAAGCATGTTGTTATTATTTTAGCGATTATACTCTACCTACTTCATTTACAGCTTTTTCTAAGCTGCGATCGTATGATTGGATAACCCTTTGGTTAGCTTCGTACGCCCTCTGGGCTATTATCATATCCATAATCGCTTGTGTAGGATCAACATTCGAGCCTTCAATAAACTTCTGTCTAGTCTGGATATTCTGAGCTATTTCTGGTTCAAATCCAGCCCCTAAGAAGTCTTCGTTTATTCTAAATAAGCCATGGCCTTCCTTAGTAAGTCCTGGCAGTTGTTCATTGGCAAATTGAACAAGATGAAGTTCACCTTGGATTGGCGGAAAGCCTGTTTCAAACACTTCTATGCTTCCATTGGAATGAATTACAAAATCTTCTTCAATAATTTCAACTGGCATTAATTGACCTGTAAATCCAACCCCCGCGATTAATTCACGCTGCATGACAAATTCTCCGTCTTGAGTAGCAAGGTATTGAACACCGTCTACTTCGCGGAGTCTAAAATCTCCTGCCCTTGTATAAAAAACATCGTCGCTATCTAGGTCTTTTTTTACAGCGAAAAAGCCTTTTTGATCATCTAATCCATCTATAATTGCAACATTAAACTCATTACCTGTCTCTCGGATTGCCCCTTGAGCGAAACGTGAGACTATCTCTTCCACCGTTACCCCTTGATGAAGGTAGCCTACTCTCGGTGGCTGACCACCCAAGTGTGATGCAACTCGAGAATGAGCAGGAACATGGCTATGCTGTTTTTTGCCCATGAAAAATAATAGTTCTTCTGGAAATGAGCGTACAACAGCTTCCTCACCTTTAAAGCCAGGAGTATTAATGTTCGCCAAGTTATTATTCGCAATGTCATGTCTTTGTTGATTAACTTTCATCCCTTGAGCCGCTGTATATAACCCTCGTAGCATCGTTAATTCTCCTTAGTTACAAATTAAATTTATTTAAATATATATTTAAAAACTACTTTTTTGTTTATTAAGTCTAGATACTAATCATCATAATATATGCTCTCTATAATTATCGTCAATGTATAAAAAATGTTAACGCCAAAAACAAAATTAAAAGCCCCTCTATGAAGCTTTTAATTTTGTTTCTTATCTAAATAATCCTCTAGAGAATCGATTGATTTGTGTTTTCGATAATTTGTCTATGTTTTGTAACGCTATGCCAGTTCCTCTGGCGACACATTCCATCGGTTCTTCAGCAATTAGGACTGGAACCCTAAGCTCTTCAGTTAATAGCCTGTCAAGTCCGTTAAGGAGTGCTCCACCACCAGTTAACATTATGCCTTTATCAATAATATCCGATGCAAGTTCTGGAGGCGTCTTTTCTAGTACACTTTTGGCTGCTACTACAATAGCTGTAATAGGATCTTCTAGAGCCTCACGAATCTCTTCTGAGGTTATTGTTATTGTAACTGGAAGGCCTGAGACTAGGTCTCTACCCCTGATTTCCATCGTTTTTTCTTCCATGCCTGGATATACGGTGCCGACTTCAATTTTTATGTTCTCCGCGGTTCGCTCTCCAATTAATAATTTATACTTATTTTTTATGTATCTTGTAATTGCTGCGTCAAACTTGTCCCCAGCAACCTTAATAGAAGTGGCGGTAACGACGTCTCCCATTGATAGAACTGCTACGTCTGTCGTCCCTCCGCCTATGTCAATAACCATACTGCCATTCGGTTCAAATATCTCTAAGCCTGCGCCGATTGCAGCTGCCTTTGGCTCCTCCATCAAATAAATTTCTTTGCCTCCACAACGCTCAGCTGCTTCTTTTACAGCTTTTTGCTCAACTGATGTTACATTTGTTGGAGTGCAAATCATTATTCTAGGTTTGAAAAGCATATGGCTACCAATTGTTTTCTTTATAAAATATTTAAGCATTGCTTCCGTCATATCAAAATCTGCTATGACTCCATCTCGCAAAGGTCTAATTGCAACAATATTGCCTGGAGTTCTCCCTAGCATTCTGCGAGCTTCTTCCCCTACTGCGAGCACTTGATTAGTAGTATTGTCTATAGCAACTACTGAAGGTTCATCTAAAACGATTCCTTTGTCCTTAATGTAGACTAATACATTTGCTGTTCCTAAATCGATTCCTATGTCTTTGCCAAACATCATTGGGTACCTTTTCCTCCCCGTATAATCGTGTAATACTATGTTGTTCGACAAAAAACGATAAAATCCTTTACGAAATCTCAATAAAAACACTTTTTCTTTTAATTGTCACATTTAAATTCATTTTAATTAAATGACGCACTTCTTTCACTGTATTCTTCTACTGTGTTCTTTCGCTGTTTACTCCTCTACTTTTTCTTTTAAGTATTTGTTTTTCGTTGCTTCTCCTCCCCTTAAATGGCGAATGGATTTGTGGTACTCCAAAATATTCTTAACTCTGTCTGCTAATTCTGGATTAATATCAGGTAAACGCTCTGCTAAATCTTTATGGACTGTCGACTTACTAACACCGAATTTTTTTGCCAATTCACGGACTGTATCTTGAGTATCTAAAAAGTGATTCGCAATTTTCAGGGTTCTATCTTTGATGTAATCATGCAAACTTCCTCGCCTCCTACTAAGGAATGTTGTTACATTATATGAGGCAGGAAATGAGATATGCTTAAATTTGTTTAATGGCGAAAAAAAGAACGTAAGGACAACGCGTCCTCACGCTCTTTTAAAAATACATTTTAGGTTCTTTCGTCATGTAATGCTGGTAGAATTGAAGTTGGATCGACAACTTCACCAGAGCGGTATGCTTCGAAATATAGATGGTTTGGTAGGTCTTTCTTAATTTCAGACTTTCCTGCTTGGCCAATAACTGTACCTGCAGCTACTTGGTCTCCTACTTCCACTTTCATAGACGATAAACTAGAGTAAACTGTTTCAAGTCCGTCTTCATGTACAATTTTAATTTTGTTGCCATGAAGCACGTCTGCTTCAGCCATTACAACTTTACCGTCAGCTACTGCTAGTACGTCGAATCGCTCGCCACCTTTGATAATATCAATCCCACTACTTGTATAGATTGTGTTCTGATATTCGTAGATTGCCTGGATGCGATCTTCTCGACTTGCTGCTTGATCGTAAAATTGACGAACAATTTCTGCATTCTCAGTAATTTCTAGTGGCCACATAATCTTCGGCTCTTCGCCTATTACTGGAACTGCTTCCTCACCAGCATATTCAGCCTCTAGACCATCAATGTCTAAGCTAGGTTCTGCTGAGATTGGCTCTTCCTGAACAATTTCCTGTTGCTCATTGAATAAGCTGTCATCCTTCGTTAACTGGTAGTTACCAGTATCACTTCTTGTCCACAAAATAGTTACAATGAGTACAGAGGCCACTAAATAAATCGCTGGAAAAGTCCATTTCTTCCCTAATAGGGATTTCCACCATTGTACTTTTGGATTTGATTCTGAATTTTGGTTTTTGTTTTCATTTTCCATTTGGACATCACCTCAATTTCCAGTGTGTCCATATTTTTCCTAAGTATACAGGGTTGCATGAATTTTTTTGTAATTTATAATATGTGGCTTGATATCATTTTACTCACATAGGTTTCCGGCTTTAAGAAGTGCTAAAGTTTGACTTGGTAAATCTCCAAAACTCGCACAAATCGCTCAAACAGTTGGAGCTAATATTACCAAGTCTACACCAAGCACTACTAGAAAGCCTCCAACAACAGTTCACAAAACGATACCTACACCACATATTACTTTAAAAAATTGTGTGTTGCTTATGCGGAGCCATATGCCAACCTTTCGTCAAGCACTACTAAAAGCCTTCACCAAGGTTCGCTCATCGACACCAGCCCATCTTTTCTGATGTACAACATACAATATCATTTATACAACTAAGCTGAGCTGTGTGAAGAGAATGGTTTCGCTGAGCAGCCTCAAGCGTTGTCTACCCTGTAAAAGTACTTGGGATGGGTTTAGCGAACGAACTTTGTCGGAGGTATGCTAATATTTCTTAGTGAAGATATCCCCAAAAAAGCTTCACCTGTTTGAGCGTATTTTGCGAGTTTGAAGCTTAGGGATATCGAACTTAGAAATATCAATACCAGAGGCCTTGAGAGCGAGCTGAGCCCATTCTAAGTACTTTAACCCACACATCCATCTGAACTTCTAGCTACTCACATCTGTCTGCGCCACTTGATTAGCTTCATTTGTTGCAGCTATTGTGTCTTTAATTTTTGGCAGCAAGCTAGCAATTTGAATGTATGGCTCGATGTCAGTGCCTTGATAGAAGTATCTAGTTATATCCTCTGCCTTCATGCCGTCTCTAGCCATTGCTTCTGCACCCCACTGACTCATACCAACCCCATGTCCATATCCATAGGTTGTAAAGTGCATTTTGCCATCTTTGATGCTAATCGTGAAATGGGTAGAGTTAAGGCCGAGACGCTCGCGGACTTCACGACCTGAAAATGTTTGGTCTCCAATTTGCATCTCAATAATTCGCTGTGCATTTGAGCGTTTAGTTGCAACTATTCTTGGCATCTGATCTCCACCACCATTCCATGCTGTTACAGGGATTGCAAGTCCTAGTTTCTCATGGACCTCCGATATTGGTATGCTTTTGGTCACTTGAAAATTCGGCGAAATAGTATCCCACGGGCTTTCTACGCTACGCAAATATGGTATAGCAGCGCTCCAGACATCCTCCGAGTTCTCAGTAAACCCATTTGAAGTGGAAAAATAATATGCTTCAATTGGCTGCTGATTAAAGGTAAGAATCATTCCTTTAGTTTCATTAATTGCTTGATTAATTTTATTTGAGTACTCCTGATAGGATCCTCCCCAGCGTATCTTAAGCTCATCATCAGAGTAATAGGCTTGGTCAATCCGAAAGTCATCCGATATTGGTCGATTTTCTGTAATCCATTTATTTATAAAGTATGTTCTTGCTGCTAATGCTTGTGCTTTTAAGGCTTCCATTTCAAATGAAGCTGGCATTTCTGCAGCAACTACCCCTCTTATATACTGCTCTAAGGGTAATTCAACTATTATATCTTCTTTGCTTCTATGTAGTTGTACCATAAAACCGTCTTCATCAAGCTCTAATTCTATTGGCTCGATTTTTGGGTCAGTGACCCAAAGGGCAATGGATGGAATACCTATAATCAGAAGCATTGTAATTATAAATCCTAAGGATGTTGCAATAATAACTTTTTTTCGTGGCGAGGATGTTGTTGGAGATTTAAATAGATGATTGTAGCGTCGTTTCTTCAGTCGCTCTTTGATTGATTGGTATTGTCTTAGCTTGTTCAAAACTGGCACCTCCGCTGCTATGATTGAAAAAATAAAGACCCTTTATCAAGGGCCTATATCAATCTATATGCATTCGTATATCCAGTTATGATTCCAAATATGCAGAATAACAGTTATTATTTTAAGAATTCTATGAAATAGTTAAGCAAATGTAGGCTTCAGAATAGCTCGACGCTCTCTCTGTGTAGCTTCTTGAATTCTTTCCCTGTACACAGCTTTTTCAAGCGGCTGTCTGACTCTATATATATCTGCTCCTACCTGCTGAAGCTTACCAACAATATCTACATAGCCACGGTCAATATGGTGTAAATTAGTAACCTCAGTTATACCTTCTGCCACAAGACCAGCAATAATCATAGCTGCCCCTGCACGTAAATCTGTCATTTCAACCTTAGTTCCCTGTAATGTCCTGCCACCAACTATTGATGCATGACGGCCTTCGACCGAGATATTTGCGCCCATTTTTTGTAGCTGTTTACAGTGCATATAACGATTTTCAAAAACTGTTTCCGTTATGTAGCTTGTACCTTTAGCTATGGCCATTAATGCAGTAAATTGGGCTTGCATATCCGTTGGAAAACCTGGATAAGGCAAGGTTTTAATTTGTAAGGGTTTAAGAGGTTCACATGCCTTGACAAGTATTCCATCATCCTCTTCAGAGATGTCTATACCCGCTTCTGTTAACTTAGCTATTACTGCCCTAAGATGATCACCTATTGCATTCTGTAGAAATAATTCGCTTCCTGTAGCTGCTGCAATTGTTAGATATGTGCCTGTCTCGATACGATCTGGAATTACTGTATGTCGAGCTCCTGTTAGCTTCTCAACGCCTTCAATACGGATTACGTTCGTTCCTGCTCCCTTTACCTTTGCACCCATGGTGTTCAGATAGTTAGCTAAATCAACGATTTCTGGTTCTTGAGCGACATTTTCAATAACAGTAGTTCCTTCAGCTAAAGTCGCTGCCATCATTATATTCTCAGTTGCACCGACGCTTGGCACGTCTAAATAAATCGTTGCTGCTTGCAGACGACCTACCACAGATGCTTCAATATATTCCTTCGTTTCAATAATTTCGGCTCCTAATGCTTGGAATCCTTTTAAATGCTGATCAATTGGGCGTGCTCCTATGGCACAGCCACCTGGTAAATAAATACGTACATGTCCAGTTCTTGCCAACAAAGAGCCCATCAATAAAAATGATGCACGCATTTTTTGCACTAAGTCTTTTGGTGGATCCGTCTTTGTTAATGTACTGGTGTCAATCATTAGCGTATCATCTTGATAAGAAAGTTTTGCACCTAAATACTTTAACGCATCCCGTAGAATTCTTACATCCTCTAAGTCAGGCACTTCCTCAATATAGCTTGGCTGTTCCTGTCCTAATATAGAAGCAGCAATTATTGGAAGTACGGCATTTTTTGCTCCATGTATTCGAATCGTCCCTTTAAGCGGAGGCGCTTTTTTTATTATAATTCGCTCGTTGAAGTCTGTTTCAATCAAATGTCTGACTCTCCTCTCTGGTAGATTCTTCTTAGCTACCCTAGTCCGTCACTCTTATTAGTTTATCACTGTAGTTTCAGATAATACAAGTACAATTATTAGTATTTTTAGCAATTTACACAGCCACTAAAGGGCTACACATTCTTAAAAAAGAAACTGTAGGTATAAGGAATTAGTTAGGTATTGTGTAAAGAATTCCGCTAACATTGTACCTAAGATTATAGACAATATAAGTACAAAGCCTCGGGCCTTAATATCTGATGCATCATAAAAAACCTTGTCCCAACGTGCTTCACGTAAGCATATATATGTTAGGTAGATGCTTCCTACCAGCATAATTATATTTAAAAAGCTTACAATTCCATAAAACATTTGCGACTGTCCTGCCATCATCATTCGGGGTTCCCTCCCCCACAGTATATGTTTATAAATACTCAAAATACATTATAACCAATTTTTATATTAAAAAACAAGTGTTAGCAGTGATTATTGAAATAATTGTGGGTTGTAATATATGACTCAGCACCTATTCGCTCACTAAAGTCTCCAGTTATAAGAATTGCTAAGGCTTGAATTTGCAAACTCCAAAACTCCCTCCGGTCAAACAGTTGGAGTTTTTTGCAAATTCTTCGCCAAGCACTACTAATAACCTCCGCCAAACTTCGCTCACAGGCACTAAGTCATATATTACCTACAGCATAAAATTCACGTACTGTTAGTGGTGCATGGGTCGGGTATGGTGAGCGAACTTTTGCTGGAGACTTTGCTAATATTACTTAGTGAAGATTCCCGTTAAAAGCTTCTTGTTTGAGCGTTTTGTGCGAGTTTGAAGCTTTAGGAAATCGAGCTTAGTAATATCTAAGTCGGAAGCCTTAGTGAGTGAGCCATGCCCGACTCATGCACCATAAACTTCTATGCAAAACCCCTTGCCCACGACATGAAATCCACGTCACTGTGCAAGGGGTTGACACTAACATTGCTGTTATGTTCTTTACTACTATATGCTAATCAATCTTTAGAACTGCATCCAAACTGAAGCTGTCAATATATCCATCAAAAATCCTGGTAATAAACCAAGCCCGATTGTTCCAATTAAAGCTATAGCTACAACTACTGACAAGCTGGTAGAAGGCACGAGCTTCGATTCTTCTGTTGGACGCATGTACATTTGCTTAATAATGCCAAAGTAATAGTAGAATGAGATGATACTCGTTATTGCCATAATGATTGCTAGCCAATATGTTTCAGTGGCCATAACACCTAGGAAAATGTAAAACTTCCCGATAAAGCCTGCCGTTATTGGTAATCCTGCCAATGACACTAGGAATACTGTCATGGCAAAGGCTAAGAACGGTGAGCGTTGAGCTAGACCAGCAAAGCTAGATAGCTCCTCCGAGTCTCTGTCGTCTGTCACCAATGTAATGACCGCAAATGCTCCAATAGTCATGAACAGATAGGCAACGGCATAGAACATAATTTGGCTTAAGGTAACATCCCAAGCTAGCGGTGCTGCTAATGGTACTAGCAGGTACCCCGCCTGGGCAATTCCCGAGTAGGCCATCAGGCGTTTTATATTCGTCTGTGTTAAGGCCACGACGTTACCAACAATCATCGTTACTGCCGCGATAGCTGCAATATAGAAGTACCAGTGTGAGAATATCCCCCCAAATCCTAGAGAGAATACACGTAGTAAAATCGCAAATGCTGCCACCTTAGATACGACAGTTAGAAACGCCGTTATTGGTGTTGGTGCACCCTCATAAACATCTGGCGCCCACATATGAAACGGTACAACTGAAATCTTAAAGCCAAAACCTACAAGCATAAATAGTACCGACATAATTACCAGGAAAGGATAATCAGCGTATACCTGTGGAATCTGCTGCCCAATAGTTAATAGGCTCGTAGAACCAATTAAACCATAGATAAATGACATTCCGTATAGGATAAAGGCTGATGCCACACCGCCAAGAATTACGTATTTCATAGCTGCTTCGTTCGACTTCACATAGTTTTTACGGAAGCCCGCTAAGCAATAGGATGAAATACTTAAAATCTCAAGTCCTATATATAGTGTAATTAAGTCTGCTGACGACGTCATAAGCATCGCACCTGCAGCAGCAAATAGCAACAGGTAGTAAAATTCCCCTTGGTATATGTCCTTATGCTTTTCCATATAACTCATGGAAATTAGGATGACAAGTCCTACACCAGCAAGGATTACGGTTTTAAATAATACGGCAAATGGGTCCAGAACAAAGGTATGTCCAATGGTTCCAATGCGATTATCAGATATGACCAGTACCATCGTAACGACAATGGCAAATACGCTCATCATTCCGAGGGAAATCTTACGACCACGTACTCCAGTCATAAAGTCAATAATTAGAATTAACAAACCAAAGGCAACAAGGACAATTTCTGGGGTCATTAAAGACCAGTCAGCATTGAAAACATTTTCGCTCATCGGCTTTAACCCCCTATCCTCGACACTAAGTCGATTACTGTAATGTTAATAACGTCTCCTAAGATTGCCGGATACACTCCAATAAGTAAGCTTAAGCCAAATAATGTTACCATTGGAATATACTCAAGTTTACGAGCGTCTGGCAAATCTTTGTATTCATCTCGTATATGGCCAAACGTTGTCCGCTGGATAGCCCAGAGCAGATATGCTGCTGTGAGGATAATACCCAAGGCGCCAATGACGGCGATTGTCTTAGCAGCTGGGATAATCTCAGGTGCTGCAGCGAAAATACCCATAAAGGCTAAAAGCTCACTGACGAAACCAGATAATCCTGGTAGACCAACCGAGGCCATCGCTGCCGCTAGCATAAATCCTGCTAAGATAGGCATCGATTTCGATAATCCTCCAAGGTCTGCTAGCATGCGCGTATGGGTACGCTCATAAATTGCTCCAACCATGAAGAACAGTAACGCTGAGATAAACCCGTGGGATACCATTTGGAATATTGCACCCTGCATCCCTTGCGTAGTATAAGATGCTACTCCAAGTAAAACGATACCCATATGACTAATACTAGAGTAGGCAATAAGTTTCTTTAAATCCTTCTGTACGAGCGCTAGCATGGCTCCATAAAGGATATTGATCACACCGAGTATGGCTATCAGTGTTGCGAATTGGGCTGCTGCTTCTGGCAAAATTCCATAGCCGATACGTATCAGTCCATATGCTCCCATTTTAAGTAGTACTCCCGCTAGTATCATACTTGCTGGAGTTGGTGCCTGCACGTGGGCGTCAGGTAACCATGTATGGAATGGGAATATTGGTAGTTTTACAGCAAAGGCGATAAAGATAGTTAAGAATATTGCTGCCTTCACACCAGAACTGACAACATCAGCAGCCATTGGACTTGCAAAAATTTCTGACAGGCGGATCATGTTAAATGTTGTTTCTGTAAAGCCCGTCGCTACTGCTCCGTATAGGAAGAGTGCGAAGAATCCTAACAGCATTACAATACTTCCTAAACCTGTATATACTAAAAACTTAAATGCTGCGTATTCACGCTCCTTGCCACCCCAGATACCGATAATAAAGAACATCGGAATTAGTGTAAGCTCAAAGAACAGAAAGAACAATAACATATCTAGTGCAACAAACACGCCCGTCATACCCGTCTGCAGGGCGAATAGCCACATAAAGTATTCTTTGGTCCGATCCTTAATGTTAAAGGACGCAATAACCGCTAAAAACGTGACAATCGTTGTTAGTAGTATCATCGGTAGCGATAAACCATCAACACCAAGGTCATAGTTGAATTGGACGAAGCCAACATCGAACCAACGATAATTCTCCTCAAACTGCATACCAACCTGGGTTGTATCAAAAGCCACCCATAGCATCAGTGATAGCACTAGAGTTACTGCTGTAACTGCTACAGCGACTGTGCGGATAGTACTAACATTATCCTTAGGAATGAAGAAGGTAATCAATAATCCAACTAGTGGGAAAAACACTAACCAACTAAGAATGTTTGGAATCATTACATATACCCCCTTACCAGAAACGCTATAGCAAATAAGGCAATACCACCAAGTACTGTAACTACTCCATATGTCTGTACTTGACCGTTATGCTGTTTGCCCAGGCTTCCTCCTGCTTGGCCAGCAGAGCGACCAGCTACATTGACTAAGCCATCAATGATGTGTCGATCCATCGCCCATAGACCTTTGCCTAAGCTAACAACAGGCTTAACTATGACATTGATATAAAGCTCATCGATGTAGTATTTATCACGTAATAATTGATAGGCAAACGGGAAGCTGTTTCTAATATTTTCACTTTTTATAACTTGTTTTCCGTAGATTAAGTACGCTGGAACAATCCCAGCTAAGGCAATTACTATGGACAGGAAAATCATCCATGTCTCAGCATGTACCTGTGGCCCAATCAATGTCCCCGCTAATAAAAATCTTTCTAACGGGTAATCCCAAAATGAAGCGTTTGCAAAACCAGCTACAAGAGCTAGTGCTGCTAGGACAATCAACGGAATTGTCATAAATGGACCGCTTTCGTGTGGCTTATGCTTCCCACGATATTCCCCAGTAAATGTCTTAAAGAATAATCTAAACATATAAAAACCTGTCAGGACTGCCGTAAGGGCAGCGATGGCGAATAAGAAGAATCCACCGTGTACCCAAGCATTTGCTAGTATTTCTTCCTTACTCCAGAACCCTGCAAGTGGCGGGATACCAGCAATCGCCAAACATCCAATTAAGAAGGTAACTGCAGTCGTCCGCATCTTCGACCACAATCCACCCATGTCATTAATATCTTGACTATGTACTCCATGGATTACACTACCTGAACCTAGGAATAATAGCGCTTTAAAGAATGCATGTGTCATTAGGTGGAAAAGTGCTGCTACGTAACCAAATGTACCAAGCGCTAACACCATTAATCCTAATTGACTGACGGTTGAATAGGCAAGGATACGTTTAATATCATTTTGCACAAGTCCTATAGTCGCTGCAAACAGTGCTGTAATGGCACCAGTATACGCAACTACCGTCAATGCCGTATCTGACATAACAAACATCGGATACATAACCGCTACTAAATACACACCAGCGGCAACCATTGTTGCGGCATGGATTAAGGCACTAACTGGTGTCGGACCTTCCATAGCATCAGGCAACCATACATGTAGCGGAAACTGTGCCGATTTACCAACTGCCCCTAGGAAGATTAAAAGTGCAATGATTGTAATCATTGTCTGATCTACAAGGTTTGCATTTAATGCTGCAAATATTGCATCATACTCAAATGAACCTGTATAAATAAACGTCAATATCAAACCAATAAATAGACCAACATCACCAATTCTCGTAGTTAGGAAGGCCTTCTTCGCAGCTGCAGCCGCCTCTGGCTTAAAGTACCAGAACCCAACTAATAGGTACGAGCACAAACCTACTAACTCCCAGAAAATGAATAACTGTAGAATATTAGGTGCTAATACTAACCCAAGCATCGAAAAAGTAAATAGCCCTAAGTATGAGAAAAACACTTCTATTCTTGCATCATCATGGAGATAATCTCGCGAAAACATATGCACTAACAAACTAACTAGGGTTACAATTACGAGCATCATTGCGTTTAAAGCCGTTACTTCAAAGCCCATCGTAATTGTTGTATCACCAAATGTTAGCCAGTTAAAGACAAAGCGAACCGTCTCTCCACCAATTCGTTCTATTAATACGATTACCGACATCCCAAACGAAGCCAATAGGGCAACAATCCCTACATATGCTGCTTTCTCTTTAATTTGTTTACCAAAAAGAACGAGCAGCACGAAGGCTAGTAGTGGGAAGACAGGTATTAACCAGGCGTATTGTATCATACCATCACCTTTCTCCTTTTATTCTACTTGCCACAGTCTCACAACTACCAACGCAATAAATTGTGTTTGCGACTATCAACCGTTCCGCGATTTCTAAAGAGTGCGATTAGAATTGCAAGACCTACAGCTGCCTCAGCAGCGGCTACCGATATGATAAAGAGGGTAAACACTTGCCCTGTAATGTTGGCAACCGGTCCAAGACTAGAAAATGCAACTAAGTTAATGTTAACTGCATTAAGCATTAATTCAATTGATACAAGTACTATTACAAGATTCCTTTTTGTTAGAACTCCGTAAAGTCCTACACAGAATAAGATAGCAGCTAAGGCTAAATAAGATGTTAATGGTATCAACTTAGTCAGCCTCCTTTCTAGCGATTACTATAGCTCCAACTAAAGCTACTAATAACAGAATCGCTACAGCTTCAAAGGCTATTACGTAATATCCGTAAAGCTCTAAACCTATATCCTTGGCTGAACCAATGTACTGTGGAGATTGATTCGCTGGCATATCTAATGTAGAAATCCCATAGAGCATACCCGCTAGTAATGCACCAACTCCCACGAAGGATAACACTTTGTGCACTTGGTGTTTTTCAGGACCGAAGGACACAACTTTGTGTTCCGTCATCATAACAGCGAATACGAATAAAATCGCCATTGCTCCGACATAAACTATAATCTGAACGACTCCAATAAATTCTGCTCTTAGTAAGAAATACAGTCCCGCAATTGCTAAAAAGGTAAACACCATCGAGAGGATCATATGGGCCATGCGCTGTGCACTTATCATTAGTACCGCACAAGCGATAGCCACGATTGCTAGGACAAAAAATACTGCTAATTCTCCTGTCACTTACGATCCCCTCCTTCACCCTTGTTATTATCCTGTTTATTATCTACTTCATTCTTTGCAGCTGGTGTAGCTGCAGCTTGGTCAGTAGCTTGAGTTTTTGCTCCTGGTGCTTTGATGGCTTGATCTATCGCCTTCGCCTCGGCACCTTCCTGTTGAGCTTTTGTAGCGTTTACATCCTTCATAACATCTGCAGTAACCTTAGCTTCTGATTTCGCAGCATTGTTAGCTTCTGCCTCAGGCTTAGCTTTTGCTTCAGGCTTTGCTTCTGCCTCAGGCTTTGCTTCTGCTGCTTCCTTTGCCTTCTTAGCTTCTGCAGCAGCCTTTGCCTTTGCTTTGGCTTCGGCTTTAATAGCATCCTGCTTTGCCTTTTCCTCCGGTGTTGTATAGTTACCAAAGATGTGGTTATCCTCTAACCACTGCTGGTCGATTTTCATCTTGCTGCGGTCGATTACCGATAGGTTGTCGTACTTAGTTGTAAATACGATTGCTTCCGTCGGGCATACCTCCGAGCAAAACTCACAGCGAATGCAGCGCTCAAATTCTATATCGTAGCTTGTTAAGACTTTTTTCTTTGTTTCTTCGTCCTTTTCTCCAGTTAAGGAGATAACCTCTGTCGGACATACTTTCACACACATGTTACACACAATGCACCGTTCCGTCATCAGGCGTTGTACTCCACGAAAGCGTTCTGGCATTACTTCCTTAACATCTGGGTACATGACGGTGACTTTCTTTTTTCTAAAGTAATTGAGTGTAACACCAAACCCCTTTAAAAAACGAAACATTTTATCACCCCATCCACGCTTTGACTACGGCAGTAATTACGATATTTAGTAATGCTAATGGTATTAGTACCTTCCAGCCAAAGGTCATCAATTGATCGACTCTAGCACGTGGCATTGTTGCACGTAGCCAGAAGAATACAAATACAAACAGTGACATTTTCAAAAAGAACCATACGATTCCTGGTAGGAATGCTGGTCCAAGCCATCCACCTAAGAACAGAGTAGTAGCTAACGCTGCAATTGCAATTGCATATACATATTCCGCAAGGAAAAAGAACGCCATACGAAAGCCTGTATATTCAGTATGATATCCCGACACTAGCTCTGATTCGGCCTCTGGCAAGTCAAAAGGCGAACGATTTAGTTCAGCTACGGCAGCTATCATATAGACAACAAAGGCTAAGAATTGCGGTATAATAAACCATACTCCCATTGTTTGCTGAGCAAGTACTATCTCCCGTAGGTTTAGTGATCCAGCTAGGATTACTACACCAATGATTGACATAACTAATGGGATTTCGTAGCTTATCATCTGTGCGACACCACGCATAGCACCTAACAGAGAGTACTTATTATTCGAGCTCCAACCACCCATAAGAATTCCTATCGTAGTGATTGATGATACTCCAACGAAGTAAAGCACACCAACGTTTAAGTCTGCACCCGTTAGTCTTTCGGACCAAGGAATTGTTGCTAAAACCATAAATGATGGCGCAAAGGCAATTATCGGTGCTATCAGGAATATATTACGATCTACGTTCGCTGGTATGATATCTTCCTTAAGCATTAGTTTCATAACGTCAGCAGGAGACTGTAATAATCCCTTCCAACCGTGGCGGTTAGGCCCAATACGTACCTGCATAAAACCAATAACCTTACGCTCGAAATAGATGGTATACATGACAACTAATAGCAAAGCACCAAGTGATGCGACAGAGTATATTGTAATCATTAGTAGATTCATATCCACTATGCATCAACCTCCCCTAAAACAACATCAAGTCCACCGAAAATCGCTACCAAATTAGCTATGTTCTCACCTTTTAAAAGCTCTGGTAGAATCGACACATTAACAAATGATGGTCGTCGGGTTTTCATACGATACGGTTTTGTAGTACCGTCACTGATTAAGTGAACACCTAGCTCACCCTTCGAGCCTTCAACACGGCAGTAAATTTCGCCTTTAGGCGGCTTGATAATCTTCGGAACCTTAGCAAGTACTGGACCATCGATTTTTTCGATTTGCTCACATGCCTGTTCCACTATGTTTAGTGATTGGCGAATTTCCTCAAGTCGCACTTCGTATTTAGCGTATACGTCACCTTTTGTTCTGACTGGAATATCGTAGTCAAAGCGATCGTATATTGAATATGGATCGTCACGACGAATATCGAAATCTACACCGCTCGCCCTAGCCACTGGTCCTGTTAGTCCCCAATCAATAGCTTGTTCTTTCGTTATGACTCCGACACCCATTGTTCGATGCTGGAACACTTCATTACCAGTTACTAATGTGTCATATTCCTTAATATTCTCACGTAATAGTTTTACAGTTTCTTTTACCTCATCAATCCATCCTGGAGGAGCATCGAAGCGAACACCACCAATGCGCATGTACGTATATGTAAGTCTTGCCCCACAAATTTTGTTAAACAGGTCTAGGATGTATTCACGATCTCTAAATGCATATATAAACGGACTTAATGCACCAATATCAAGCAGGAATGTTCCCCACCAGACTAGATGGCTCGCTACGCGATTTAGCTCCATATTTATTACTCTCAGGTATTCAGCACGTTCTGGTGTTTCGATACCCATCAATTTCTCGACAGTATAGCACCATGCGTAATTATTAGTCATAGCGTTCAGATAATCTAAACGGTCAAAATATGGGTTTACCTGTGCATATGTTAAGTCCTCAGCAATTTTTTCCGTACCACGATGCAGGTAACCAACTACAGGTATTGCTTCGTTAACTATTTCACCATCTATTTTTACCATAATTCTAAATACACCGTGTGTACTAGGATGCTGAGGCCCTATATTTAACATCATTTCTTCTGTACGTATTGCCATGTAGTATTCACCCCCTATTCTAGTCCTAGTTTTGCTTTGTCTACTTCGTAATCTTTACGTAAAGGATATCCTTCCCAATCATCTTCTAATAGGATTCTTGTTAGGTTAGGATGACCCTCGAAATGAATTCCTAATAAGTCGTATGCTTCACGCTCATGATAATCAGCAGAGTTCCAGAGCTCCTTAACGGACATAATCCTTGGGTTATCCCTTGGAATTCTAACCTTAATTACTGCGTTCTGATTTAGTGTGATGGAATAAAGCATATAAACCACTTCCATCATTTGTTCTTCTGGATAGTCGACACCTGACACACAGCTAAGGTATTCAAATTGCAGTGCTTCATCGTCCCTAAGTAATAATGCAGTCATGCGATTCCATGATTGATTATCTATAACAATATAAGGGCAGTCATAGTTTAGCTTGCTTTCTATAATCGAGTCGGGACCATTAGTACTAATAAAAGAATCAACAATCTGCTCTAATAACTTATTTTGGTCCATTGACTTTCACCTTCTTCCCCTTTGCTTCGGCACGTATTTTCACCCGTAGCTTTTCAATGCCGTCAAGTAAAGCTGGTGGAGTTGGCGGACAGCCTGGTACATAGACATCAACTGGCACTATTTTATCAACACCATTTAGTACGCTGTACCCTTTATAATAAGGACCTCCACATATAGCACACGAGCCCATCGCTATAACCCATCTTGGCTCTGGCATTTGATCATATAGTCTTCTAAGTACTGGCGCCATTTTCTTCGTTACAGTACCTGCTACAATCATTACATCAGAGTGTCTTGGCGTCGCGCGAAATATTACTCCAAAACGGTCCAAGTCATACCTAGCAGCTCCTGTCGCCATCATTTCTATTGCGCAGCAAGCTAATCCAAAGGTCATTGGCCAGAAGGAGCGCGTTCGAGCCCAGGCTTTTAGTTCTTCTAGCTTAGTAAAAGCTACATTTTGCTTTACTTGTTCTAATACATCTGGATCAAAGTCTTCAAACATTCTTTGGTCGAAAATAATCTTATTTTCATTCATAATGTTATTGTTGTTTTTTAGTTCCATTCAAGCACCTTCTTTTTCCACGAATATGCGAGCCCCACAGCTAGAATAAAGATAAATATCAGCATTATTTGCACACCAAACCATCCTAGCTCATCAAAGGCAACTGCCCAAGGGTAGAAAAATATTGTCTCTACATCAAATATGACAAACTCCAGGGCGATGATATAATAGGCAACCTTAAAGCGTACTTGCGCATCACCAGTTGGTAGTATCCCACTTTCATATGTAACGAGCTTCTCTGGATACGGGTTATGTGGTCTCAGAAATCTACCAAAGGTTAACCCCCCTACTGGAAGTGCGATACCAAGCAATAGAAAGAAGATTACAAATGTATAGCTCGTTAAATACAAATCCATGTTTTCCTGCACCCTCCTATTCACAAAATAAATATTTCTACATCTTTTTTACTATATAGTGCTAAAAATATTCAATGTGTAGATTATATCAGATGAAACTTCAAACTGTCTACCTAGTTATTACTGATTATACGCAATTATGACGTATTTTTTAACTATAACAGTTGTTGTCTGCTAATTATAACAGTAGTTTTAGTCTGTGATACATAAGGCTTTAACTAATCATTGTGTGTTCTAAAACAAAGAAACACCATTGTTATGTAACAGTTATTAATTTTACTCTCTGTTATATGCTGAATATACTTGTTTTTTAATATATATTTTTCTAGTTATTTTTTGGTGACTATTATCTATGTTTTTAAACTAATTTTCTATTTTTATTATCTAATTTCTTAGCCACCACTAGTAATACCACTAACCAAATAAATAGTTATAATATTTATTTTTTCTGAGTTGCAGTCAGAAAGTTTATAGTTAATTTATACTTATAATAGTTATGTAATACATACTAAGCTTTATTTATTATGTACCAAATGTAGCCAAGTATGCCTGAATGAACACAAAAAAGAAAGCCTTATAAAAGACTTTCTTTTTTTAGAAGTATAAAAGTATATAACTCTACTTATGTTGTTTACTTGCCACTAACTTTAATACGAGTAACTGCTCTTTGCAGTGCTAGCTCTGCGCGTTTGAAGTCAAGAACGTCTTCTTTAGCACGGATGCGCTCTTCAGCACGTTCCTTTGCACGCATAGCGCGATCAATATCGATTTCTTCTGCAAGCTCTGCCGCCTCGGCTAGAATTACTACCTTAGTCTCAGTAACCTCCATGAAACCTTTCATAATCGACATTAATATTTCTGCACCGTTTTTCTTCACTCGTAGTGGGCCTATAGCTAAACTGGCTACTAGTGGTGTATGACCTGCTAGAATACCAATTTCCCCTGATTCTGCCTTTGTTATTAGCATCTCTACGTCATCACTATATACTTTACGTTCTGGGGTAACAATTTCTAATAAATATGTTTTCATAATGAACCTCCTAATTTACGAGGTTTAGCCCTTTTTCGCTTTTTCTACAGCTTCTTCAATCGTTCCAACGTATAGGAATGCGCTCTCTGGAAGATCATCATGCTTACCATCTAAGATTTCCTTAAAGCTGCGAACCGTATCCTTAACAGGAACATATTTACCAGGGAATCCAGTAAACTGCTCTGCCACGTGGAAAGGCTGAGATAAGAAACGTTGAATCTTACGCGCACGAGCAACTAGCATCTTATCTTCGTCAGATAATTCATCCATACCTAGGATGGCGATGATATCTTGTAGCTCTTTGTAACGCTGTAGGATTATCTGAACACCACGAGCTACATCATAATGCTCTTGTCCTACAACAGCAGGAGTCAAGATTCTAGATGTAGAACCTAATGGGTCAACGGCAGGGTATATACCAAGCTCTGATATTTTACGATCAAGGTTTGTAGTCGCATCTAAGTGAGCAAACGTTGTAGCAGGAGCTGGATCCGTATAATCATCCGCTGGTACGTAGATTGCTTGAATTGATGTTACTGAACCTTTATTAGTTGAAGTGATACGTTCTTGTAATTGTCCCATTTCTGTAGCAAGTGTTGGCTGGTAACCAACCGCTGATGGCATACGTCCAAGTAGGGCAGATACCTCAGAACCAGCTTGTGTGAAACGGAAGATGTTATCTACGAAGAATAGTACGTCTTGTCCTTCTTCGTCACGGAAATATTCAGCCATTGTCAGTCCAGTTAGGGCAACGCGCAAACGTGCACCTGGTGGTTCGTTCATCTGACCGAATACCATTGATGTTTTACTAATAACTCCAGAATCCGTCATCTCATGATAAAGGTCGTTACCCTCACGAGTACGCTCCCCTACACCTGCGAATACGGAAAGTCCACCATGCTCCTGAGCTATATTGTTAATAAGCTCCTGGATCAGTACTGTTTTACCAACACCAGCACCACCGAAAAGACCAATCTTACCACCTTTAGCGTAAGGAGCTAGTAGGTCAATAACCTTGATACCTGTTTCAAGAATCTCTTCTTGTGTTGATAGATTTTCAAACGTTGGAGCTGGTCTGTGGATTGGGTAATTTGTTTGTGCTACTACATCGCCTGCTTCGTCAATTGGTTGTCCTAGTACGTTAAATACACGACCAAGAGTCTCGCGACCTACAGGTACAGTGATAGCTCTACCTTGGTCAACTACTTCAGTTCCACGAACTAGACCGTCAGTTGTTGACATCGCTACACAACGGACAACGTTGTCCCCTAGGTGCGTAGCAACCTCCATCGTAAGACTTACGTCTCTTTCATTTTCATTCTTTGCTTTATAATCTATTGTTACAGCGTTATAGATTTCTGGTAGATGCCCTTTCTCGAACTGAACGTCTACAACAGGACCCATAACCTGTAATACGCGACCTTTTTGCATGTTTGAGTTTCCCTCCTATCTTAAGGATTTTCTATAGCGCGTTCGCACCGCCAACAATTTCAGAGATTTCTTGAGTGATTGCTGCTTGACGTGCTCGGTTGTATTTCAACGATAATGTCTTAATCATTTCTGAAGCATTATCTGTCGCACTTCCCATGGCAGTCATACGTGCTCCGTGCTCACTTGCCTTCGCATTCAAAATTGCATTAAAGATTAATGTCTCAGCGTACTTCGGTAATAGTTCTTCTAAAACTTCCGTAGCCGATGGATCGTAGATGTATTCCTTCTGCGATATCTCCTGCTCTTGTGCTTCCACTTCATCTGAAGCTTCAACGTTATCGAGTGGTAATAGCAGTTGGACTGTCGGCACTTGTGTTACTGCCGTTACGAATTCATTATAGACAACATACAATTCATCAAAAATCCCTTCGGCATACATGCCTACTGCTGTAGAAGTGATCTTCTTGATGTCTGCAAAGGTTGGATAATCCGTTACACCTGTAATCTCGCCAACGATTGGATATTCGCGACGCTTAAAGTAGTCAACGGCTTTACGTCCGACTGCAAACACCGCATAGTCATTCTGGGATTGATGCTTTTGCATTTCTGTTGCCGCTTTGCGAAGAATATTAGTGTTATAACCACCAGCTAATCCACGGTCTGAAGTTATGACTATGTAGCCCGTCTTTTTCACTTCACGCTTTTCAAGCATTGGATGACTGACATCCTTAGTACCTTTCGCAATGCTAGATAGCACTTCTGCCATCTTAGCCGCATAAGGCTTAGCTTGTTCAGCTCGCTCTTGAGCACGACGGAGTTTAGCCGCAGCTACCATTTTCATAGCTTTCGTGATTTGCTGTGTGTTCTTTACACTACGAATTCTTCGCTTAATCTCACGCATTCCTTGCACGTTAATTCACCACCTTTTTCTTGCAAACATTAGCAATACCTTTAACCGGTGATAATGTTATCCTTTTATAGCGAAGCCTTTTTTGAATTTATCGATTGCAGCTATAAGCTGATCTTCTGTTTCTTTTGTCATTTCTTTTTGCTCACGGATTGACGTTTGGATTTGTGGAGCTTCTTGCTCTAAGAAAGCTAAGAATTCCTTTTCAAAACGTAAAACGTCAGCTACAGGAATATCGTCAAGGTGTCCTTTAGTAACAGCGTAAATACTGATTACTTGGTCCTCAACCTCCATAGGCTTGTTCTCACCCTGCTTCAGAATTTCTTCTGTACGCTTACCACGCTCTAGGCGAGCTTGGGTTGCTTTATCTAAGTCAGAGCCAAACTGAGCGAATGCTGCTAACTCACGATATTGTGCAAGGTCAAGACGTAATGGTCCTGCTACCTTTTTCATTGCTTTAATTTGAGCTGATCCACCAACACGGGATACAGAAATACCTGCGTTAATCGCTGGTCTAATACCTGAGTAGAATAAATCTGACTCTAGGAATATCTGTCCGTCTGTGATGGAGATAACGTTTGTCGGGATATAAGCAGAAACGTCTCCTGCTTGAGTCTCAATAAACGGTAATGCCGTTAAGCTTCCGCCACCATTAGCGTCACTTAACTTCGCTGCACGCTCTAGTAAGCGCGAGTGTAAGTAGAATACATCCCCTGGATATGCTTCACGGCCCGGAGGACGACGAAGTAATAGGGAAAGCTCACGATACGCTGCTGCTTGTTTGGTTAAGTCGTCATATACGCAAAGAACGTGTCCGCCTTTATACATGAAGTACTCACCCATTGAGCAACCAGTATATGGTGCTAAGAATAACAATGGTGCTGGATCAGACGCACTCGCAGTTACTACGATTGTGTAGTCCATTGCACCGTGCTTACGAAGTGTTTCCACAACGTTTGCAACTGTTGATTGTTTTTGTCCAATCGCTACATAAATACAAATAACATCCTTACCTTTTTGGTTTAGAATGGTATCAATAGCAATTGTCGTTTTACCTGTTTGGCGGTCACCGATAATTAACTCACGTTGTCCTCTACCAATTGGAATCATCGAGTCAATCGCTTTAATTCCTGTTTGTAGTGGCTCGTGAACTGATTTACGATCAATTACACCTGGTGCTGGAGATTCAACTGGACGGAAGCTTTTAGCATTGATTGGGCCTTTACCATCTACTGGCTGTCCAATTGCGTTAACTACACGACCAACTAGTTCTTCCCCTACTGGTACTTCCATAATACGTCCAGTACGTTTTACTTGGTCTCCTTCACGAATATCTTTGAAAGGACCCATGATAACACTACCGACGTTATCTTCTTCCAAGTTTAGTACCATACCATAACTGCCATTGGAGAATTCTAGAAGCTCACCAGCCATAGCTTTTTCTAAGCCATGGATACGAGCAATCCCGTCACCAACTTGCATTACAGTACCGACATCAGAAACCTGGATATCAGATTTATAGTTTTCAATCTGCTTTTTGATCAGCGAACTGATTTCTTCTGGTCTGATACTCATACTCTTTGATTCACCCCTATCTACCGACTTGAGCTTCGCGTAATGAAACTTTAAAACGATCTAATTGCGTTTTAATGCTGCTATCATAAACACGATCTCCAATACGTACTATAAAACCGCCGATGATATCTTTATCAATCTCGGTGGTTATACGAAGATCTTTTCCAATAAGCTCTTTAAAGGTTGCACGAATTTGCTCTAATTGTGTGTCAGTTAAAGCACTTACAGATACAACAGTTGCATCCGCTATGCCTCGTGCTTCATTGGAAATCACGATAAATGATTTTACGATTTGTGAGAATATATCCTGTCGCTGTTTATCAATTAGAAGATTTAGAAAGTTCACTGTAACCTCTGAGATGCTAGTTGCAAATACATCGGCTAGTAAGCGTTTCTTGTCTTCCTTAGCAACGTGTGGGTGATTAAGAAGCTTCTTGAAATCTTCATTCGCTTCCATCGCCTGATCAATCGTTGTAAGTTCAAGCTCTAATTGGTCAAAGGAGTTATTCTCCTTTGCGATAGCAAACAGGGCTTCCGCATATCGCGTTGCTACTGTTGTTTGTATCATACGCCCTTACCTACCTCTTTAAGGTATTTATCTATAAGTGCGTTATGCTCAGCTTCGTCCATATCTTTCTCGATAATCTTAGACGCTATCAGAACAGACATAGAACCGATTTGATCGCGTAGCTCTGCTAAGGCTTGTTCCTTTTCCTTAGTAATCTCAAGCTTTGCAGTTTCCTTCATGCGATCTGTCTCTGCCTTAGCTGCTGCTAATATATCACTAGCTTGCTTTTCACTTTGCTTGCGTCCGCGTTCAACGATTTCTAACGCTTCTTCACGCGCTTTCACCATTTCTTGTCTATGTTCAGCCTGAAGCTTTTCAGCTTGGATGCGCTGATCTTCGGCATCTTTAATCTGTTTCTCAATGTGATCTTGACGATCTTGAATGGCTTTAGCTAGTGGTGCAAAAGCAAATTTGCGTAATAGTAAGAATAATACAAGGAAGGCGAAGAGCTGAGCAATCATTGTTCCAACTTGAAATTCCATAACAATTTCACTCCCCTCAGTTAATCAGCACCTTCATGCTGATGTGGGACAAAAATTAAGGCGCTGGCAATTAGCCACCGCCAGTTGTCCTCAAAAGTCTTACAGATTACCTAATAGCATAAATGCGATTACCGTTGCGATAATAGGTAATGCCTCTACAAGACCAATACCGATAAACATTGTTGTTTGAAGTGATCCTTTTGCCTCTGGTTGACGGGCAATTCCTTCAATTGTTTGAGATGCAACTCTACTTACACCTAAAGCTGCTCCTAAAGCTGCAAGACCCATGATAATACCAACTGCTAAAGCGATACCTGCTCCTACTTCCATGCCTTTCCCCTCCTTTCCAAATTTCAAAACCTCAAATAAGAAAATTATGATTACTATATTATGAAACAGCTAAATAGCTAATGTTTCGCGATACTAATGATGGTCGGCTGTCTGTGTTGAAATGTACACCATACTTAATACGGTAAATACGAAAGCTTGAACAGTACCCATAAAGATACCAAAACCCTGCCAGATTACCATCGTTGCAAATCCACCTACATAGTAGTACATTAGCGGCATTGTTAAAATAACAGCTATCAATACTTCCTTAGCATATATGTTACCATAAAGACGGAAGCCGAGAGTAAGCATCTTTGCTCCTTCTTCAATAATATGCAATGGGAAGAACAGTGGATTCGGTTGGAAAAAGTGTTTAGCATGCTTGGCTGGACCGCGGTACTGTACACCAAGTACGTGAGACAAAAGAACTATAGCTATCGCCATTGCAATCGTCACACTAGCACTAGATGTAGGAGATGTCCAAAACAGTACGTAAGCAGATCCACCTTGGGCTTCGATTACTTCCTTTGTTATCCCTAGAGACTCCCAAAATGGTGTAGTCTCAGTAAAACTGGCTGTTACTTTTAATGGAATCCCTAAAAAGTTGGCAATGAAAATAAATAAGAATAAGGTCATAGCTAAAGCAACAAATCGTTCGCCGCGCTTCATATCCATCGTACTTGCTACAACACCACGAATGAATTCATAAATCGTTTCAAATATTACCTGCTTTTTCGAAGGGTTGTTGACACTTAAGCCACGAATAAACCACATACAGAGTGCATAGGTAATAACACAGGTTATTAAAATCATAGCTACTGTGCTAAGGTTAAATTCTAGCCATGGTAAGCTAGCGGGTGACCATTTAGGAAAAACATAATCCATTTATTATTTCCCCCCCTTCATATACTCTGTTTTGTAAACATTGATAAAAAAGTATATATATGCAACGATTTGCGCAAAAAATGCTCCAAATACTGTCGCAAACACACTAACGCCCTCTACTCGATCAGCAAAGATAACAGCGATAATCACAAAAAAAACGCGCCAACCCATCCCAGATGAGCGCATAAGGCTATTACCGTCAGATTCCTTCCATTCCGTTACTGTAATTACGCTTCGATAAAGAAGATATGTATTAATAATACTAACGGCTGCGCCTAAAACAAATCCTGCATAGATAGGGTTTGGATTGAAAAACCATAAAACACTTACACTCAGCATTATTATAGCGGTGATTACAACAACTTTTTTATAATTCTTATGAAAGTTGTCCATCTATATTTTCCATCCATTCTATTAATGAAGACTTGTTATTAACCCAGTATAAAATAATGCTATATTGCATTAGAACAATCACTACTCAAGGAACGGTTTAATCAACTTTGCAGCCCCTAATAATCCAGCCGCTAAGCCTAGGAAAACACCCATTACCATAAACAATTGCCCTGTCCCAAATCTACCATCAAGATAGCTGCCTATTAGAACTCCAATTACTATAGCAGCAGCAAACTGAATCCCTATAGATGTAACTAGTACAATCGCTTTGAGCGGGGTTTTATCCAAGCTAATCACCGAGCCTCGTTAAATAATACAATAGCGTAGGGGCAATGTCAACCCACCGCTGGTCACTAAATAGTATTTAATTGCTATAATTTACTATTATAATGAAAAATATTCCTTAATAGCCTTAACTATGCGTTCCGACGCATATCCATCACCATACGGATTCGACGCTTTTGACATTCTCAAGTACAGCTCTTTGTCTTCCAATAATTCTCTTGTTAGTTTGTAAATCTGTTCTTGATTCGTACCTGCTAGCTTTAAGGTTCCTGCTTCAATTCCCTCTGGTCTCTCCGTTGTATCCCTAAGTACTAGCACTGGTTTACCCAAGGAAGGAGCTTCTTCCTGAAGACCACCTGAATCTGTCAAGATTAAGTATGACCGTTTCATGAAATTATGGAAGTCTAGTACATCTAAAGGCTCTATTAAATGAATTCGTTCATGCCCAGATAGGAACTGATTTACAGTATCTCTCACCCGCGGGTTTAAATGTACTGGGTACACAACGTGAACATCTTCGTATTCCTCTACTACGCTAACAATAGCTCTACAAATATTTTCTAAAGGTTCACCTAGGTTCTCACGGCGATGAGCTGTTACCAATAGCATACGTGCTCCTTTAGGAATCTTGTCAAGTACCTCATGGGAGTACTGCTCTCTAACTGTAGTTTTTAATGCGTCAATGACAGTATTACCAGTTACATAGACTGATTTCTCTGGCTTGTTTTCTTGTAATAAGTGTTGTTTCGCGGTATCTGTTGGGGCAAAATGCAAATCTGCAACAACCCCAGTTAGTTGACGATTCATCTCTTCTGGAAACGGTGAGTATTTATTATAGGTTCTTAAGCCCGCTTCAACGTGCCCGACTGCCACCTGCTGATAGAGAGCAGCCAAGCTTGCAGCCATCGTAGTAGTCGTGTCACCATGAACTAGGACTATATCGAATTTTTCACTCGTAAGAACTTCCTCTAAACCAGAAAGAACCCTCGTAGTAACTCCAGTTAGGGTTTGTCTATCTTTCATTATATTCAAATCGTAGTCAGGCTCTATTTCGAATAGGCGTAATACCTGATCAAGCATCTCACGGTGCTGAGCTGTCACGCATACCTTCGAGCAAATCTTTGCATCATTCTCTAGCGCTTTCACTAGTGGAGCCATTTTAATAGCCTCAGGGCGTGTGCCAAAGACAGTGAGGACACGGATTTCGCGTTGCTCGTTTTGTGAGTAAGTGGTCATGTCAAATACTCCTTACTAAAAATATTGTAGTGAACTCATGGTGGTATAGATAGGGCTTAGGGCGAAGTGCTAATTTCCTCACCACAATGCTCCCGACTTTTCAAATTGCGCGCCGTCTTTTAGGAAACTCCAAAACTCCCTCCGGTCAGACATCGGAGTTTCTGCCTAAAAGACGCCACGCAATTGATCAAAAAAAGTCTCCCGCAAAGGGTTCGAAAATCAACACTCCACCCACGCCCTACAAATAGCAATATCTTTTGAAGAGTGCATACGAGTAAAGCTATGCTGCACGAGCACTCAATCACTACCAAAAAGTTAGCTGTATTAACCAAGTGCTCCCCGCTCCCGCTGAGGAGCAAGATATGTAGAACGAGCACTCACTTATCCGCAAAGAGTAGGGCGGTGTTAAGTGAGTGACCTTGACGTAGGCTTACTACTAGTTCTTAGCGAAGCTTCGAAATGATAGCTTCCACTGTTTGACCGAAGGGAGTTTGGAAGTTATTTCGAAGTGAGCTATAGAAATAGTTAAGCCGCAGTCCTTGGGAACGAACTTAATACCCCCTACTCGCCTTGTGAGCGAGTTCAGCATACCTTGCTCCGACACTCTCTACTTAGTCCCAAAAAGCCTATCCCCAGCATCCCCTAGCCCAGGAACAATATAACCCTTTTCATTAAGCTTTTCGTCAACTCCTGCAATGTATATATCTACATCATCATGATGCTCTTGTACCTTAGCAATTCCTTCAGGCGCTGCAATTAAGCACATTAGTTTGATATTTTGGGCGCCACGGTCTTTTAGAAATTGAATTGCTGCCGCAGCCGAACCACCAGTAGCTAGCATTGGGTCTATTACAATTAACTCCCGCTCTTCAACGTCTGTTGGTAGCTTGCAATAGTATTCTACTGGTTCAAGTGTTTCTGGGTCACGATAAAGACCTACATGCCCAACTTTAGCTGCTGGAATCAGTCTAAGTACCCCATCTACCATTCCTAGACCAGCACGCAGAATAGGAATGATGCCAAGTTTTTTGCCTGCAATTTGTTTTGCAGTCATTTCACATAAAGGTGTCTGGATTGGTTTGTCAGCTAACGGTAGGTCTCTTGTAATTTCGTATGCCATAAGCATAGATACTTCTTCTACCAAGTCGCGAAAATCTTTAGTACCTGTCTTTACATCTCTTATATATGATAACTTGTGTTGTATTAACGGGTGATCAGTAACGTATACGTTGCCCACTGATGTACCTCCTAGCGATTAATGTTTTCTTATATACTACTTGCTGCATTTAGCTGAAGCGTAGAGTGGGAACTTGTCACATAATTCCTTAACTAATTTACTAGCTTCCGCTAATGATGGCTGATGCTCAGGGCCTTTAAGTGTTAATTCGATGATGTCTGCAATTGTAACCATTGCTGCTTTATCCATTTTCCTACTTGTAACTGCAGCCGTACCAATGCGAATTCCACTTGTAACAAATGGACTTTCTGGATCATTTGGTATGGCATTCTTATTTACAGTCACGCCTACTTCATCTAATACATGCTCTGCAACCTTACCAGTTAGGTTAACACTTCTTAGGTCAACTAATAATAAATGGTTGTCTGTTCCACCAGAGATTAGGTTGAAGCCACGCTCTGTTAATGCATTTGCAAGTGTTGCGGCATTTTCTACTACATTTTGTGAGTATTGCTTGAAATCAGGTTGTAGTGCTTCGCCAAAGGCAACGGCTTTTGCAGCAATAACATGCATTAACGGCCCACCCTGACTACCAGGGAATACCGCTTTGTCGATAGCTTTAGCTAATTCTTCTTTACATAAGATTACACCACCACGAGGTCCGCGTAGTGTTTTATGGGTTGTACTTGTTACAACGTCCGCATATGGAACTGGGCTTGGATGATGTCCAGTAGCAACTAGACCTGCAATGTGCGCCATATCTACCATGAAGTAAGCATTAACTTTCTTGGCAATTTGAGACATTCTTTCAAAGTCTATTACCCTTGGGTAAGCGCTTGCACCAGCAACAATTAATTTCGGATTGTTCTCAACTGCAAGTTTTTCAACTTCATCATAATCGATTCTGTGAGTTTCAGAATCTACCCCATAGGCAACGAAGTTATAGTATTGTCCTGACATATTAACAGGACTTCCGTGTGTTAAATGTCCTCCGTGTGCCAGGTTCATACCTAATACTGTATCACCTGGTTTAATTAAGGCTAGGTAAGCTGCCATATTTGCTTGGGCACCTGAATGGGGCTGAACATTAGCATGTTCAGCTCCAAAAATTTGCTTCAAGCGTTCTCTTGCAATGTCCTCAATTACGTCAACATGCTCGCAGCCACCGTAGTAACGCTTCCCAGGGTAGCCTTCAGCATATTTGTTCGTCAATACTGTCCCCGCTGCTTCCATTACTGCCTTGCTTACAAAGTTTTCAGAAGCGATAAGTTCAATTTTATTACGTTGACGCTCTAACTCCTTATGTATTAAGTCAGCTATTTCTTTGTCTTTGTGAATTAAATGATGCATTTTGTTAAATTCTCCTTCCAGATTTTGAAATTTAAGCCTGCCGTCAAGCAGATATCAATAAACAGCCCTAGCGCCACCAATAAGCTTAGGTCTTGTTTTTGCCAATAATACACGTGCATGTCCTATGTATGGATTTGAATAGCGAACTGGTACAGCAACTGGCTTAAGGTGCATGCCAATCATCGTCTCTCCTATATCTATACCAGCGTCAGCACGGATATATTCAATCAATACAGGGTCAGACAGTTCTTTATACGCATAGGTAGCAAGTGAGCCACCTGCTTTTTGTATAGGTATAACCGTTACCTCATCATAGCCTTTATTTTCCTGTAAGGTGCGTTCTACAACGAGAGCACGATTAAGATGCTCACAGCTTTGGAATGCCAATTGAAATTGGTATTTCGTAGCACAATCAAATAGAGCTCGATAAATTGCTTCTGCTATCTGCAGGCTCCCGTCGGTACCGATATGCTTACCAGCTACTTCACTTGTGCTTGTACCAACTACAACCACCTTATTAGTCAATGCTGTGCTCTGCCTTAGATGTTCAATGGCACGTAACGTGTCGTTATAAACATTATGTAAGTCAGACATATTGCTAATCACTATCCTATTTACAGTATTTTTGCTCAATTGCTGCTATTTTATCAAGTCGGCCTTGATGTCGACCGCCCTCAAATTCAGTCTCAAGCCATACAGAGACAATATCTAGGGCTAAGCCTGGGCCAATCACCCTAGCTCCCATTGCTAAAACATTGGAGTCATTATGCTGGCGCGTTGCCTTTGCTGAAAATGTATCATGAACAACAACCGCACGTACTCCAGGAACCTTATTAGCTACAATTGCCATACCTAGGCCTGTCCCACAAATTAATATGGCTCTATCGAAGCGTTTCTCAGACACTCCTTCTGCTGCTGGTAAGCCATAATCAGGGTAGTCGACTGATTCACAATTACTGGTGCCGAAATCATGGACTTCATGCCCTAGTTTATGTAATAACTCTTTAATTTCTTCTTTAAGCGAAAATCCACCATGGTCTGCCGCAATAGCAATTTTCATAATTACACACACCTCCATGTCAATACTCTTAGCATACCATAACTAAAAAATTTCTTACAGCAATTCATGCAAAAAAGAAACGCATCTAACAATAATTAAGCAAAAATAATAAGCCAGGTGCAGCTTATGTAAAAATCAAGCGACTCCCAGCTTTATTTTATTTAATTTTACGATTACACTTTAATTTTTTACGATTACTTAATTATACAATTACTATTTTATTTTTTCGTTAGTTTAAATCTACTTATAACCTGTTTCAAATCTAGGGCAGAATTGCGTAATACATCAGCATTTGCGGAAATCTCCTCCATTGAGGCTGTTTGCTCTTGGGCAGAAGCTGACATCTCCTGTGCAGATGCTGCTGTTTCTTCAGCAACTGCTGCTACACTCTGAGCTTCTTCAACGGTGTACTCTGCTTGCGCAACCTGATCCTTAACAAGGTTTGCTATTTCTTCGATAGCCTTTACAACATCATTAACTGAGCATGTTATATTTCTCAGTGCTTCGTGGCTCGCAGTCCCTTTTTCAGAAGCAGCATTAGCCTGCTGCACTTGACCTTCAATTTGCTGTACAACATTTCTTACTTCTTTTTGCATTTGTGTGATTAGATTTGTAATATTACTAACTGCTGTTCCACTTTGGTCTGCTAGCTTACGCACTTCTTCAGCTACAACCGCAAAGCCACGTCCATGTTCGCCCGCACGTGCTGCCTCAATACTGGCATTTAGAGCAAGTAGGTTAGTCTGTTCAGCTATATCCCCAACAACAGCAGAGATATTGCCAATCTCCTTCGCATTATTCTCTAAGCGACGCACTACTTCTATTGAGTCCTGGTTAGTAGCTGCGATATTATGCATGCCCTGTACGAGCTCTTCAAACACCTTACCACTCTCTTCAATTGTCTTGAGCATTGCATGTGATAAATCCTTCGTACTTGTTCCCCGTTGCTCTATTTGCTGTGCTAAGCTCGTTACTTTGCCAACAGCCTCAAGGGTGGTTTGGGCTGCAGTGGCCTGCCTTTCCGCTCCCTGTGCTATGTCCTCAATAGCATAGCTAATTTGCTCTGCTGTTTTGGCGGATTCTTGGGAAGCAGATGTTAGCTCCTGTACATTTGCGTTTGTTTGCTCAAAGTTGCGATTAATTTCACTAACCATGTCTCTTAAGCTCTCTAGCATAGTATTAAAGGCCATGCCTAAAGCACGGATTTCATCATCAGACTCGCCAACCTCAACCTTGCAATCTAAGCAGCCAGTAGACGCTTCTACCGCTGTCTTTTCAATTCTGATAATTGAACTACTAATTAATCTGGCTATAACGAAACCTAGTATCGCTGACCACATAATACCCATAGAAAGGGTCATGACCACAACTGTCGTTTCTGTCATGCCGAAATATTCATAGAAATAATCCCTCAATACTAATAGGAAGAATGCCGAACAACCATATGTGATAAATGCCAAACCAGTAATAGACAGGACCATTTTTTTCGTCAGGCTAAATTTATACTTCCGTTCACTCTTTGTAAAAATATCCCGCAAAATCTTCTTAATACTCACACAAATCTCCTCCGTCCTACTCTACAAGCTTAGTAACAAACAGCGCTAGCCTCTTGCCAGCTTCAACATGACATAAGTAGTTCATCTATTAATAACTCGAGTTGGTCGGCACATGATAAATATGTCTCTAAAGAACCACCAAATGGATCAATTATATCTCCATAATTATTGACGTTACAATCGTCACTAAGACTGTTATAGTTATTGTATATGTATACTGGGAAATTGTAAATCTTGTTTTCAAGATTTGGATAAAAATTTATAATCTGACTGCGATGATTACTTGTCATTGTTAAAACTATATCAGCCCAGTTTAGCAATTGCTCGGTAACTACCTGGGAAGAATGGTTTAGATTCGATACGTCATAGCCTTTAACCTTAAGTGCTTCCAATGCGTTTTTGGATATACTTAAGCCGTCAATAGTAGCCACGCCCGCCGACTGGAATATCAGAGGTTTATCTAGTTGCTCTGCTTTCTCCTTTGCAATTACTTCTGCCATTGGACTTCTACATGTATTACCAGTGCAAACAAATAATATGTTTGTTTGTTTTTCTTCGTTAGTCATTTCAATATTTCCTCCTAGCTTTAACTCGACTTTATCTTCAGCCTTAACTTAACTCCAACGCTTACTTAACTGAATCGATTTATATCGAATGTGCTGCATATAACGCAATTATACCGACAACAATACCTAACTGTGCATATATCGGCTGCTGCTTAAATGCCGCAGGTGTTAGCTCAAAAACAACAATATACATCATTGCTCCAGCAGCAAAACTCAAGGCTAACGATATAAAAGCTGGCGTTATCTCTATTATATATAAGCCAAGTAATGTACCCATTGGTACACAAAGTGCTACGAAAATCAATGCAATGACAATTATTGCTTTACGGGTACCACTTTTCAGCAATGGGGCTGTTACACCTATCCCCTCAGGTACATTGTGTAACGCTATTGCAATTACTATTGCTATTCCAAGTTTATGGTCAGCAGCTTCCCCTGCAGCAATTGCTAGCCCTTCTGGTAGATTATGGGCTGCAATGCCTAAAACCATCGTCCAGCCAATCTTTGCAAACTTAACGTTGAAGGCTGAACCACGGCGATGTGTGAAATTTTTATGGATTATTGCTATTATGCCAGATAGTAAAGCCATAAGCAATGCTCCAAGGACTAATCCCATTAACAATGTCTTATAATGCCCAATTTTGGCAGAATGTATGATTAAATCGATGCTAACGGTTATCATTACACCTGCAGCTAAACCAAGATATAACGCTATTGACTGCCTATTTGGTGTCCCAAAATAAAAAACAATGAAAACACCTATAATTGTAGCCATTCCAGCAAGCATGCTGAAAAACAAAATGCCCTGCAACAGTTCTCCCATATTATATTAGCTCCCGACTGTCACAAAAGCGTTTACCTAAATAATTTTCCCTCCAGCAGCCTTAAGCAGTCGATTCATAACTGCCGACCCTAATCCTTGTTCTTCTAGTGCTTCGATAAATATATATTCAATGTTCTGCTGATCAACGGCCCGTAGCCATCTGTATAGGTTATTAGCGACTTTTTCAATATTACCGTCATGAGTTATGAGAAAATCTATTTTTCTATCTAAAATTTCCAGTTTGTTTTTTAATTCAGGTTCATAGCTTGAGCTGGTACATATTAAACCGACAGAGGCCTCATTAGGTAAGCTTTTGATTATTTCTACTACTTTATGAGCAGAACTTTGCAAATATACAACAACCTGACCCTTAGGCGCATAATGTGTATATTTCATCCCTGGCGATTTAGGTGTAGTCGAAGGGTTCATGCCTAAATCAACCATACTGTTGCTTGAACTGAAATTTGCTGGATCAACCATAACTCGTCCTAAAACATCCTGAAGCGCTTCAATACTGATTCCGCCTGGACGTAAAATCATCGGAATTTCCGATGCTATATCAAGGACTGTTGATTCAACTCCAACCCCTGTGTTGCCTCCATCTAATATAAGTGGTATCTTACCATTCAAATCATTGTATACATGCTCAGCAGCCGTCGGGCTTGGCTTCCCAGATAGATTAGCGCTCGGTGCAGCTATAGGTAAATCCACAGCCTCTAACAAAGCCAGAGCTATAGGATGATTTGGGATGCGAATACCTACAGTATCTAAGCCTGCAGTTACGTTTTCAGCAATCCCTTTTGCAGCCGGTACAATACAGGTAAGTGGTCCAGGCCAGAACTTTTCCGCTAGTAATTGCAGGCGTTGCCTTAACTGATTATTGAATCTCTTTATGTCAATCAGTTCAATCGCTTGCTCAAGGGAATGCACATGTACAATCAACGGGTTGTCACTAGGCCTACCTTTAGCGCGAAAAATTTTGCGAATTGCATTACTGTCATAGGCATTAGCCCCTAGACCATATACGGTCTCTGTTGGAAATGCTACTACTTGTCCCGCTTTTAGCTGCTCCGCTGCCAGATGTAAAACACTTAGACTTACTTCTGATTGCAAAGCATGTTTATTTAGCTTATGTATTTTTGTGTGATAATTATTCTTCTGCATATCCGTATGCATGTTTGTTTGTGTATCGATTGCTAACACCTCTAAACTTACTCTTTTATTAAACGCATAACCGTCGCATAGCTTGAGTCATATTCTTTAAAGTGGGTAGACTTTCGTAGCTCATCTGGCACATCGTCCCAGTTAACCTCCGCAAACCCCCAATATTCGAAAAAAGCCTGAGAATTGTGTGTCATTAAAAATATTTCCTTCAAGCCTCGTCTCCATCCATAGGAAATAATTAATGCAATCAGCTCAACCCCAACCTTAGAATTCCACTTCTCTGAGCGCAGTACCAGTGAGCGTAGTATGCCCCGTTGTTCATAGATTTCTAATCCTACCATGCCGACTATATTACTATAATTTTCGTCACGCAAGTCCTCGACAACTAAGAAATTCTCCAGATGCTCTGTTATTCCATCCTTATTTAATTTAGCTTTTTCTAACAAATATTCCATGCTAATAATATCACTTTTTTTCGCCAGACGCACTACAATACTCACAAAAAAACCCCCTAGATAGGTATTTATACCAATTCTATGAGGCTTGACTTATTATATTACCTTTTGAACAACTTTGCTAAGAAAAATTTGTATTGAACTTCATCAATTTGTTTTTGTTCCTTAAGCTCCTTAAGTTCCTTTAACTCTTTAATATTTTGCAGATCATTTCCCGTAGTACTTGTAGGCTCTTCATTGTCTATAATTGTAGCTGATGTTATATCGACTAGGCATAACGGTGGATACAGCACGCACCACCAATTTTCTCCCGCTGCTTGACCAATTTCTATTATGAGTGCTTTGTATACCCCAGCAGGATAAAGATGCTCGCCATATTTAATCGTAGGAAATTGAGCTTCATCTAAACGCACATTGACGTTGTAATTAAATCCCTGCTCCCGTATTGTATTTATAACCAATTCAGTTACTACTTCGATCTGCTTCTGCAGGTACTGCTCTGCTTGATCACTAGATGTAAAATCTTCGGCTAGATCCTGCATATACTCAGTTACAGCGTCACGAACATTCTGCTTCAACCACTGATCTACTGGTCTATCACTATTAGGCAGAACCCTAAGTCGAATTGCATCTTCTGGTAGCTCTTGGCTTTTCCATAGTAACGGCTGTGAATAGGCCTGCTCCCAACTCATTACTAAAATCATTACTAGTACTAATATATATTGGATTAGTTTAGTTTGTGTTTTTGTAAGCATTTAATTCTCTCCCATGAACTGTAGCAGCTAAACTGTCAGTTTATTTGTTTGCTTACAGTATGGTCATGGGTGAGGAGCTTTAAACCTGAAGTAAAGAATTTTTTTGGGTGTCCGTGGTTGTGCGGGGTAGCAAAGCCTCCAACAAAGATTCGCTCCGCCAAACCGCCCAACAACTGGGCTACTCAAAAATCTGTAATTCTTATGTTAGTTAAATTTAGTTTCATCTGGAATATATGGCTCGGTATCGATGAACGATCTTTGCCAGAAGCTTTTAGGAGTGCTTGGTGAAGGTTTGGCATAAAGCTCCACGCGTCTGACCGAAGGGAGTTGTGGAGCTTGCCAAAGCAAACCTTAGCAATCATTAAGCTGTAGGCTCTAGTGAGTGAATTGATGCCGAGTCATATATTCTGCCTCTGCCCGAAAATCACTCTTTGATGTCCTGCCAAGTCCTTATACACTTCAATATTTTTAAAGTTATGTTTCTGCAACAGTTCGCTAATAACCTCAGATTGTTGGTAGCCAATCTCAAATCCTAGCCAACCAGCTGGTGTGAGATATTGGTTTGCTTGAGAGATAATTTTTTTATAAATTGCTAAGCCTTCCTCTTCAGCAAATAGTGCAAGCTCTGGCTCATAATCTTTAACTTCACGGTCCATAGTGTCTGACTCAGCACGGTCTACATACGGTGGATTTGACAATATCACCTGATATTGCCTCTCATGCCGTGACCACGTGTCACCTAGATGCCATTCGACTCTGACATTAGATGATTTTGCTGATAATAAAAGTTTGGCATTTATCTTAGCCACCTGCAAAGCTGACTCTGATATATCTAATCCATCAATATTAATATTTATAGCCTGCTTAGAACTGCTATCTAACCAGTTCAAAAGTTCTGCTGCGATTGTAATTGGAATCGCTCCACTACCAGTGCCAATATCTAATATGCTAATTTGTTGAGTGTTGTTATTACAGCTATTCTCATACAGCTTATGTATACGTTTTAAGGCTTGTTCTACTAAGATTTCTGTTTCTGGTCGCGGTATCAGAACCCGCTTATCAACATAGAAGGTTCTCCCATAAAATTCTTGCTCCTGGGTCAGGTATTGCACTGGGACATGTTCTCCACGCTGTTTAATCCATGTATAATATGTATGCCAATCGCCTTCATCAATTTGTTCATCCCAACTCATAAAAAGCTTGTGCCTCTCCAGCTTAGCCGCTTTGCGGAGTAATAGCTCAGCCTCAAAGAGTGGATTCTTCGTTTTTTTAGTTGTTAAAAAAGAAGAAGCCCAATTAAAGGCTTCTCGATAGGTCTTAGGAGTGTTCATGATTACAAAACCTCACAGTATTTTAAATATTTTTAATCTTCAATGTCCTTTAGTAAGCTTGATTGTTCTTCTACCACGAGGCTATCGATGATTTCATCAAGATCTCCCTGTAATATGTAATCAAGTTTGTGTAACGTTAATCCAATACGATGATCAGTTACTCGACTTTGTGGAAAGTTGTACGTGCGAATACGTTCACTTCTATCACCAGTTCCAACCTTACCTTTACGCTCCTGTGCTAGCTCTGCATCACGCTCCTGCTGAATCTTATCATAAACACGGGCACGTAATACTCGCATTGCCTTATCTTTATTTTTTATTTGTGATTTCTCATCCTGACAGCTAACTACTATGCCCGTAGGAACATGTGTTAGACGTACTGCAGATTGAGTCGTATTAACACTTTGACCTCCAGGTCCAGATGAACAAAACAGGTCTACTCGAATATCCTTCTCATGAATATCTACTTCTATTTCTTCCGCTTCTGGCAGGACAACGACCGTTGCTGTCGATGTATGTATACGTCCACCGCTTTCCGTCTCTGGAATACGTTGTACACGATGCGCACCACTTTCATATTTCAAGCGGCTATAGGCACCATTACCAATAATGGTAAAGATAATTTCTTTGTATCCACCTATCCCTGTATAATTGGCTTCTAAAATCTCTGTTTTCCAGCCTTTATTCTCAGCGTAGCGTACATACATTTTATATAAATCGCCAGCAAACAAGGCAGCTTCATCACCACCAGCAGCACCTCTTATTTCAACGATTACGTTTTTGTCATCGTTCGGGTCTTTTGGTAGTAGCAAAATCTTAAGCTTTGCACTTAATTCCTCAATGCTATCTGTAAGCTCATCAATCTCCATTTTCACCATTTCGCGCATCTCATCATCTAGCTTATCTTCAAGCATTGATTTAGCATCTGTTAGCTGCTGTTTAGCTTCCTTGTAAGCTCTATATGTCTCTACAGTTTCCTCTAGGTCAGACTGCTCCTTCGAATACTTACGTAATTTGTTAATGTCGTTAACGATTTCAGGATCACAAAGTAATTGACCAAGTTTATCGTATCGTTCTTCTAAAGATTGTAATTTATCAAACATTACTACATGCCACCTCATTACTACTGTTATTTGCTTTTATTACTATTGCTTACTGTTATTTGAATAACAGTATAATTATATTCGAAACATGCTATTAAAGTCAAAAAAATATTTGTGCACATATGCAAAAGCCTAGACACAATATTTGTATCTAGGCATATGCTATATGGAAATACATTGATAAAACGTTACCGAAACTACAGTTTATCGTGTTCTAACTGGTGATGGCCCTGGTGCTGCAGGTCCCATTCCAGCTCCACCTGGTGCTGGAGTAAGTGCTCTACCTAAATCACGTAGTGCATCACCAAAGTCTGCTACAGGTCGCCCTGTGCGAATTTCGTTAGCAATTCCACCAAGCTCACGAGTGAACCCAGGGTCTTCGCTAACGACAACATTTCTGAATTGTGTTTCTTGATTAACAAGCTGACGTACTTTCTCTTTTATTTGCTGTGCATCACCAGCTTGACCAATTTGATTCTGACCTGTTCGACCAAACTGTGCTTGGCGATTATTTTGGACTCCTTGCATCCCTAAATCATTACGTGCTCCCTGATGCTGCATACCAGCATTACGATCCATGTCAAGTCCTACATATACCGTATCACCTTCAACAACGACTGTTGCATCTCTAACGCCAGCAATTTGCTCTACTCTGTGTTCTAAACGTCGTGTCATGTCTTGCTCAGCACCACCGCGTCCAATTCCGCCATCCATTAAGTCAGCGTTGTCACGCAAACCTAAATTGTTAAAGCCTCCACCAAGTGTTCCATTACGTATAGTCTCGGCTCTATAGCGTTCAGAATCTTGAACTCCATGGAAATCCCAATCAAAGCCAGGGCCCATATTACGGTCACGATCAGCTACACGGTCAAATTCTGCAAGCGGACCACCGACACCATCTTGTGCACGGTCATACCTTGCTGGTTCTGGGCGTTGTGCTGCCTGACAACCGAATGAAGCAACAACCACCGCAACTACTAACAGTGATAGAAGAATGATTCTTGATATTTTCATTGTTTCACCTCCTCGATAATTATGGTTTCCGAAGCACCAGAAAAATCTCAGGAAATTACCGAAAAGGCTGGCAATGATTTGCTTACTGATTAATACAAAAAAGCCTTCCAATCTTCATTGGAAAGCCACTTGTTCATATAATTACAAATTGTATTTTTTCTTGAATTTGTCTACACGACCACCAGCGTCGATCATCTTTTGACCACCAGTGAAGAATGGATGACACTTAGAGCAAATCTCTACGCGCAGCTCTTGTTTCACAGAACCTGTTTCAAATGATTCACCACAAGCACATTGTACTTGAGCTTTCTTATAATCAGGATGGATTGCTGTTTTCATTGCTTTCACCTCTTTCTCTTCCTTACAGCCGACAAAAATTGCTCTTTAACGGCACAGTGCTTATATTATATCAGGTGTAAAGCATCAATGCAATAGTTAGTTCTGATTTTAAGGGAGATACAATAATGGGTTGACAGGTTGTTCATCGACGCGCAACTCAAAATGTAAATGAATACCAATAGAGTCACCAGAGTCACCCATGTGTCCAATAATATCACCCTGCCGAACCTTCTGTCCCTCAGAAACAAGAATACGACTTAGGTGGGCATAGTAGGTCTGGATTCCGTTGCCATGATCAACTATCACAAGTCGACCGTAGCCACTTCCACTCCAATCTGCAAACACTATATCCCCAGGAAGGGACGCATAAATTGGGGTTTGGAATTCACTTTGATGCCAGATGTCAATTCCTTGATGAAATCTACCCCAGCGTGGACCATAGTAGCTTGTTAAGACACCAATTACTGGCCATTTCATTGGATTATTAAAATTCTTTTGATTGACTGATGCTGCAAGCTGCACTGTTTGCTTACGTTCCTTAGGAATACGCACCTCTTGATCGATTGTCAATGCTTCTATATCAAGACTAGGATTAATAACTAACAAATCTGAAATACTAACACCGTAGCGCTGTGCTATCGTGAAGATGGTATCTCCCCATGAGACATGGTGCACACGGTCAACTGCCAACGGTACATAAATGACCTGACCAAGCTCCAGAGGATCCGTCGCCCAAGGATTTGATTCTTGTAAATCAGCTCTTGCAATCTTATATAGCTGAGCAATTGATTGCAGAGTGTCATTAGCCTTCACTTGATATTCGGTGTGCAATGGTAGCTCTCTCCACGATGTATTAGTTTCCAATGCTGTCACCGTTGAGTCGACTTGTCTTGCATACTTTTCTTTTTCAATATATTCATTAATTGTATGAAATGGGTTGTAAAAATCTCGTAAGCTTAATGCTGAAGTTGTCATTGGTGCCAAAACAACACTACTCATCAACAAGAACGACAAAAAGACTGGTAGTGCCTGTACTTTTTTCACCGCTTACACCTCACAAATGTTGGATGTATTATACTATGATTTCTAGTACAAAAATGTGCACTATTCAGTCTATCCTCGTTCTTATTTATTTATTCCATAATTGGAAATTATTTTTTGAAAAGAGTATCTATAAACTCTCGATTATCCTTAGTTTGCTTCAATCTTTTCAAGAAAATTTCTGTGAAATCTGGGCTATCTGTAAGGGTTTTACGAAGCTTCCAAAGAACATCCAAGGATTCTTTATCGAGCAGAAGCTCTTCCCTTCGTGTTCCAGATCTACGGATATCAATAGCAGGGAAGATCCGCTTCTCTGACAGCTTACGGTCAAGCTGTAGCTCCATATTACCTGTACCTTTAAATTCTTCAAAAATTACATCGTCCATTCTAGAGCCAGTGTCCACTAAAGCTGTCGCTAAAATAGTTAAGCTTCCACCTTCTTCAATATTACGGGCTGATCCAAAAAAGCGTTTCGGACGATGAAATGCCATCGGATCGATACCACCAGATAACGTACGACCGCTACTAGGTATAACCAAGTTATATGCGCGTGCAAGACGTGTAATACTATCCATTAAGATGACTACGTCTTTTTTATGTTCAACTAGCCTCTGAGCACGGTCAAGCACAAGTTCAGCTACCTTGACATGGTTTTCTGGAAGTTCGTCAAAAGTAGAGCTTACAACGTCACCCTTCACAAACCTCTGCATGTCAGTCACTTCTTCTGGTCTTTCATCTATCAGCAGTACAATCAAATATACATCTGGGTGGTTAACTGTAATTGCATTGGCTATTTCTTTCAGCAATAAAGTTTTCCCCGCCTTCGGTGGCGAAACAATTAAACCACGCTGACCAAAGCCTATAGGTGCGATTAAATCAACAATGCGTGTAGATAAATTGCTACTAGTAGTCTCTAGAGTCATTTTCTCATTCGGGTAAATTGGTGTTAGGCCTGGAAAGTGTACACGTTCGGCAGCTACCTCAGGCACCATGCCATTAACTGCTTCAACATATAGCAATCCGTAGTAGCGCTCGTTTTCCTTAGGCGGGCGCACTTTACCAGATACGAGATCTCCATTACGCAAATCGAATTTTCTAATTTGTGATTGCGATATGTAAATATCTTCAGAGCTAGGTGAATAGTTAATCGGACGCAAAAAACCATAGCCGTCTGGCAGAATCTCTAATACCCCTTCAGCAAACATAAAGCCGTCTTTCTCAGCCCGCGCCTTTAAAATTGCAAAAACTAACTCCTTCTTTTTTAGCTGCGAATAATATGAAATTTTATATTCCTTCGCCATTTTATATAAATCAGCTAGTTTTAGACTTTCTAACTCATTGATATTCATGTTCATATTCATTTACTTACCTGCTTTCTATACCATAACCAGGTTAGGTTTTTTCGATAGCTTATGGTCAGCGTTAATAAATCTTAGGGTTCCACTTTGAGCACGCATAACTACCGTCTCTGTTTTAGCTAGATCTTTCCCCATAAAACGCACACCTTTAAGTAGCTCACCATCGGTTACGCCTGTGGCTGCAAAGATTACATCATCGCCCTTAACCATATCTTCTAGCTTAAGTATCCGCTCAACACAGTCTATATTCATCATTTTGCGGCAGCGTTCTCGTTGCTCTTCATTATCTGGAATTAGGCGCCCTTGAATATCTCCACCAAGGCATTTAATGGCTGCCGCTGCTAATACGCCCTCTGGAGCGCCACCAATACCAAACATGATGTCTACTCCCGTACCTTCGAAGCAGGTGTTGATTGCCGCTGCTACATCTCCATCAGGTATGAACTTAATTCTCGCACCCGCAGCTCTTATTTCATCGACAATCAAGTCATGTCGAGGTCTATCTAGCAGGGTTGCAGTTACTTCTGATATGTCCTTGTCCAATGCTTTGGCAACAGCCTTTAGATTGTCTGTAACGCTAGCTGCTAAATCGACCTTACCTTTTGCTTTTGGCCCTACTGCAATCTTATCCATATACATATCAGGAGCATTAAGCATCGTTCCAGCATCAGCAATTGCAATTACAGCCAGTGCATTCCATGAGCCCTTGGCAACTATATTAGTCCCTTCTAAGGGATCAACAGCAATGTCTACTGGCGCTCCGCCACTACCAACTTCTTCGCCTATGTAAAGCATCGGAGCCTCGTCCATCTCCCCTTCACCAATAACGATTTTACCGCTTATCGGAATTGTGTTAAGGACTGTGCGCATAGCGCTTGTTGCTCCTTGGTCAGCTGCCTCTTTCTTACCTCTACCCATCCATCTAGCAGACGCTAACGCCGCTGCCTCGGTAACCCTTGCAATTTCTAATGTCAAACTTCTATCCATCTTGTATCGTTCTCCCCTTTCAAAATTTAACTAAATGTCAATATCCTTATCCACTGTCATGTTAATTTCCTTATTCATTACTTTGTTCATTGCTTTGTTCATCAGTTTGCTCTCGCCACACCTCCGCCCCCAGGGAGGTCAGCTTATCTTCGATTCGCTCATAGCCACGATCTATGTATTGAATACCACTAATTGAAGTTGTCCCCTCGGCACAGAGACCTGCTACAACTAAAGCTGCACCAGCACGCAAATCTGTTGCTCGTACGCTCGCTCCTTGCAGACAGGTACTGCCTTCAATCACGGCAGAGCGGCCTTCTACTTTAACATTGGCTCCCATCCGCTTAAGCTCATCAATATGCTTAAAACGACATCCATATATATTATCTGTTACTATACTACAGCCATTTGCTTGTGTTAACAGGGTAGTAATTGGTTGTTGAAGATCAGTGGGGAATCCCGGGTATGGGAGGGTTTTTACATCAACGGCTCGGTAATCGTGTTTACCTCGAATCAGTAGTTGATCGTCCGCTTCTTCTATCACAACACCTATCTCACGGAGTTTTGCCGTAATCGGCTCTAGGTGTTTCGGTATAACAGAATCAATTATGACTTCACCCTTTGTTGCAGCTGCCGCAATCATATACGTGCCTGCCTCTATTCTATCAGGAATGATAGAGTGTTTACAACCACCTAGACTTTCAACTCCAGTGATTTTTATAATATCTGTGCCAGCACCCTTAATTTTTGCACCCATAGAAGTTAAAATCGTAGCTATATCAATTATCTCTGGCTCCTTGGCTGCGTTTTCTATTATCGTCTGACCCTTAGCCTTGACTGCAGCTAGCATAATATTTATTGTCGCACCGACACTTACAACGTCTAGGTAGATTTTAGCACCGATTAATTTGTCTGCTTTTAAATAAATCATCCCTTGACTCTGTTCAATAGAAGCACCTAAGGCTTGAAAACCCTTCAGATGCTGGTCAATTGGTCGCGGTCCTAGGTTACAGCCACCTGGCAAACCAACACATGATTCTCCAAACTTGCCTAGCATCGCCCCCATTAAGTAATACGATGCTCTTAGCTCTGTAACTAGACCGTTATTAACAGGATTACAAACCATTTTGGCTGGGTTAATAATTAGCTCGCTTTCATTATGTACGACTCGAGCATCAAGCTGTTCTAAAATCTGTTTGTATATACCTACGTCCCTAATATTAGGTAGGTTCTCTATTGTTATCGCATCTTCCCCAAGGATACTCGCTGGGATTAGGGCAACTGCACTATTTTTTGCTCCACTTATTGTCACTGTTCCCTGTAAGCGTCGACCTCCTCGAATAGAAAGCAACTCCATAACATTCCCCTTTCTGCCGTCCATTTTCCACGGCGGAGATAAAGAAAATTAATAACTAACGCAACTGAGATAAACTACAATGTGCACCTTTAAAGGTGCACACCATTCAATCACATTTTCAAGCTATTTTGATTTGTTAGCCTCTTCCCAATCCTGCAGGAATCGTTCAATACCTAAATCAGTCATCGGATGTTTAAGCATGCCTTGAATGACCGAGTAAGGTACAGTTGCTATATGTGCCCCCGCCAAGGCAGACTTAGTTACATGCAACGGATGGCGGATGCTAGCAGCAATGATCTGTGTATCTAGCTGGTGGATTGCAAAGATATCTGCTATTTCAGAGATTAACTCCATACCATCATGCCCAATATCATCTAAACGACCAACAAATGGACTTACATAGGTAGCGCCAGCACGGGCTGCTAATAATGCTTGATTAGCAGAGAAAACTAATGTCACATTAGTTTTAATACCTTCATCACTTAAGGCTTTAACTGCTTTTAGGCCTTCTCCTGTCATAGGTACCTTGATAACAATATTTTCGGATAATGACGCTAGCTTCTTAGCTTCTTCAATCATTCCCGTTGCTTCTAGACTAATGACTTCAGCACTGATTGGTCCGTCGACTATTGAGATTATCTCATTTAACACTTCTACAAAATCTCGACCTTCCTTAGCGACTAGACTCGGATTGGTTGTCACCCCAGAAACCACACCCATAGCATGTGCTTTCTTGATGTCTTCTGTGTTCGCTGTATCGATAAAGAATATCATATATGTAATGCCTCCTCAGTAAAGTTTGCTCTCTTAATCATATTATCCACAAAAACTAGGTGTTTTGCAAACTTCATGAACAATCTCTTTACTAACAGAGAAGACATCAAACGGTTTCATGATTTGTCTATTAATCCCTAAACGTATTGCTTCCTCTAGCATCTCTAGCTCACTATAGGCAGTCATGAGAATCACAGGTACATCCAAATCCAATTCTTTTCGTAGATATCTAAGGGTATCGACCCCACTCATACCTGGCATCTTCATGTCGAGCAAGACTAAATCAGGCTGTAATTTAGGACATACCTGAATCGCTATTTCACCATTGGGTACATCCACTACCTCGACACCTTCACTTCTAAGAACCTCACTTAACAGCATACGAATCCCCGCTTGATCATCTACAATAAGAACCTTCTTATTCACAGAACCCACTCCCAGCGACTTTCTAGTTTTTCATACTTATTTGATACTAGTCTAAAAGTTAATACACAATACCATCGATATAGCCATTGCAATACTAAATATCTATAAATGCGTTATAATAAGTCTGTATATCTAATTCTATAGTCCTACTAATATTCCTGCTTTTTATCAAGAGTTTTTTTCCATTAAATAACTGCTTAATTCGACAACCTTCGACAATCCCAATACATAAAAGTAGCCCTGGCTCTTCCAGGGCTACTTTTTAGTCGCTATCTTAATCGGTGTTTCAGACGCAATCTTCATTCATATGCTTGTATCTAACTTTAGTAACGTTTACTCGCTTCCTTTAGTCGCAACTGTCGCTTCTACGAACTTAGCAAACAACGGCTGCGGTCTATTTGGTCTAGATATAAATTCTGGATGGAATTGACAAGCAACGAACCAAGGATGGTCTTTAAGTTCTATTATCTCCACTAACCGTCCATTCGGCGATGTACCAGAGAATACCATGCCACCAGCTTGCATTGCTTCTCTAAATTGGTTATTAAACTCATAACGATGACGATGACGCTCATACACTAATTCATCATTATATGCCTCATAGGCTTTAGTGTCTTCAGGAACCTTACAAGGATAAAGCCCTAAGCGCATGGTGCCACCCATGTCCTCTACATCCTTCTGGTCAGGTAGTAAATCAATTACTGGGAATTCCGTTTCTGAGTCAAATTCCGTTGAATGGGCACCCTGCATATTTAACACATTGCGGGCAAATTCAATCACAGCTACCTGCATACCTAAGCAAATACCGAAGAACGGAATCTTGTTTTCACGGGCATATTTAATAGTAGCAACTTTCCCTTCAACACCACGGTCACCAAAGCCACCTGGCACTAGTATTCCATCGACATTCTTTAATAAATCTGCTACGTTTTCTTCATTCACATCTTCAGATTGAACCCAGGATATATCTACCTTATAGCCATGCTGAATACCTGCATGATTTAATGCTTCTGCGATACTAAGGTATGCATCATGCAATGCTACGTATTTACCTACTATGGCTATCTTAACTGTCTTAGTTAGGTTTTTTACACGATTAACTAATTGGATCCATTCCGTCATATCTGCCTTAGGCTCACACTTAAGCTGCAGGTGACTCACGACGTACTCGTCCAATCCTTCTGCTTGTAAGTTTAACGGAACTTCATACAGCACATCGGCATCACAGGCTTGAATGACAGCATCTTGGTCAATATCACAAAACTGAGCTAGCTTCGCCTTTAAATCGTCAGAAATCATTTGCTCCGTACGGGTTACGATAACATTAGGTTGAATACCAATGCTGCGTAGCTCTTTTACGCTATGCTGAGTTGGCTTAGTTTTAATTTCACCTGCTTTATTAAGATACGGTAAAAGCGTTACGTGAATGTACATGACATTCTCACGGCCAATATTACTTTTAATTTGGCGGATTGCTTCAAGGAAAGGCAGACTCTCAATGTCCCCTACAGTTCCACCAATCTCAGTAATTACAACGTCTGGGCTTGTCTCCTTCGCTGCCATGAAGATACGCTCTTTAATCTCATTAGTAATATGCGGAATAACCTGTACCGTGCCACCGAGGTAATCACCTTTGCGCTCCTTCGATATGACTGACCAATATATCTTACCTGAAGTTACATTGTTATATTTAGAAAGATTTACGTCTATAAATCGCTCGTAGTGACCCAAATCTAAGTCTGTTTCCGCACCGTCGTCTGTTACAAATACCTCTCCATGCTGATACGGACTCATAGTGCCAGGGTCTACATTTATATACGGGTCAAATTTTTGAATAATTACTTTAAGCCCACGGTTTTTAAGTAGTCTGCCTAAGGATGCTGCTGTAATCCCTTTCCCTAATGAAGATACAACACCACCTGTTATAAATATATATTTGGTCATAAAAAAAAGCCTCCTCGATTTGTTTCCTCCGCATATATTACAGATTCTAGGTAAAGGTGTCAAGTGAAAAAAGCCGCAGTTCTACCACTTTCTATATACTAGAAAATCCTGCGGCTCTAAATCGCTTTTAAGCATTTTTACTAAAGCCGATCTTCGTCGTCCTCGTCCTCAGCTTCAGTATCAGCTATATCATATCCCTCATCTTCATCTTCATCATCTTCTTCTATATCCTCATCCAGGCTATCATCGATGTCAAATTCATCATCAACAGGATCGTCGATGTCTATGTCAATATCTTCATCCACATCTACATCATCCACATCATCTTGTTCATCAATATCTGTATCATCTAAGTCATTATCGTAATCGTCATCCATGTAGAACTCATCATCAAGATCATAATCATCATAATCATCGTCATTACGCTTAAAGCGTTTTGGCGTTGGCCCTGTTTTAGCCGTCTTCTCTGATGGATACCATCTCTTAAGACCCCATACATTAGACCCTATCGATAAGAAACGTCCATCAATATTGATTTCTGAATATATAGTCGCCATAACTTCCATAAGATCGTCTTGACTTAATCCTTTCCGATGTCCAACCTCTAACAACAAATCCTTATAATGAAACGTATTTCCCGATGAATTTAAAATTTCGTAGGCTAAATCCACATAGGATATATTCTTAATCTCTTCTTCAGTCAACTGTACACTAAATTGCTCTGACATTCACAGACACGTCCTTCCTGCTATTTCCTATAACATTACATACATCACTATTGTATCCAAACTACTACCGATGTCAAACATTTTATGTTAAATCTATTGATTATTTGCTAACATCCCTTGAAATGTTAAGAATAATCCCCGTGGCTATTAGTGTTACCAACAGGGATGAACCACCATAGCTAATAAACGGCAACGTCAATCCTGTTACTGGGAGCATACCTATTGTAATTGCAATATTCATAAATGCTTGCACCGATATCATCACCGTTAAGCTTAATGCTAGCAAGCTACCAAATGGATCCTCAACCTTAGACGAAATCAACAGGCCCCTCCATAAAAACAATGCAAATAGCAGAATAATTGATATAGCACCAATCAACCCTAGCTCTTCTCCAATGATAGAAAAGATAAAATCTGTATGGGGTTCTGGTAGGTAAAATAACTTCTGCAGTCCTGCACCAAACCCAACACCTGATATACCACCGTTACCAAAGGCATAAAGGGAATGGATTATTTGATAACCTTCCTTTAAGGAGTCAGCCGCCCATGGGTCTAAAAATGTCATTAAGCGTTTAATACGGTAAGGCTTCCAAATCGCCATTATAATAACCAGGGGCAGCATGGCAACTCCAACAAGAAAAAGGTGCTTAATTCGTGCCCCTGCACTGAAGAGTAGCGTAAAGGTTATAATCGCAATTATAACTGCTGTACTAAAATCGGGCTGGAGCATAATTAAGCCGAAGCATATCGCTAGCATTATTAAAATCGGCTGTACAGTCTCCTTAAATTCATCCATCCTATCCAAACGTTTGCTTAGATAATGCGCAAAATAAATACTGATAACAACCTTCAATAGTTCGGATGGTTGTATTAGTATCGGGCCAAAGCCTATCCAGCGCTGGGCAAAATTCCGCTCAACTCCGATTCCAGGAATCAACACGATTACTAACAAAAAAAGCGTCACAAAAAACATCAATGGTGATAGCTTCCTAAGAAATTTATATGGTATGTTCATAGTAATTAATAGTGCAATAAAACCAAGAATTGCCCACATAAGCTGTCGTGTGAAAAAGTAGCTAGCATCATGATATCTCTCAAAGCTGATGGCAAAGCTAGCACTATATACAGCAACAAGACCAAAGCAGGTTAATACAAATGTAATTGTCAGTAGAAAAAAATCTGGAAGTTTACGCTCTTGCATTCACATCACACCTATGCTTATATCATCATTATACTCTAAACAGATAGTATTCTATATAAAGAGCAGCTTTTCCTGCATAGTGTAGAGAAAACTTTCACTAAAGCTATACAAATTTTAGTGCAAAATAAGCAGCCGACAGATTTGTGACCTGTCGGCTGCTTTAATTAGTGAATATAAGTCGTGCTATTTTCCTGCTAGAGTTGCAGTTTTAACCTTAACCCTCGGCTTATCTTTTAACACCTTAGCGTTTTCGTCCTTATCTTTAGCTTTTGCTTTCTTAAAGTCGAACTTTATCGTTCTGCGCTTGTATCTAGCCAGGTGCTTAGGCACTAAGCTCATAGCATTACCACTTAAAAGTCTGCCAACACCAGTATTAGAAGTCGCTTCATCATAGGCAAGCTCACTTTGATACTGAACAGATCCGTCCTTGTTAGCTTGCTGTCCATTCATCGCACTTTCATGGTCATAGTCATGGTCATGCTCACAGCTCGGCGGACACTGACTGTGCTCAGCCGACGGGGCTGGTTCTGGGTACACACAGATAACACCTTCGAAGTTCCGTAAAATAACCTTGCCTTCTCCTTGGGATATCATATACTGCGGTCCTACTGGAATCTTACCCCCACCACCTGGTGCATCAACGACAAATGTTGGGACGGCATATCCCGAAGTGTGTCCACGTAGCTGTTCAATAATTTCTATACCCTTAGACACCGGTGTTCTAAATTGCTCAATCCCTTGTGATAAGTCACATTGATAAAGATAATAAGGGCGAATACGCATTTTTACCAGCTCGTGAACAAGTTTTTTCTGTATATGGGCACAATCATTGATTCCCTTCAATAAAACTGTTTGATTTCCTAATGGGATTCCTGCATCCGCTAACATAGCAATTGCTTTCTTCGATTCAGTTGTAATTTCCTTCGGGTGATTGAAGTGCGTGTTTAACCAAATTGGATGATACTTTTTCAGCATGTTCACGAGATTTTCAGTAATACGTTGCGGAAACACAACAGGTGCACGAGATCCGATACGGATAATCTCTACATGCTCTATAGCTCGGAGCTTCTTAATGATATACTCCAGTTGTTGATCACTGATCAATAGTCCATCGCCACCAGATATTAGAACATCACGTACTTGTGGAGTATTTCTAATATATTCGATAGCTAGGTCAATGCGGTCCTTTGGCGTTGACTCATCGTTGTTTCCTGCATATCTTCTTCTTGTGCAATGTCTGCAATACATGGAACATTGGTCAGTGACTAACAATAACACGCGGTCAGGGTACCTATGGGTTAACCCCGGTACTGGTGAATCGGTATCCTCCCCTAACGGATCTTCCATATCGGAGTCCGAGAACGATAATTCATGGGACATTGGAACCGCTTGCATACGCACAGGACAGCATACGTTGTCTGGGTCCATAAGTGTTGCGTAATATGGCGTAATTGCCATTCGTAGTGTGCCTAATACACCTTTAATACCATCCTCTTCTTCAGAACTTAGATTAATAACCTGCTTCAACTCTTCAACTGTAGTAATTCTGTTTGCTAATTGCCATTTCCAGTCATTCCATTTGTCTTCTGATACATCACTCCAAATAGGAATTTCTTTATAGTCTCTCATGGTATTAATGATTACACCTCCATTATGATTCATTAATATATACCCTCTTCTCAATTTTCTAAACATTAGTGTTTCCAATAAATATAAATACTAAATTAAAAAAACAAAAGAGCTACTTAGTATATTATTCCAAGTAGCTGTGAAGCTTGTTTTTTAAATTATAACTTAAACCTTGACAGCATCTTCTTGCTATCATTAGCCACGCTTTGTAATTCTATAAATCGCTCTACAATTTCATCTATCATTTGCTGCTGTCTTGCTACCTCTAATTGCATAGAATTAGCACTTAAAATATGTGTTTCTGCATTGTTTGTTAGCTCCGCTAAAGCAGCATTTACTTGTTCTGTGCCTGCCGACATCTGTTCAGATATCGCCGACAATTCCCCCATATCATCACTAACTAATTCTACAGATTTACTTATATTTTCGAAAGCCTGTTTTACCTGCTCAATTAACTGAATTCCTTGCTTTGCTTCATCTCTACTTCCGTCAGCAGAATCGTTTGCCTCTAATGTACTTAAGCGCACATGCTCTAAAATTTCTTTTATTTGTATTGCTGACTGACCTGATTGATCTGCAAGTTTACGTATTTCATTAGATACTACAGCAAAACCCTTTCCTGCTTCCCCAGCTCTTGCAGCCTCAATTGCTGCATTTAAGGCTAGTAGATTTGTTTGCGCTGCTATATCCGTTATCATCTTTAATGCAACTTCTATCTCTTTAGTCCTTTGCAAGAGTGAGTCTATAGCCTGTTTAGTATTTTTGTTACTATTCTCTATGCTTTGCATGCGTTTTACTGCTTGATAAACTGTTTCGCTACCAGCTTCAGCCTGTCTACGAACATCAATCGTATTACTTGCAATTGTTGATGCAGAAGTAGCTACTCTACTTACACCTGCAGCCATTTCTTCCATTGCTAGCATACTATCCTTGCTACCACTAATTTGCTCGTTCATAGCGTCCCCTACACCCTGTGCCTGGTTAGCTACATTAGCAGAGATACCTTTAACCTCATTTGCTTGTAAAGATAGTTCTGATACTGAGCTATATAATGACTGCGAGGTTTGCTTCACTTTTGTAATTATTTCGCGAAAATTATTAACAATACTATGAATACTGTTAGATAGGATACCGACTTCATCACGTCTTTGTTGAAATTCAGTAGGAATCTCGACCGTCAATAGTCCATCAGATATTTCCTTTGTATATCCAGCAAGCCTACGAAATTGATTGCCAATTTGTCTCCCGAACAACATAGAGCCAATGAGACAAAGCAAAGCACCAATTGCAGTTATCGACGCTGATATGGTAAAGGTCTGATAGATATTCGATTCTACGAGTTTTTCAGTGTGCAAAAATTCTTGCTCTAGTACTGCTACAAAGCCTTGTAATATTTCACTTAATTGCTGCTGCGTAGCTAACATATCCTTGCTAATACGGGCATAATTATTTAATAGCTCATCTGCACTCACTAGTCCACGTTGCTGTTGATTAGCTATAATTCGCTGATATTGTTCTTCGTAAAGCTCGAGATTCCCCTCCACTCCCTGTATATAATCAAGATAGTTATTATTCTTGTCTTGTTCAATTTCAACTCTCAACTGTCCAAAACTATTTTGGACATGCATGTTAATCTCTCTATATTCATCAAGAACTTGAAAATCATTACTGATTGTAAAATATCCTATTAATCCATACATATAATTAACTGATTCATTAATACTATTCACTATACTCAAACGTTCACTTGTTATTGACAGGTTATCAAAAGAATCTCTGACTTCCTTTAAGGTAAGAAGTGAGTAGCCTACAATACCGCAAAAGATAGTTACAATAATCAAAAAACTAACAAGTAATTTAATTTGCAAAGGGAAATTCTTCATATAATGCACTCCCTACATTTTGTCCTGAGCTGTACCTTAGTGATAATCGTATTTATTAATATAGGCTAGGATTATTTATTAAACCCTAGCCTATATTATTTATGCTGTTATTTATAAATTTGTTATAATTTTATGCTTGTTTTATGCTTGTTTTTTTACGGAGTAACTACTGGTAATTCTTGACCATTTGTTCTCTCAGGGCTCATCCAGCCTTGGTTAATTCCGTATAACAATGATACTGCGTCATAGCCATTCATACGAAGCAATGCTACAGTTTGACCTGCGTTATTACCAGACCAACAAGCTACAACAATTTTCTTATCTGTTGGGAATTGACCCATGTTGTTGGCAATATCGCCCCACGAATAGAAATATGATCCTTCAATATGACCTTGGTCATAGTTATCAGCCTTTGGTCCACGGATGTCTACTACATAGAAATCGTTAGCGTTAGCTTCTAGAGCTTCATATAATGCTACTGGAGCAATTAGGTTACGAGTTTCAGGAGTAACGATTGATCCAATAAACTCTTCTGCTGCTTCCCAAGCTAACTCGTCAGCTTCAGAAGCTGGAGATGATACTACTGGTGCATCAGCTAATGGGTTATCTCCTGTACCTTCTAACGGAAGCTCAGCTCTTGTCCAGTTACCCGATCCACCAGTGATTGCATAAGAATTAAAGCCAGCTAAATTTAATGCTCCATTGATTTGGTTTGCTGTTTGACCAGAATAACATAAAACATATACTGGTTTGTCAGAAGGAATACGATCTAAAAGTCCTGCAAGCTCTCCGCCTACAAAGTTCACATTGTAAGAACCTGGAATGTGAGCTTCAGCAAAATCCCCAGGCGCTCTTACATCAAGTACAAAAATATCTCCATTTTGAATGTCTTCCCAAGCTGCAGCTGGTGCCTTCATAAAGCTTTCTCCTGCATCACGAGCAGCAGCAAAATCCATAGCGCGATCTAATGCAACTTCAGCAATTGTTAATTTTGGCTCTGGAGCTGGCTCTGGAGCAGCAGGTGCTTCAGGCGCTGGTGCTGGAGCTGGCGCTGGATCTGGAGTTGTTGATGTGTCGCCACCACCGCAAGCAACCAATGTTACAGAAAGAACTAATGCTAGTGCTAACAGCATTGCTTTAAAACTTTTGTTCTTAAACATGTTTAATACCCCCACTTTTTGTTTTTTTATAGTAAACCAGCAAATTTGCTGGCCAACTAACTAAGTTATTGCGGCAATTCCCAATCTGGATATTCATAGCTTCCTGCTTCAGGATATACTAAGGCATAATCTAAATAAAATGAATATTCATATCCTAAATCTTTAAAAAATTGATCAGACCTTGCAGCTCTACCACCTGCTTTACAGTGTGTCAATACTAAGTCTGTCTTAGCAATACCCATAGACTCAAATGTTTCAGCAATAATCGCTGGGTTATCTTGAATGTCCGCGCTATTAAGATTAATAGAATCTGGCAACATACCGTCTTCTGCTAATTCATCTGGCCTACGTAAATCTACAACTACAGCAGCATCCCCAGATGTATACAAGCGATCCCATTCTGTTGGATTTAAACCATAACGAAATTCGCCTTCCTCTGTGAAATATACTCTATCCCTTAATATAAAGGTGTTTTCATAACCTTGAGCTAAAAAATGCTCTAAAGCTCTACCAGCTCTTCCGCCAACTGCGCAATGTACTAGTATAACGCTATCTTTATCAACACCTAAATCACCTAATGTTTCTGAGATAATTTCTGGACTCTCAGTAATATTGTCGTTATTGATATTAATAGAATCAATAAACTTACCTAGTTCCTCCAATTCATCTGGTCTACGCACATCTACAACTACGTAATCACCTGTATTGTAAAGTTCCAGCCATTCTAATAATGTTAATTCATAGGTGTCTGGTAATGCTAATGTTGGTTCTGCTTCAGTTGCTGGTTCAGGCGCCGGTTCAGGTGCAGGAATTGCTTCTGAAGCTGGTGCTGGCTCTAGATCTGGTGCTACAGTAGTGTCTCCACCACCACAAGCAACTAGCGTCACTGAAAGAGCTAACACTAGTGCTAGTAGTAAAGCTTTAAAACTTTTGTTAGTAAACATATTATCTCCCCCTACTTATTATATTTATTAAACAGCTATTTCCTGTCTAGCAGCCTTAGGCGATAAATCTATACATATCATTAAACTACTAGACATATTAAAATAGCCGTTAATAACTACTCTAAAATTCGAAGGATCCGTCGCTCGAAATACGAATCGCACTATTTAGATAGAACGTATTCTCATAGCCTAACTCGTAAAACTTATCAGCTACACCAGCAGCCCTCGCACCTGCAGCGCAATGAATTAACACTGTCACGTTTTTGTCAGCTGGTAATCTTTCAAGGATAATATTTGGATTTGCTAAGATGTCACGATCAACAATATGAACAGAATTAGGAATTGCTCCTGCTGCACGTTCTTCCGTTGTTCTTACATCGACAACAACTTTATTTGATACTTCATTGAATTTCTTTTGCCATTCACCTGGAGGAAGTGCTAGATTCGGCTTACCACCTGTGATATCAAAGCTGACTCCACCTGCTTGTGCTCCAAAAGTCGGTAGCCCCGCTGAGTTCCATGCTGGCATACCACCTGCTAAAACCTTAATATTGGTGTAGCCCATACTTCTAAGCAATCTTGCTTCGGCGTGACTCTTACCACAGAAGAAGCCGCCACAATAGATAATAATTTCTGTTGATTTATCTGTTGGGAATGTTCTTGCAAATTTCGTAAATACAGAGTCATCAATTGGATATGATAATGGAATGTGTGACTGGAACCAGCTCGCATACGGTCTCGCATCAATAATTATTACTGGTTTTGTGTCTGCACCCATCATGTAATCATCTGTGATTTTAGTTGCTACATATTCAGGTGTTGTTACATAGTAGTTGTTTTCCTCTGTCCAAGCATCTGTACCCTCTTGATATACCCAGACGTTGGTATATCCCATTTCAATTGCTTTGTTAGCTGATGCAGGACTTAATGGACAGTGCCAACCACCACAATAGAATATAAGCATCTTATCTTTGTCTTCTGGCAAACGATGGGCAAACTCTTCAAACTGCGCATCAGGGATATTGATTGCACCGTTAATATGAGCTTCGTTGTAGCGCGCTACAGGACGTGAATCAACGATTACAAAACCCCATTCTGGCGAATACTGTTCATACTTTTGTCGCACCTGGCTTATAGGGCTTGTTTTTGCATATAATGCCATTAGCTCAAATGTATCAATATAATTAAGGTGAGCCTCTATAGGAACAGCGTTATCCATTCCTTCAGGAGCTTGCACTCCAGGTGCTTGTGGTGGATCTGCAGGGACCGCTGGTAGTTCATAGCTTCTATCCACTACGTTAGCCGTTGACCCACAGCCAGTTATGACCAATGCTAATACTAGGAGTACAGCTAAGAAGCTAACTGTATTCCGTTTTTTATGTCTGTACACAAGGATTCCCCTCCTTCATTTGACTTGTTTAGCTCGTTGATTTTTTATTTTTTAACTTGTACTTAACTTATGATTTGCTTCCAGCAAATCTAGTTGTTCTAGCCTCAGCCAATTCCTGTTGATGCTTGAGGTTCAGGTGCTTCCGTTCTCTCCGGAGCCTCGTATTTAGCTAAATTAGAAACAACTGGCTTGGCAGGTTCCTCTACTTGCTTTACAGGTACACCCTTACACCCAACAATGGTAGCAGAGCATAGAAATACAACGAGTAGCACAAGAAGTTTTTTCCGCAAAGCTGTCATATTATCCCTCCTTAAGGGTTTAGTTGTTAATAGTATGATTGTTTAATTGTCTGATTGTTTAATTGTCTGATTGTTTAGTTACTTATTTTATATTTTTCGTTAAGAGCACTTTCGTTTCTTCTATTACATCAATTAATAGCTCAGTGGTGTATATATAAAACTCATGGCCTTCAACCTTTTCAATTTCTTGCTTAAAATCTCGAATCCAATCGAAATGATCTTTTGCAAATTGTAAGGCCGCCTCATCACTCTCGTGTTCTAGAATGTAACTTTGCAGTTCTAGTAGAACGCTTATATGATCAGGTTTCTTACCTAATTCTTCAGGTATTTCTAGTTGAAATTTCTCGAGCAAATGTTGTACATGCAGGGCGCTATCTCCCATCAGATAACCCTTGCTTTTTGCAAAAGCCATTGTAGCTGTTTCGTCTGTTGTCCAGACCTTGTATATCGACTCCACAGGAGTTGCTGCTGGTTTATCTATACCTATAAAGGCACGGGTATATTCAATACGCATTTCATCAAAGCTCGCAAATGGTTTGTAGATTTGAATTGCAAAATCCATACCCGCTCCATTGACCAGCTGTTTCAGCTCTTCTTGGATGTTTTCCTCACTGATATATTCATAGAATTCACGATTTGGATATTTGTAAAACTCAGCTAATAATTGAAACATTTCGACCATTGCTTGCTTTTGCATATTGTTTTGCATACGCGCCAACACCTTCCCCTGTAGTAAGTTACTGATTATGCTTCTGCGTTTACAACTTTCTCTGCTTTTTCTGCTGGTTCTTCATGTGCATGCTCTTTATAGTCTAGCGGTAGCTTTTGCTCAGCTAGCAAGAATAAGAACAATGCCATCCCTAGTGCTCCGATGATAACTCCCCACGCTGGTAATGCAGTATGGTATACATGTAGCACCGTTTCTTGTAGTCCATCTACGACTTTAAGTGGTACAATCTGACCAGCCACGACTAAATCGTAACGCATGAAGAATATCCCAATCATTGTGAAAACCGAAGCGATAAAGACTCGCCTCACTTGGAAACCGCCTGGTAGCATAAGAATTAGGAATGGTATAAGCATGCCAAATCCTACTTCAAAGACCCAGAAATTAAATGCCAATGGCCCACTGATAAGCGCCATTACACCTTCGTACTTACCGTACATACCACCATATAATCCAGTAATTAACTTCCAAGTTACGAAGAACATCGTCATTCCAATAAACATAGCAAGTAACTTACCTAGTACTGGTACGATATGTTCTCCTTTGTATTTAACCGTTCCACCTTTTTTCTCTACAAAGTAAAACATGATTGAGAGAATAGCAGCCCCTGACAAGAACGCTGACATGATAAAGTAGATTGATAGATACGGTCCTGCCCAGAATGGTCTGGCATTGATAAATCCGAATACAGCACCTAGGTTACTGTGGGCAGCAATCGCTGAAATAAATGCTAATGTTCCAGCTATAGTTGCATACTTGTGATTATTCTTAATCATAAAGAATAATTCAACGAACAGCAGAACCATATACAGTCCATATAGTGCTCCCATCCACCAAATTGCTGACATGAAATTTGGTGTGAATAGAATCCATATCATATTTAGGGGGCTTCCCAGTTCAAGTCCAATCACGACAAATCCTGCTAGAAGAGTTATGATGGCAAATGTGACTGCACGCTTGCCTATAATTTCAAATCTCTCAATTCCAAACACGTGGCCTAAGGAAGATACTAGGCATAATCCTGTACTAGAAACTACAAAGAATACATATGCCCCTATCATCGCTCCCCATGGTACACGGTCTGTTGTTCCCATGGCAGATTCTCCATTGATTACAATCAATGCTCCACCTATTATTCCGATTACTATCATAACGGCTGAAATAATCATCCATAATTTTGCTTTACTCACGTTCTCACCTCCACACTATTTCTTTACATAATAGATTCTTGGTTTTGTGCCTTTTTCAGTAATAAGTTGATACACATCAACCTTAGCCATCTTTTTACTAATTTCACTATTTGGGTCATCCAAGTCACCAAAAGTACGAACGCCACACATACATGTGCTTGCACACGGCGGCTCTTCACCTTGAACTACAGTATCAGCACAGAACTTACACTTCTCTGGTACACGATCATCGTTTAATGTCCGCACATCGTAAGGGCAGGCCGTCATACAGTATTTACATCCTATACACTTCCTATGATCAACTAGCACTAATCCATCTGAGCGCTTATATGTCGCGTGTGTTGGACATACATGTAAACACGGTGGGTTGTCACAATGCATACATTGAACAGGTACGATTTCCTGTCGTACATTTGGATATTTGCCACGCTCTCTAAACTCTAAACGATTAAATTGCAAGTGTGGCGGTAGTTGGTGCTGCATTTGGCAAGCAATTTGGCAGGCTCCGCATCCAGTACAACGGGAAGCATCTATTAACATTCCGAATTTAGCCATCTTAGCTTACCCCCTTTGTAATGCTTACAATTATTTCTTGGCAATTAGTTCCGCCTGCCATTGGCTCAACCATTACCTCCAGGAAGTCATTAAAGTTTACACCTATCCCATAACCGTTCTTTTGTCTTGGCGAATAGTTACCATAGGAGTTTGCAACCCAGACACAGTCAGGGTGTAGCAATTCAGTAACTTTAACTTTCGCTTGTTTCGTGGATACGGACGAGTGAATTGTTACAACATCACCATTTTTAATGCCAAGTTTTTCAGCACGTATTGCGTTCATCCACATCCATTCTCCGTTATATTTTTTCGTCATTTCTAACAGGTATGGATTATTTGAAGTGACACTATGGGAATGCCATGGTTGTTTTCCATGAATTAAACGGAATTCATTCTCTGCTTTCGGCCAAGTAGCCGGTGGTACCCATGTTGGGAATCCACTAAATCCATGCTCTGCATACTCAGGTACACTGAAATTGACTTTTCCTGTTGAAGTATTATGCTCGGATGGAATTCCTTCTACGAAATGACTAGTGAATTCTATTACACCTTCCTCATACAATCGTTCGCGACTAACATCTTCAATCGTTGTAAGTGCTGCTTCAACCTCTTCATCTAACGTAAAATCAAAATACCCTTCATATCCCATAGATGTTGCTATTCCATCAATTATGTCCTTAAGGTGTCTTGTGTTATGAATTGGCTCAAGCGCCGTTTGACGTATTGCTATTTGTGGATAAATGTGTGCCACATGACCATTAACATTACGAGGGGCTTCCGTTCTTTCCAAATAGTAATGTTCTGGTAATACATAATCAGCTGTGTAAACTGCTGTTTCATTCCAATCTGTTGGAATTACAACCACAAGCTCGGCATTTTTGATTTTTTTCTGTTCTTCTGGATTTGGTGCCGTACGTAATGGGTTGTAATGATATATAAATACTGCTTTGATAGTGCCATCTTCAATCAACTTCGGTGTAAGCTGAGCAATTCCGCGCCCTGGCTCAACTGTTGGATACTTTCCAGCTACACCTGCTCCATCAGCTCTGTCGCCTCGACGCTTGAATCGTGGAATTTTACGATCAACTGAACCAAATGGTACATTCTGTGCAGGATACAATCCTCCAATTTTATAGAAGTTGCCTAGTAAGGCATTCACAATAACGTTCATCTGTGCCGTTTGGGTACTATTTGCATAGTGTGCATGAAGACCATGCCAACCTGGTTCTAGGATAGCTTTAGGCGCTTTTGCTGCCATCTCTCTAGCTATTCTGCGAATAGTTTCTGCTGGAATGCCTGTAACCTCAGCAGCCCAGTCAGCATCGGCAGTTTTGTTCGCTTCCCAAAACTCATAAAACCCGTGAACATGACGACCAATAAATCTATAGTCGTATAGATTCTCAGAGATGAGAGTGTGGGCAATCCCTAAGAAGAATGCTAAATCTGTACCTGGACGAATAGGTATCCACTCATCAGCGAGTTTTGCCATTTCATTGTACTTTGGATCGACAACTACTAATTTGGCGCCTCGTTCTAGAGCTTTATGGATTTTTGACATACCGTTTGGAATAATCCCACCGGCAAAGTTACGACCTGCAAATAATAAATAATCTGCATTTTCGTGGTCAGCCGCTAATGAAGATCCTACCATCTTAGGCCATACATTAGTTTTCGATGTAAAGCATGTTGAATAGTGTGTACAATAGTTCGGCGAACCAATTAAGTCTAGGAAAATATCAGCATAGAATTTACCTCTAGGACCATGCTCTACCCAAAGTACTGAATCTCCTGAGTGTTGGTCTACAATATTTGTAAGTTTTTCACCAATTTCAGCGTTAGCTTGTTCCCAACTAATTGGTTCAAAACTATCCCCCACTCTCTTGTACGGTTGATCTACTCTTGATGGATTATATACATCAATAGCAACTCCATGACCACGAGCACATAGTCTTCCTCCAGCTTTTAGGTGTAATGGATGTCCTTCTACTTTCCAAAGTCGGTTGTTCTTCGAGTAAACAGCTTTGGTGCACATACTAGAACAGCCATTACACTGGGTCCACACTTTTTTAAGTGGAGCTTCAGAAGCTACTTTTTTGTGCTCTGAGAAATTCAGATAAACAGGCACAGCAGCAACAGCGCTCGCTGCGGCCGTCGCTTTTAGGAAGGTACGACGGTTGAACTTATTCATACGATTACTCCTTTCCTTCACCTTTATAAATGAAATGTTTTATTCAGATAGCTTTTTTGCAACTGCTTTGTGAAGAATCCTTGATTCTATTTCCACTATATTGCGGCAAATGTCACAGGTCAATTCATCAAAAATTCATAAATTTTTTGAGTACTATTCCGTTTTCGCATAACAGCAGTCTGAGCTTCAAAAAGTGCCATAAGAAATTTTTATAGCCATAAAAAACAAACATATCCTTCGCTGAAGGATATGTTTGTAATAATTATAAAAATCGATTATGCTGTTTTTATAAGCTATAGACTACCATCAATAGTAATGAAATAGTGTAAGAGCTTCAAACTAAGTAGCGAGTTAGAATCCTTATCCCTACAAGCACTCCTAATGTCATAAACAATAAAAACACCCAGCCATGGAGGGATAATGAAGGAATACCCGACATAACGGCACTAACATTACAGCCGTTAGCTAATCGAGCTCCAATTCCCATAAGAAACCCGCCCACGAGCGCTGAAACTACAAAACGGTTATGGGCAACAGAGCGAATTCGGAATTCACCAGCTAATAGAGCTGACATAAAGGAGCCTACTACCATAGCGATTACAAGTGGGACTAATGGATGCCATAGTAAGATTTCAGATTGATCAATAACACGAGCGAAAATCTCCCATTGGCTAATATTTATAAAAAATTTATTTGTAAGACCTGCAAACAAATGGGTCAATCCGCCAGTAATTCCCCAGGTTTTATTCCAGAGGAATACCAGTGATGTTAAAATCGCTAAGCTTATTGCCCCCCATTTGTAGGACCAGGGCTTAAGCAGATTCTCTACTGAAACTTTCTTATAATTTTTAAAATTTGTTGCTGCTACTTCCTCGCTCGCTTTGTTGCTTACTTCAGTTGCATTAGCGTAATTGATATCATATTGATTTTTTGTCTCGACCCATTTAAAGGTCAGGTATATGGATGCAAGGACCAGTAATTGTGCCACCATTGCACCACCTATACCAAAGCTATCTGCTAGAAATAGCTGCGGAAAGCCATAGTTATAATCAACATACAATGGGTAAGTCCAACTACCGATGAGAAGACCAGAAATAAGACCTAAAAATGCCCACCATTGCATAACCAAACCTTCACCCATTCGTATTAATGTACCAGAGGCACAGCCGCCAGCTATAACCATACCGATACCAAACACAAATGCACCTATGACAGTTAAGATTCCGACCGCTTCAAGCTTACTTGTAATTGTAATCGGTGTTTGCAAAGAAACTGCATAGAGAAATCCAAATATTGAAGTAGCTAGGGCTAGATATAACAAGATGCTTTTTGCTAATGTAAAGTTTTGTAATAAGAATACATCCCTAATAGCTCCCACTGTACAAAAGCGTGAGCGTTGAAATACAAAGCCAAAGGATAAACCTAAAAACCAAGCTATAGCTATATTATAATGGGACATTAATGATGTAATTAGTAGAAGCACCGCACTTGCACCAAGTATCATGTAGCCGACCTGTCTTTGCTTCTCTTTGTTCATAACGCCCCTCCTCACTATAATTTTATACTATCTTCATTAATTATAAGGACGTGATCTCAAGTGAATTTATCTGCCATTGAATCCTTTTGCTTAGTTGTTAAGTTGGGAAGTATTTCTAAAGCAGCAAAAGAATTGCACATTAGCCAGCCAGCCTTAAGCTTACAAATACAAGAGTTAGAGAACCAGTTAAATGCCAAATTATTAGAACGTAGTAACCGGGGTGTTTCGGCAACAGAGGTTGGTCATATTGTCTATGAATACGGACTAAAGCTTGCAGTTCTCGCTTGTAATTTAAGAAAAGATGTTGAACGTGTTAATAACAATCAAACGGAGCTAACCGTTGCAGTCTCTAGTACAATTGGGCAGTTTGCTTTACCTTGCACTTTATACATTTTCCACGAGCAATATCCTGAGAGTAAAATTAATACTAAAAGCTCAAATACCCGTGAAGCTATTGAATTAACCCTTAATGGTAGCGTAGACTTTTCAATTCTCGAAGGTCCAATAAACGACGACGATAAGCTTAAATTAAAAGATGAAGGCATTATTCTACAACGGATTGCCCGTGACGATTTAATTATCATTGCCCCATATAACGAGTACTGGAAAGATGTTGATGAAATCTCCATGAGTGATTTCCTGAAATTACACTGGATTTTCCGAGAAAAAGGCTCAGGAATACGCTCCACTATTGAAGCCAAATTACTACAAGAGGGATATAATCCCAAGGACTTACATATTACAATGGAGCTAGATCAGACGAGTTCTATTATCTCATCCGTCGCTGCTGAACGTGGCTTATCTATTGTTCCAAGGCTAGCTGTAAAAAAAGAGCTCCATTACAAAACACTTAAAGCCATTCGTGTTAAAGAATTTCTATTCTATCACACTATTAGTCTCGCCTATAGTCCAAAACGTATTAAGTCAGGTCTTGCAAATGCGTTCCTGGAGTTATTGCAATCTAAAGAAAGGGGTTTTTGCTAACCCCTTTCTTTTTATTTCTTCACTTGTTTACGAATCTTAATATTCCAAATTCCATAATCAATCTCTTCCGACGAGCTAGGGTAACCCATTTTCCTTTGGAAATGATTTACTACGGCTTGCATAGTACAGCTATGATCTGTTTTGATGTGTAATTCATCACCAGTCTGAAGGTTTTGTAGTTGTTTTTCTGCTTTAATTATAGGGATTGGACACATCTCACCTATACAATCAATTGCCACCACTTGCATGATACTACCTCCATCTATGTTGTAAGAAAATGAATTTATATATATATATTTCTGTGACTTTAACATAAATTCATTATATAATATTTATATTTTTTTCACAATTAGAATATTCTTAGTTACAATTCACATGTGTTAGATAAGAATGAACACTGAACAAGCTCTTTATTGTATGACACTGTTTTATTTCTCCCATTATTCTTAGCATGATACAGAGCTGCATCTGCATGCTTAATTAACATGCTAGGCGTCTCAGCTTTTGCATCAGTTAGCTCAGCCACCCCTAGACTTACAGTAAGCACCTCAGAAATTTCCGAATCCTCATGTGGTAGCTGAAGTGCTTCTATCGCCCTTCTCATTTCTTCTGCGACGATAAAAGCCCCATCAATTCTAGTATCAGGCAGTAACACAACAAATTCCTCTCCGCCATAACGGCAAACTATATCAGCGGGGCGTTTGAGCTGCTGTCTCGACACTTCCGCAATAGCTTTCAGAGCTTCATCCCCAGCTAAATGACCGTAACGATCATTGTATCGCTTAAAGAAATCGACATCAAATAAGATTAGCGATAACGGAGTTCCATTACGTGTAGCCGTCCCCATTTCTCGCTCTAGCATCTGGTCAAAATAACGGCGATTCGAAACACCAGTTAAGCCATCTAAAGTCGATAGTTTTGTAAGCTCTAGTTCCTTTTCCTGACGTTTTTTCATTTCTTTGCTCAACATCATCATTGAGCACACTCTCGCCCTTAGTTCAATTCTATTAAACGGTTTGCCAATAAAGTCTGATGCACCTGCTGCAAAAGCCTTTTCTAGTACGTCGATTTCTTTATGCTGAGTGACTATTATAATCGGAATATCTTTATAAGCTGTCATCGACTTAATCTCTTTACAGGTTTCAATACCATCTTTACCAGGCATAACTATATCTAGTAAGATTAATTCTATTTCGTCGTTAAGAGTTTCTATACCTGCTTGACCTGAATCAGCAAAGACAAGATTGGCTTTACAATCATCCTCCAAGAATTTTTTAATTAACATCTGCGTGTCTTTACAGTCATCAATAATCAATATTGCCATTCTTACCCTCCTCAAAAGCAAACAAACTTTATACGTATCCGTTCAAAACACTACCATTAATGCCAAATGTTTTATCATTTACTATTTTACCATATTTAATAGGTTTCATATATGTATACTACTTGATTTCTCCCCTGTTTTTTCGCTAAATATAAAGCTTTATCTGCTTCGCTGATTAATATGTCAGGTGAGCCATCTAAACACTTTTTATATTCTGCTATGCCAAGACTTACAGTAATCTTGTTTGAAGCAAGCGAATACAGATGCGGTATTTTGAGTTCTTCTATGGATTTGCGAATATCTTCTGCCACTAGATAGGCTCCTGATGCTGGTGTATTAGGTAAAACTACCACAAACTCTTCACCACCATATCGTGCAATAATGTCTGAGCTGCGCTTTAATTGCTTTTTCGCAGTTATTGCCAATGCCTTAAGCACTTCATCTCCAGCTAAGTGGCCAAAATTATCGTTATAAAGCTTAAAATAATCCACGTCAAATAAGATAATTGATAGGGGCTGCTGGTTACGAAGAGCTAACTTCCACTCCCTATGTATCATATGGTCAAGAAAACGCCGATTTGCAATACCTGTTAAACCATCCACCATAGTTTGCATCATTAGCTCTTCTTCCCGTGCTTTGCGTTTCTTCATTTCTTTGCAAAGCTGCAATAACGACCTGACTCTAACCCTGAGTTCTACTTCATTGAACGGCTTACAGATGTAATCAGAAGCCCCTACTGAAAATGCTCGCTCAAGGGTAACGACATCGTCGTTTTGCGTTATAATCATCACAGGTACATCTTCATAATTTTGTTTTTGTTTGATTATGTTACAGATTTCGAGTCCATCTTTTCCAGGCATAGTGATATCTAATAAGATTAAATCTATATCCTCCGAAAGCTTCTCTAAGCACTCCTCACCTGAGAATGCCTGCCTTATTTCTATGCCGCTATTCTCTTGTAATACATCTTTTATGAGCCTTTGTGTTAATTGACAGTCATCTACTGTTAATACAATCATTTCGACACTCCTTAACCCATATATTACTATTCATATCTTTTAACCTGGAAAAATAAAAAAACCGACCTGATGGTCGGTTGCGCTACTTGCTCCAAAATCACCGAAGCGCCCATATTGAAAGGTGATTTTAATGCCCCAAAATTGAATTATATAATGTTTTTATACTTAATTGTTACTTCACTTTGAGTTATTCTATTATTCGTTAGCGACTTAAGCAATAGGACCAAAGTATCATTCGTAAACTAATCGGATCTAGTACGCTAATATTTTAGCTTTATAATAACTCTATACTTACATCTTCTCTGGGGCAGAAATCCCCATCAGCTTCAATACATTTTGAAGTGTCTGCTGAACTGCTAGTACAAGTCCGTAGCGTGCATTCGTCAATTCTTGGTCGTCGCTAATAATCCTTTCAGCTCCATAGAAGCTATGGAATAACGTAGCTAGGTCAAATGCGTAACGAACGATTCTGTGTGGTGCTAGCTGCTCGGCTGCATACGCAAGCTCCGTCGGCCAGTCTGCTAGCTTCTTCATCAACTGTACTTCATGCTCAGCCTGAAGCACCTGCCAATTAACCTGTTTATAGTCAAATCCATCTACAATCGCCTTTGCCTGCTCGGACATCTGTCTTGTGATGCTACATATGCGGGCATGGGCATATTGCACATAGAATACAGGGTTCTCATTTGACTTCGTCTTTGCTAAATCTAAGTCAAAATCTAAGTGCGTGTCGATACTGCGCATAATGAAGAAATAACGGGTAGCATCAACACCTACTTCCTCCATCAACTCAGCCATTGTCACAGCTTTACCAGTACGTTTAGACATCTTGACTAGTTCGCCATTTTGATATAGATTTACTAGCTGCCCTAGTAAGCAAATTAGGCTATCACGATTATAGCCAATCGCTTCAACGGCTGCCTTCATGCGGGCTACATATCCATGATGGTCTTGACCCCAAATATTGATAACCTTATCAAAACCACGGTTATACTTATCCCTATGATATGCTATATCAGGAGTTAAATAGGTATAGCTTCCGTCAGATTTTACAAGTACACGATCTTTATCGTCCCCTAGTCTCGTACTTGCAAACCATACCGCACCATCTTCTTCGTATATATATCCCTGCTCTCTTAGCTTGGCTATGGCATTTGGTATAGTGTCTGTATTGTATAGAGAACGTTCACTAAACCAGACATCGAATTCTACCCCGAACTTAGCAAGGTCTTTCTTAATATTTTCGAGCTTTTGTTTAAGCGCATACTCCTTTAACTGCTCATGGCGCTCTACTTCATCCATTTCCACATAAAGGTCGCCAGATTCTGCTACTAGCTGCTCACCAATTTCAACAATATCCTGACCAAAATATCCACCCTCAGGCATCTCAGCATCTTGGCCTAATGCTTGTAAATAGCGAGCAAAGACTGATTTCCCTAGGTTGTCTATTTGATTGCCTGCGTCGTTAATGTAGTATTCTCTAGTTACGTCATAGCCAGCAAAGTCTAATATATTCGAGAGCGTATCGCCAACGGCCGCCCAACGTGCATGCCCTAGATGTAGGCTACCTGTTGGGTTAGCACTAACAAACTCTACCTGAATCTTCTGCCCCTGACCTAAGGTACTTGCTCCGTATGATTTTCCTTGCTGGAAAACCTGCTCTATACCTTCATATAAATAATCATTGCTCATATAAAAATTAATAAAACCAGGTCCGGCAATCTCTACCCGCTCTACTCCAGCTTCCTTCTTATCTAAATTGTCCAATATTGCTTCAGCAATCTGTCTAGGGTTTTTCTTAGCAAGCTTAGTCAATTGCATAGCAACGTTGGTTGCAAAATCTCCGTTTTTAGTGTCTTTAGGAATTTCAATAATAAAATTTGGAAGCTGTTGCTCTTCAACAAGCTCCGCTTTCTTAACGGCTTCTGTCACATTTTTATGTAATTTATTCTTTAATTGTTCGATAATGCTCATAAACTTCACCTCATCTATGAAATTTGTGTAAATCAATGCTTATAACCTTTTTGTTTCATAGTTCCAGGCATGATACGAATATCTACCTTTCTTGAACCTAGGCGCTCGCCAGCAATATCTAAGACATAATCGATCTGAATAAATCCATCATCTCTAGAGACAAACTCAACGACCATATCCTTAGTGTCTACTTCTAGAGGCAGCACTCCAAATGGAGTTTCGTATTCTGAGTAATGCTGTTTACCTTTGATAAATTTCTGTTTTGATTTAATATTGCCAAACTTAAGGATAGTCACTTCCTGTCCTTCAATTTTAATGACCGTTTTAATCTCCTCGTCCTGCTCTGTGTCATTATAATGAATGTAGGTCGTGCCTTCTTTAACCTGTAGTACTCCTTCGTACCAGTTTTCAATTTTTTCTACTGAACTATAAATACCTTCTTCTAATAGCTCCTGATCTTCTATCTGATGTATCGCTTGTATGTATAAATGAACTTGTTGATCCATAGGCGCTCCTATCCTTTGTCTTTTTTAATATTTCTATGCTGATTTAGGAATTATTTTGCTACTGTATCCTTATGCTATCCAAAAAAGTGAAAAAAGGCAACCGTTTCCGATTGCCTCCGCCATATTTATCTCAGTATATTTTACGATTTATATTTTACTTTAATAAATCCTGTACAAACTTCGGTAGCGCAAACACTGATTTATGAATTGCTGGTGTATAGTATTTAGTGCTTGTCTCCTTTAATTGTGTCTCTGGAACCTCTAACGGGTTATACTTCTTAGAGCCCATCGTAAAGCTCCAAACACCACTTGGATAGGTAGGAATATGAGCTAAGTACAATCTCGTAATCGGAAATAATGATTTAATATCCTTAAAGACACGGGTAATCAAATCGTCATTGAAAAACGGCGACTCTGTTTGTGCAACTAAGATTCCATCATCTTTAAGTGCTTCATAAATGCTTTGATAAAAAGTCTTAGCAAATAGTCCTTCAGCAGGGCCAATTGGCTCTGTTGAGTCTACCAGAATTATGTCATATTCACCTTTATTTTCTTCAACGTGCTTGATGCCGTCAATCACTCGCACATCTACCCTTGGATCACTTAAACCAGCAGCAATCTCAGGTAAGTACTGCTTAGAAAGCTCAATTACACGTCCATCAATTTCTGCAAGTACTGCTTTTTCTACAGTTGGATACTTAATAATTTCACGAATCGCACCGCCGTCACCACCACCTACTACTAAAACTTTTTTCGGATTTGGGTGTGTGTTCATAGCGACGTGGGAAATCATCTCATGATAGACAAACTCGTCTTTATCTGTGGTCATAACCATTCCATCAAGAACGAGCATTGTGCCGAACTGATTCGTCTCTATTATATCTATTTTTTGAAAATCTGATTGTTCACTATGTAGCACATCTGTAATTTTACAAGTAATCCCTATATTAGGCGTTTGTTTCTCTGTATACCAAAGTTCTGACATTGCAATCAACCTTTCTTAATACCAAAGTGGCGCCGCTGCAAATGCACAGCCTATTTTTTCAACCTTGTGGTCTACAGCACAAACCTTAATCTCTTTTAGTGCTAGGTTACGAACTTCGAAAGCTTCCTCAACCATTTTACGGATTGTTACTTCCGCCTCTTCCTTAGAGCACTTTCCTGAAAACTCCATGATAACACCCATAGTATCTTCCTCAGGAACTCCGACAGCTACAGCTGCTGAAATTGTTTCTCCAGGTACATCAGATACGATTGATCCGTAAGCAATTGGAGTTAAAGCTCCTAATGGTAATGCAAAATCTGGGTCAAACTCGCAATACGGTGGTAAGATTGAACTTACTTTAACGAGGTTTACATTTCCTACTCCTGCTTTTAATAATGCGTTGTCAAATGCAGTAAGCTTACTTTTTCCCTCTGCACCGCCCGCTACTACTTTAAACTTTTTTGGTGTCGGTAACACGACAATCACTCCTTAATATATAATATCAGGCGAAATATTACCGGCTATCCTCAAAAGCTGCGATGCTCTTTTTGGAAGCTTTTCTAAATGCCAATACGTATTATACCTACATTCGCCTTAAAAATAAATAGCTTTTTTAAAATTGTTCCTCTATTATTTTTTATTATTCTTTATTCCTAGACAAATTGCAAATAATTAACTCACCTATTGTGCAAAATTTTATCCCAGGGACTAAGTTTTCTTTATACTTTTTTAGTATAAAAATGGTTTCAACGGCAAAACTGGATACTAGTAATTTACAGAATGTATCTGGATTTGTAGGAGGAACTAGTATGTGGGGAGCTACTAAATGGGTTATTAACAAGCTAATTACATTGACAGTCATTGGTGTTATTGGACTTGTCGGGTTTGCAATATATTTAAAAGGTCAGCCTTTACCAGAGCAAAACATTCATTATACGACTAAAGTTTTTGCACGTGATTATCAATTGATTGACACACTGTCAATTGCCGAAAATCGCGTGCACGTACCTTTAAATGAGATTAGTGATTACTTAAAGGATGCTACTATCGCTATCGAAGATCATCGCTTTTATAGCCATTTAGGCTTTGATATTAAAGGAATTATACGTGCTGTTTACGTTAACTTACAAAACCAATCTCGAGTACAGGGCGGAAGTACAATTAGTCAGCAACTAGCCAAAAACTTATATTTAAGCCATGAAAAGACCTGGGAGCGTAAGTTCTCGGAGATGATCCTTACAGCGCAAATTGAGCTTCATTATACAAAGGACTACATTTTAGAAAAGTACTTAAATCAAATTTATTACGGACACGGTAGCTATGGCATAGAAGCTGCTTCCCAGTCTTATTTCGGCAAATCTGCTAGTGAACTAAACCTAGCAGAGGCTACTATGCTCGCTGGAATCCCAAAGGGCCCTAGATTGTTCTCGCCATTATTAAATTATGAAAATGCTGTTCATCGCCAGCAGCTCATCTTGCAACGCATGTATGAAAACGGTTATATCACACAAGCTGAGCTTGATGAAGCTGTGCAGGAAGAGCTTGTTTTCCATGAGTCCTTGGCTAAGAATGCAGCTTCATACTACTTTCGTGATTATGTAATCAATGAGCTCATACATTTAGGCTTTGAAGAGGAATTTATACGTTCCCAGGGGCTAGAAATAGTAACAACATTAGATAAGGAAAAACAGCAAACTGCTGCATCCTTAATCGATAGCCATCTTCAGGATCGTGATGAGATTCAAGCAGCACTTGTTACTATTAACCCAGAGAACGGTGATATCTTAGCAATGATTGGCGGTAAAGATTATCGCGAAAGTCAATTTAATCGAGTTACAGCTAGACGACAAGCAGGCTCGACCTTCAAGCCCTTTGTTTATTTAGCAGCCCTCGATAGCGGGTTAACATCCGTATCCAAGCTAAAGAGTGAACCAGCACGCTTTACATATGATAGAGGGCGTCAGGAATACACTCCGAGGAACTTTAATGATTTTTATTTTAACGACGATATTACATTCTTAACGGCATTAGCTGCCTCAGATAATGTAGTGGCAGTTAAGGCAAACTTAATGGTACGTCCTGAGCTTGTGAAGGACACTGCGCACCAGCTTGGGATTAATAGTAACTTACAGGCAGAGCCGTCGTTAGCGTTAGGAGCATTTCCTGTTAGTCCCTTAGAAATGACCGTGGCCTACGGTGCGATTGCTAACCAAGGAATCCGTGTTGAGCCGAGAAGTGTACTTGAGGTGCGCGATCATCGCGGGCGCTTATTATATAGTGGTGAGCCTGAGAAAAAGGTTGTCCATCAGCCTGAAACTATGTATATACTTACAGATATGATGCGTTCTGTATTCGAGCCTGGTGGTACTGGGTTTCGTGTCGCGCACTTGCTACCCTTCGATGTTGCTGGTAAAACAGGAACAACCGATACTGATGCTTGGATGATTGGCTTTACCCCAGACAATGTTACGACTGTATGGGTTGGTTATGATCGAGATCGTTTTATTAGTCGCCAGGAATCTTATCTAGCTACACCTATTTGGGCCGACTATATGTCACAGGTTTCTGGTACAACTATGACTGTTATGTCGCAGGACTCTAATACGGTTGAAACTACTATGCATTATCGTCAGTTTCCAATCCCTAGAGGTTTAAATGCGGTAACAATATGTCTTGATACAGGCGAACGACCTGTAGACGGTTGCACCAATACACGTACATTGTACTTTTTGCCCGGTACTGAGCCTAACTAAGTTGATTTAAAAGATAACTAACCCTATAGCACTATTGAGCAAAGCTTGTCTAATATGCCTAGGGGTGGTAAACTAACAATAGTATTTAAATATATGACATGACATAGAGAATACAATGGGAGTTAAAGTGAATGAGGCTAAAAGGAATCTTTATTGGGATGTTTGTCGTAATAGGTCTAACGGCGATTATATATTATATCGAACGTGGACCCGACCACTCTGCCGTCTTTGACGGAGAATTATTAGTAATCGAGGACTCTGTCTATGATACGTTATCAGGGGCAGAAATTGAGCAGATGCAAAACTTTGCCATACGAGCTATCAACGCTGCCGATGGGGAGCCAGCTATTTATTCTCCACATGCAAAGTATTTAGATAATGGCGCAATCCTTGCCTACATGATGTTCGTAAATAATACTGGCGAAACAGTAACAGAATTACACTCTATTAGCGTAAAACTTATCTCAGGTAATAACCAAACAGTGGCCGGCGGGATATTCCCTAGTGTTACAAATATGCCAGCCATCGCACCTGACAACTTGTTTTTATTCTCCTTAATATTCCAGCCCGAGGCTGTCAGACAGCAAGAAGCTGACCTAGCCTCATATTTTACGGAAACATTCTTTGAATATACTAGTCAGTGATAATAAATCACTGGCTTTTTTATATGCTTTTAAAATACCGTTTGCAGGCAAGTGTAAGCAATAAAATCACGACAGCAACCAAGACTATTGTTCCACCTGTAGGCCAGCTTAAATAGTAGGCAAGTACAATTCCAGTAATAATTGCTATCTGGGCAAAGACTATGGCATAAACAATGGTTTGGCGAAAACTCCTGGCAATCTTAAGGCTAGCAGCTACGGGTAATGTTATCATTGAAGAGATTAATAAAATCCCTACAACCCGCATACCAACAGCAATAACCAATGCTACTAGAATAATAAACAGAATGTTAATTCGACGACTTGGTATGCCAGCTAACCTAGCCCCCTCTTCGTCAAATGTTAGATACAATAGTTCATTAAAAACAAAGTACACTAGAGTAATAACAATCATTGTAACTGCTAGAATCAGCCATACATCTGTCTTATTTACTGCATTTACACTACCAAACAGATAACCGAAAAGCTCAGAATTAAAACCATCCGCTAAGCTGATAAGAATCACACCAAGCCCAAGTCCTGTAGCCAAAATAATTGGTATTGCAAGCTCTTGATAATATCTATATACCTTGCGAAATTGTTCAATCAGCATCGCGCCTACAACAGACATGCCCATCCCAGAAATAACCGGATTTATTAGTAGCATTGGGTTCAGTTTATTCCACAGCATCCCAGCAGCGATTCCCGTTAATGTTACGTGGGACAGAGCATCTGCAATTAGCGATAAACGCTTGAGCACTAAGAAAACACCGATTACAGGTGCAATCACGCCTAGTAATATACCAGCCATAAAGGCACGCTGTATAAATCCATAGTTTAGTAGTGCTTCTATCAATGTAATCCTCTCCTACGATACTTATTCTTATTTAGTGCCCGTGCTCCATTATATGAACAGCGTGCTGATAGGCTTTGGTCATAATTGCTTCTTGATTCTTTATAAATTCTTGGTTATCCCCATGGAAGTAAATTTTTCTATTGAGACAAGCGACACGGTTGACACAGGTTGTAATTGCCCCGATATCATGACTTACGAGTATTATTGTCTTTTTATGTATGCAGTGCAGTACCTCTAATAACTTATAGAAACTGTTCATTGACTTAGTATCCACACCAACTGTCGGCTCATCTAATACCAGTAATTCAGGATTACCCACTAAGGCCTTAGCTATAAATACTCTTTGCTGTTGACCTCCAGACAGAGCTCCAATTAGCTGATTCTTATAGTCCATTAAATCGACTAACTCAATAGTGTCTAGTATTATTTCTTTATCTTCTTTAGTAAATCGTTTAAACAGGCCCTTCTTGCCAGTTAGCCCCATCGAAACAACCTCATATACAGTTGCAGGAAATCCCATATTGAAGCTATTTGCTTTTTGCGATATATATCCGATTCTATTTCTCTGTTGCCATTTAGAGTTCGGTTTCCCATACAATTCAACAGAGCCACTATCAGCTTGCAATAGCCCAAGGATGATTTTTAATAATGTTGATTTTCCAGAACCATTAGGGCCTACAATGCCTAAGAAATCTCCCTCGTTGATGCACATATTTATATCCTCTAACACAAGCCGATTTCCATAGGAGAAGCTTACATTAGATACCTTTATAATGGTTTGCTTATTCATATGTCTCACTGCTTTCAATTACTATTTTTTATCTGCTTTAAAATACTTTTTTTGACTACTTCCAGTTGCTACTTTTCTGCAGACAAGACGCTCACATATAATCTTATTATTATTGCAATGCAATTAACAAGTTTTCTAAATTTTGATACATAAGACTAAAATAAGTTTCACCAGCATCTATGTCTTGTTGTGTTAAATTCTCAATTGGGTGTAGAATCAACACCCTTGCCCCTACCTCTTCAGCTATTACTTGAGCAGTCTTATTGCTTACAGTTGTCTCAAAGAACACATATTTATTGTCAGACTCCCTAAGAAAGTCAATAATTCCACGAAGCTCACGGCTACTTGGTTCTGACCCAGGATGAATACCCGTAATCGGTATTTGCTCAAGATTATAGCGATTTGCAAGATAACCATATCCTGCGTGAGAAACGACAAACGTTCTGCTAGTTACATCCGCCAACTCCTCTGACAATACTGAGTCTAACTCTATCAATTCAGCCTTGATTTCATGAAAATTAGCTGCAAATAATTCTGCACTTTCGGGCTTCACTTCTTTAAGACCTTGATATATTTGCTCTGCTTGCATACTTGCTAAAGTAGGGTCTAACCAAACATGGGGATCGTATGCTCCATGACTATGACCGTGGCCTTCGATTCCAAATAGACCTAAAAACCAATACCATGCACTTACATACCAAGAACGAACACCACAGCATGAATCATGTTCTGCCTCCACTAAAGGCAATCCTTCAGTACTATTGATAATATGTAGGTCATGATCCCCTTCAAGTGCTTGTAGCAGCTTATCTATCCACAACTCAAAACCAGCACCGTTATATACAAACAAATCAGCATTTGCTATCCCCATCATCTGCCTCGTGCTTGGCTCATAGTCATGGGCATCTGCACCAGGTGGCATAATTGAATATACGGCAACCTCGTCTCCACCAATCCGTTTTGTGAATTCATATAATGGGTATGTTGATGTAAATACAATTAACTTTCCTGCCGCTTTTGCTTCGTTGATACTTTCTTCAGCGTATGCAGTTGCGTCTATCGTAGCAACGTTATTACTGCAACCTGTAGTGCTGATTATCAATAAGAGCAACATAAATACAATGAATACTCTATTATAGCATTTATCTTTCTGATATTGTTTCACCATACATCCTCCCCAGAATCAACTCGTATATAGTATATTTCGTCCTTTAGCAGTTGTAAATTATAAGCGCTCTAAACAACTATTAAATCACAATTATATTAAATAATATGTATTGCTGGAGACCACAAGATATTACCTAGATATACAATTCTATAGGTCTATAGGACAGAAGAAAAGAAGCAGCGGGAGTAGCTGCTTCTTTTCTTCTTATACTATATATGATTGGGGAATCAATTAGCGAATACGGTTGTTCTCGTCATCCCATAGTCTTTCAGCTTCCGGTAATAACGGAAGGTATTGTAACCATTGGTGGGAATCTAAGTGAGCTTGGCTTTGTTGTAGCTTGCGGCTATGCTCTAAGATTGGTGGAACGATATCTTTAATATCTCCCTCTAATTGAGGAGCAATTCCGTAATTAGTAGCTCTCTTAGCTAATTCTACAGCTCTCATACTGTCTTGAATTGAGATAGAAAGCGTCTCTAAAGCTTTAGCTGGGTTATGGAATCCTGCGCTGTTCTCAGCTGATACATAATCCCAGAATAATTGTCCTTTACGTGTTAATTCCACAGCTTCTGCTAATAATTCATCAAAGTTAGCACGCTTTTCACCTTCGAACTCTCTAGCTAAACGTACAGCTTCGTGTGCACGAACTGATTCGTTTTGAGCTACCATAAGTTGATCCCAAGTTTTTTGTTGCGAATATACTACACGATCTTTAGCCCAACCAGCGTCTTTGTCACCATGGCACTGTAAGCAAGATTGCTCAACTGTAAATAATGGTGATCTCCAGTGATGCGAAGAAATCTTTTTCTTACCATCTACACGTACATAAGGCATATGGCAGTCAGAGCAAGATACGCCTGCAGAACCGTGAGGTCCATCTTGCCACATTTCAAACTCTGGATGCTGAATTTTAATTAGTGGTACTCCAGATACTGGATGTGTCCAGTCGGCGTATTGACCGCTAAAACCATCAATCTCAGGTGTTCCATCTGCAAAGAATTCATACATATCTTGAGGGTCAAAACCTTGATCCCATGGGAAGTGTGGTTTTAACTGAGCTCCACCTTGTGCTCCACGTTGGAAATAATACTCAATATGACACTGTGCACATACATATGAACGCATGTCGTTCTTAGGAGCTTCTCTCCAATCAATGCCTAAACGTAGTAATGCTTCGTCTAATGCTACTTGAGTAATAACTAATTCCATTGTTTGTGGATCATGGCAGTTAGAGCAACCGATTGTGTGCATACCTAAGTCATGCTCTTCACGAAGTTCATGAATATCCATCGCCCAAAAATCATCGCCATATTTTTCTAAGTATTTTGGAATTGTTGTAGTCTTACAAGAGTAACAAGCAGCTCCAAAGTTTGCTTTCTCATTATAGCTATCCACACGGTCAATACGTAGCATATCTTGTAATGCGTATGTGTGACCACGAGCGCGATCGTATTCATACATGAAAGGTAATCCTAGCCAAAGGTTCTTAAGATATGGTTGTGCATATGTGTAACCTTTAGGCAGAGGATTTACTCCGTCATTCTTTCTGTGTGGCACAGAACCACCAAATACAGTCATTTGTGTATCATCATTATTTCTCATATAACTTTCCCAGTGTAATGGGAATAGCTCTTTAAAGGCATCATTTCTATACTCATCTGCAGCTAGGCCTGTGTTATATACCGGACCAGCTGTCGTTGGTACATTCGAAGATGTACATCCAACAGCTACTAACATAGCAACTAACGCTACAAGAGCAAATACTACTAGTAATCTTGATTTACTCACCTGCTACCATCCTTTCTGAAATAGGTAATTTGTTAAAATGCGGTACTGTTTGGTGACAGTCAAAGCAATACTGTTTTGCATCAGTTGCCACGTTTTTATTTGTCATTCCGTGACAGTTTAAGCAGTTTTGGTTAACGATTTCTTTTGTTTGGTTTGTTGAATGAATAACATCACTAACTTCACCGAAGGTGTTGATGTAAATGTCCTTGGCACCAGCTTTCATTTTGAAAGGAATCTTTGATGTTATATTGTGTGGTGCATGACAGTCGTTGCAGGATAGATTAGCATGTGTAGAAACCTGATGAGTGCGTACAACTTCGTTCATAACGTGACAGCTACTGCAGAATTCTGCTGAGTCTGTAGCTTTCATCGATATTGCAGTTCCTGAATATACGACCACTAGCGCAATTAGCACAAAGAACATTACTGCCCACTTGTTAGCACTTTTGATTTTGTCCATAATATTGCTCACCTACATTTCACTCCTCTCTTAGTATTTTTTATAAGCCCCTTCTTTAGTACTAGGTGGAACTTTACTTGTATAATATAAAAATTTGATATGTAAGTCTGTGATGAGTGTCACAAAATTGAAGTTTTTTTCAAATTTCCTTCGATTATGTGTCATATTTTTGACATCATTAATCACAATGTGAATATTTCTTCACATTATTTCATTTGACCGTGATGTTAGTCACTTTTTTCTATGGCTACTTATAGTTCTTGTTCAATATCAAAAACTTTTTTGCTGTTTATGGAATTTTGACTTCATACCAGTATGAAGTCACGTGATAAACATCAAGTTGCTTTACGCATGATTGTCTTATAATTGTCTTATGATTATCGCATTATTATATTAAGTGCAAAAAAGACGGGGGCTAATATTCTAGCCCTACCGTCTTCTATCAACTTCTCTACTTAAAAATATTTAATTAACGAAGTCTTTCAGTACCATCCCACATTAATTCTCTTTCAGGTAATAGTGGCAGGTATTGCAGCCAAGTATGCGAATTCAAGTGTTCCTGTGATTGCTGTAGCTTACGGCTATGCTCTAAAATCGGAGGTACAATTTCATAAATATCTCCCTCTAATTGTGGTGCAATTCCGTAGTTCGTTGCTCTTTTAGCAAGCTCAACCGCTCTCGCACTATCTTGCTGAGAAATCGCTAATGTTTCTAATGCTTTCATAGGGTTATGGAATCCAACACTGTTCTCTGCAGATACATAATCCCAGAAAAGCTGAGCTTTACGAATTAACTCACGGGCCTCTGCTAAAAGCTGGTCATAATCAGCATGACGCTCTCCTTCATACTCTGAAGCTAAACGTACTGCTTCATGAGCCCTTACAGAAACCTCTTGGGCGATTAATAACTGATCCCAAGTTTTTTCTTGTGTGTATACTACACGATCTCTAGCCCATCCTGTGTCTTTATCTCCATGGCATTGTAAACATGACACTTCTATAGTTTTTAGTGGTGATGTCCAGTGATGGGAGGAAATCTTCTTCTTACCATCTTCACGCACGTATGGCATATGACAATCTGCACATGTTACACCAGCAGCTCCGTGCGGGCCATCATGCCACATTTCAAACTCAGGATGTTGAATCTTAATCATTGGTGTCTGTGAAATAGCATGGGTCCAATCAGCAAATTGGCCTCTAAACCCATCTATCTCTGGATTGCCATCAGCAAAGAATTCATACATATCTTGCGGATTCATACCATTATCCCAAGGGAAATGTGGTTTAGCCGCTACACCGTAGTCAGCAGTCTCAAAATAGTACTCCACGTGACACTGTGCACAAACATAAGAGCGCATATCATTTTTTGATGATTCTCTCCAGTCAATACCTTGACGCTGTAAAGCTTCATCTAATGGCACACTTCGAATTGCTAGCTCCATCGTCTCAGTATCATGGCAGTTGGCGCAGCCGATAGAGTGCATGCCTGGTTGTTGAATTTCACGTAGTTCATTAAAGTCCATAGACCAGAAATCATCGCCATACTCTTCTAGGTAAGCAGGCATCATAGTAGTTTTACAGTTATAGCACGTAGCTGGTAAACCGCCTTTTTCTTCATAACGATTTATACGATCAATTCTTAGAATATCTTCAATAGCATATGTGTGACCACGAGCACGGTCATATTCGTACATAAATGGATAGCCCATCCAAAGATTCTTTAAGTACGGTTGAGAAAAGCGATAGCCTTTAGGTAGTGGATTTACACCATCGTTTTTTCTATGGGGTACAGATCCACCGTAAACTGTCATTTGTGTATCATCATTATTTCTTAAATAGCTGTTATAGTGAACTGGAAAAATATCTTGAAACTTTGTATTATCAGGTTCATATGAGCCCAACCCAGTACTGTACGTAGGCGTTGCAGTTGTTGGAACATTTGAGGAACATCCAACAGCTATAAGAAGCGCTACTAGCGCAACCATCGCAAATACAGTAAGTAATCTTATTTTACTCACCTGCTACCATCCTTTCTGAAATAGGTTTTTTACCAAAGTGAGGTACTGTCTGGTGGCAATCGATGCAAAAATCCTTAGCATCCATAGCTACATTCTTATTTGTCATATCATGACAGTTCAAACAATTTTGATTCACGATTTCCTTTGTTTTCGAAGTTGATTGGATAACATCACTCACTTCTCCGAATGTGTTAATATAAATATCTTTAGCCCCTGCTTTTGCTTTAAAAGGTATCTTAGATAAGATATCATGGGGTGCATGACAGTCATTACATGTTAGATTTGCATGGGTTGATATTTGGTGGGTCCGCACTACTTCATTCATAACATGGCAGCTACTGCAAAATTCTGCTGTATCTGTTGCTTTCATTGAAATTGCTGTTCCCGAGTATAGTAGAATAGCAACTAATAAAGCAAAAAACATGACTGTCCATTTGTTGGCACTTTTTAATCTGTCTTTCAAAGTACCCATTCTCTCACTCCTTCCTTGATAATGAATTTTAAATTTCCCCAATGTAGATGTTTAACTATACTACAAATATATCATAGCTCTTTTTGACCATGTAGTCTGTGTGTGTAGTCACAACATATTAGATTAATTCAAAAAAATGCAACAAATTTGTCACATTATCTGCAAACGCTATTTATCCCCATAACAAAAGCACTTAGCCAGTGTTGCTAAGTGCTAAAAATAATGTTAACTAACTTAAAAATGAATATAATTTGATTTTTGGTTACATGTGTCTACCAGATGTTACCGAAAATCTATAATATATGAAACCAATTACTGTACTAATTATAATCAAAGCAATCAATAATAGAATCCTGTTCACATTTGGTAGCCTAGCAGTTACTTCAATCTCATTATTCTTACCTGGTTTTATATCCCAAACTAATGTATAGCCGTTATCCCGCACTTCATCTGCGTTATGCTTAGTCGGCTGCATTGGTAGCGTTAGAATAAATTCGAGATTAATCTGTTCTATCGCTAGTGCGCCAAGCTGCGATAGCTGACTAGGCAGATTTATGTCGATTGCGCTTAAATCAATATTCCCTGAAGCATTATAGGTTGTGAAAAACATTCGTTCACGGACAGTCAGCATTGGCTCATTAACCGTTACCTGCTGCTCAGTTGCTTCTCCTATAAACGGTAACTTTATTTCAAACATATCAAAATCAAAACTGGCATCATCTAATGTTTCCAAGGTTTTACGTAGCTGCAGCCCTGAGAATTGGTCTGTAGTATAGCTGGAAACTATATAGCCCTCCTGTTTTGCCCCTCGACGCAGGTCTAATACTAGATTATCCCCCGCCAAAGCCAATAGCCCTAAGGTCGAGCGATGAACACCTAGCTTGTAGTCTAAATCTGCTGAGCCATCAGCATTAATAGTTATATGGAAGGCGCCTTCTGCACAACCAGTAGCTACTAAAGCTACTAATAGTAGTATTACAATTATCCCCATACGTCTCAGATGATGTTTCCCCATAAGTAGTAGCTGACCTCCCATTTTGATATCGAGTATCCAAAGCAAAACAAAGACTTAAGCTATTTAAAAGTCTACTATAGTATTTTAACACAGTGAATAGTATACTTGTTCTGGAAATGTCTATCATTAGGACGGTGATTTATTATCTACTATGTATATATTTTAAAATGTGCTGATAGCACTTTATATATAGGATATACGAACAATCTAGAAAAAAGAACAAAACTCCATAACGCAGGTAAAGCTTCAAAATACACTAGGTCTAGGTTGCCTGTGCAAATCGTATACACCGAAGACCACGACACAAAGTCAAGCGCTCTCAAGAGAGAGATGGAGCTAAAACAGCTTACAAGACAACAAAAGCTTAGCCTGATTAAAAATTATTGATTTCCTCTTCCGTCAATTCTCGGCAGTCCCCCAAAGAAAGCTTCGAATCTAAAATTATGTTGCCCATGGAAAGACGCTTTAGATAGACAACTTCACTTCCTACCGCCTCTGCCATTCTTTTTATTTGATGGAATTTACCCTCTTGAATCGTTAATAAGAATCTTTGCTTGCAATAGGGACTAACTGGCTGCTCTGGGATAACCGCTTGCAGCCCTTGTGGTATTATTTGCTCCGCTACTTCTTCGCCCACAAGCATCTGTACCTTTGCAGGCATTGTATGGTATCCATCTTCAAGGGTAACGCCCTGCTCTAGTTCTAATATTTTACCCTCTGTTAGCGAGCGATTAACTTCAACATAATACATCTTATCTACATGTTTTTTTGGTGATAAAAGTTGATGAGAAAACTGTCCATCATTAGTTAATATCAGTAGCCCCTCAGTATCTTTATCTAAACGCCCTACAGGGAATGGTTCGAAAACCTGATATTCCTCTGGCAAAATATCTGTAACCGTTTTATGCAAATAATCCTCAGTAGCCGAAATTACACCTGCAGGTTTATTAAGCATGACATAGATGTGCTTTCGATAATGTAACACCTGACCATCAAAAACTAACTCGTCGGTTTCTGGGTCAATTTTTTCGCTACTATCCTTTACAGGTACACCGTTAACTGTAACTGCACCTGACCTACATATCTTCTTAACCTCCTTACGTGTACCAACTCCAAGGAATGCTAAAATTTTATCAATCCGCTCTTGTGCCATTATTAATCCCCTTTCTATAAGACTCGATATTCTGTTCTCTTAGCTCGAATGTGGCTAGCCCATCTGGCGCTATTTCTTCAAATGCTTCTATAACATGTTCATGGCAGGTAAAAAAGAAAATCTGATGCTGTGCACTTAAGCCACTTATAGTCCGCATTGTCGATAACATTCGTTCTCTGTCAAAGTTAACTACTAGATCATCCATAAATATTGGCCAGCCAATTTGACGGTTATTGAACTGCTGCATAAATCCTAAGCGCAAGGCAAGGTATAGCTGCTCTTTAGTTCCTTGACTTAATTGCTCCGCTTGTAGCCAATCGCCCTTTTTATTTCTAACCCTTATTTTTTTCTCACCTATAGGTAGCGCTACTTGTTGGTAGGCTTGTTCTGTAAACGCTTTAAAAAACTCCGAAGCTAATCGCATTACTTCAGGCTGATGCTCTGCCTCAAAGGTTTGCTTAGATTTTTCTAATACCCATTTAGCCATTGTTGCAATTGTCCATTCTTTAACATTTGCGAATAGCGCTTCATGCTCTTTAGTGCGTTGAAGATTAAGTTCAACTAGTCGATTATCTGTCGCTAATTGTTCTAATTGTAGTTGCAGCTTCCCTAGCTGCTCCCTTTGAGTTGATAGTGTTGAATTTACATCGGCTATTTCTTTGGTTGTGAGTTCTATTTGGGCTTGTATTTGTAAAATGTTAGTTTTCTGTAGCCCCTGAACAATTTCCTCCATCTGATGTTCTGGCTGTGCAAGTAGCCTTATACTTTGCTCAAGCTGTTCCAATAAATTAAGCTTTACACTTATTCTTTCATTTAGGCGTTCAAAGTAGCTCTCTATTTGCAAATCATCCTGTATAAGATGGTCCTTATCTGGTAATAAGTTTAATTTCTCCATAATATTCTTCATTTGCAGACACTTGCTTTCAAGCTCTTGTCTGTAGTCTGTTAGTTTAACCTTCATGTTATTCTTTGTGTTAATTTGATATTGGATATTCTCTATGACGACTATCATTGTATTGATTTGGCTTGGATTTGCTTCTAGTGGAAGGTTGCGCTCCATTAACCATTGCTTCCATTCACCTATAGCGTGCTGATTGCGTTCATCAGCTAATCTATGCTGATATTTAGCCTGTTTAATTCTTAGCTCCCTGTCTTTAAGTACTGCCCGCCACTGGTTATATGCGTATCCCCATGCAAATAAAACAGCTGTACCACTTCCTATAAATAATAGCAGTGTCACTAAATCATCAATAAACGACCCTGCATCTCCGCCTAGCAATACGCCAGTCATAGCGCCGAGTACAACAATCGTTAATAGACTAGGTTGTATAAGCTGCGACCAAGGTTTTTGCGAGCTCTTATGCAAGAATTTTTGCTCTTCTAACTCATTAACAATACCTCGTTTATGATTTTCTTCCTGTTCTTGCTTGCTAAGTTTATTATCGATAGTCCTTAGCTGTTCTTTCAAGGACAGGTCAATTACAAAATCAGCTATCCTATGTTCATCCCACGCCAAACCTAATTTATCTATTTCTGCTCGAATTTTTGCTGATAATTGTTGTTCATCTATTTCAAGCTCCTTTACTTTTTCACGAAGCTGTCTTTGCCTAGGTATATTATCGAGTATTAATTCTATGTCTGCTTGCGCTTCTTGCCAAAGTCGTTGCTGTTCGACCGAACAAAGACTCTCTAGCTGCTCTCTTGTATTTATGTATCGCTCCCAATGGGCCCATGCGCGCTCAAGCTTCTTACTGAATAATAGTTGATTTTGTAGCTTTCCCACAGCAGTTGTAAGCCCTTGTATTTCCGTCTCTATTATTTGTTTACTTTCACTGATCTGACTATAGCAATCAAGCTCAAGCTTTACTTGATTGTACTGGTTATCCAAATTGCTGAGAGTCGATATCTGTTGAATTATGGGCTGCTTCTTACCTTTTCTCCTGAACAGCCCCTGACGCTTATTATCTAATGTGTTAATCGTCTCAACGTAATTAACTCCATGGGCACCAAGGCTTGCGCTGTATAAATAATCGGCCAACCTTCCCTGCTCAAGGGGCAGTTTAGTTAGCTCCTCATATGACAACCAAAAAATCGCTTTGAATAACTCTTTGTCAATGTTTGCAAAGTTCATGTCCCATAAGGCATTTGCATCCTCCCCTTGTTCATCAATGCACAAAAACTCCCCCGACTTTTTTCGAGGGTTTGCAAGACGTTCGAGGGTATAGTAGCGACTATATGAGTCTTGTATGTAGATTTTTCCACCATGTACGCCACCCTGTAACGGTGGGCATTCATGGGATTGCAGTCCATAAAGTACACAGGCTACAAATGACATTAAGGTCGATTTTCCTGCTTCATTACTACCGTAGATTACGTTTAATCTGTCTGAAAATTGCGGGCTCATGAGATCACGGAACTGTCCATAGCCATTTATATTAATTTTCTTGATTTTCACTCATTTCAACTCCTACCACACATGCACTATTCCCATTTCTATCTATTATATCAAGCAACAAATCTAATCCAAGCTGTTCTACTTCATCGAGCCACATAGTCCAGTCTTTTTCTAGCTTGATTAGGTTCCATTGTTCCTTTCCCAACTGCCCCGCATTAGTTTTGGTTATTTGTTGAAATGTTGGTAGTCCATACAGTTCATCCAGCTCTTTTCTTAGTTCTTTAAAGACCTGAGGATTTGTCCTAAGCTCCTCAATTAAAGACAGGAATTCTCCCAATAGGGTATCCTGTTGTCTTAGGTTTCCAATATTAACGATAGGAAGGGTTTTGTTTACTATCGATATTATTAATAGTTTCTCTAATGATAGCTCTTCTGCAATATATTCTAGTACGCCCTGCTGTCGAAGCGCCGTATAGTAAGGTGTTTGACCCTTAAGATTAAGCTTAATTATATGATGTTTATCTTCGTCTTTTATATTCCTAGATAACTGGTTTTTGATATTATCTACAATTATTGATATAGCATTATCTTTATATTCGTTATCGTTATAATTGTTATATTTGTTTTCCTCGTTATCCTCGTTAGAATCCTCATCTTCATTATTGGTCTCGACTAAAACCTCTAGCTCCTGCCAGCGTACAGCATCCAAAGCATGAAAGTTTAACTCTACCTGCTGCTGATCTATACATTTAACAAGGTAGCAGCCCCGTTCACCAATCTCTCCAGAATGTCTGCCTTGAACATTGCCTGAGTAAACAATGTAAGGATGTTGATTATTCAAAATTGTTGGTTTATGAATATGCCCTAAGGCCCAGTAGTCAATATTTGATTGCTTAAGTTTTTCCAGCGTAAATGGTGCATAAGGTTGAGCGTCTGTGTCTAAACCAGATTGTCCGTGCAGGATTGCAATTTTCAGTATTTCTTCCTGCGGTTTATCCTGTGGTACTTGCTGTAATTCCTGCTGCTGTTTGGCAATGCATTCCGAAGCTAAATCCTTAGTAACCTGGCGCTGCCAGTAGCTTCTCCCATACAGCCTTGCTACTTCCTGTCCCAGCTTGTAGTGACTTATACTAATAGTCTCATCAGATGGAAAGATATGAACATAGGGATGACCCCCTATATCTATGAAGTTCCTCGTGGGATCCTCCGTTAAGGGGTCATGGTTTCCATGGATTATATATATATGGATTTTAGCGTCCGTTAGTCTTTTCATTTTATTGATGAATCTTACTTTGGCTTTTACGCTATAGCTTTCCTTATCAAAGATATCTCCCGCAATAATCACAAAGTCTACGCTTTCCTTTAAAGCCAGTTCAATAAGATTATCCAACGCCTGCCAGGTTGACTCTTTTAAAAGCTCTTTCCAAGATCCATCAAGACCCTTTGTATGTTGAAATGGGCTATCTAAGTGTAAATCCGCAGCATGTATGAAGGTTATAGGATGCACGCATTTTCCCCTCTCATCCTTATAGTATACTAATTTCTAATGCAATAATAGCTGTTACCGTAGCTGCAACACTTTTTCAACAACAGCTTCCGTGGTTATGCCAAATTTCTCATATAACTTTTTATATGGCGCTGAGGCACCAAAATGGTTAATGCCTATACACGCCTGAGAATTCAATGTGTAGCGTTCCCAACCAAGTGTCATCCCTGCTTCAATCGATACTCTGCAGGTTACGTTATCGGGTAAAACCTGCTGTTTATAATCCTCTGATTGCAATTCGAACATCTCCCAGCTTGGCATACTTACAACCCTAGCATCTATATTATGATTCGCTAATTTGCTAGCAGCCTCTAAGGCAAAATGCGTTTCTGAGCCAGTGCCTATAATTATTGCATCTGGATTCTGTTTTTGTTCCTTACGTAAAATATATGCTCCTTTAGTTGCATCCGCTACATTTGGGTAGCTTTCCTCATCAAGCACAGGTAGATTTTGTCTTGTTAACGATAAGACTACAGGACCACTTGCAGCATCAACAGCCCATTGCCAAGCTCTAGAAGTCTCATTGGCATCAGCAGGCCTTATGACTGTTAGTCCTGGAATAGCCCTTAGACTAAGTAGATGCTCTATAGGTTGATGGGTTGGCCCATCCTCTCCCAAACCAATACTATCATGGGTGCAAACATATATTACCTTCAAACCCATTAACGCAGCTAAGCGGATAGATGGGCGCATATAGTCAGTGAATATAAGGAACGTACCTCCATATGGTATCAGTCCGCCATATAAAGCCATTCCATTCAGAATTCCGCCCATTCCATGCTCTCTAACCCCAAAGCGTATATTCCTAGCTTCGTAATTTAACGCTGAAAAATCCAGCTCTGATTCTATAATTGTTTTATTGGATGGTGCTAAATCTGCCGAGCCTCCAATAAGAGCTGGTACTTTTTTAGCAATCTCGTTTAAAACTTTTCCTGAAGCGTTTCTCGTTGCAATCCCCTTGTCGGTTTTAGGAAACTTAGGAATTGTGCAATCCCACTTCGTTGGTAGCTTGTTATCTTGCATATGTAGCCACTCTTGACCAAGTGCAGGGTATTCCTGAATATACCTTTCTAACTCCTTATTCCAAGATTGTTCTCGGTTATTTCCACCCTGCTTCATAACACGATAATGGGATAAAATCTCCTCTGGAATCTTAAACGGCTCTGTTTCTGTCCAACCAAGCTGCTCCTTTGTTCTTGCCAATTCTTGTTCACCTAGTGGCTCACCGTGGGCCGAGGCCGTATTCTGTTTGGTTGGGCTGCCATAACCAATGTTTGTTTTAGTTATAATAATTGATGGCGCTTGATTCTCAAGTTTAGCTTGTGTTATTGCGTTGTCTATAGCAGTAACGTCATTACCATCTTCAACAGTTATTACATGCCACCCATATGCTTCAAAACGCTTTTTAGTATCATCTGTAAAAGCTAAATGTGTATGTCCTTCAATCGAAATTTCATTATCATCATAGAGGCATATTAGCTTTCCAAGCTTTAAATGACCAGCCAAGGATGCTGCTTCGTGGGAAATTCCTTCCATCAAGTCGCCATCACTAGCTATGACATATGTATGGTGATCTACAATTTGAAAACCATGTTTGTTAAAGCGTTCTGCTAAGTGCGCCTCTGCCATAGCCATCCCGACAGCATTTGCAAAGCCTTGACCTAATGGCCCAGTAGTCGTCTCCACTCCTGGGGTATGCCTGTACTCTGGATGGCCTGGTGTTTTACTATCCCATTGGCGGAAATTTTTAATATCTTCAACGCTAACATCATATCCCGTTAAATAAAGTAATGAGTACAGAAGCATCGAGCCATGCCCAGCCGATAATACGAACCGATCTCTGTTTTGCCAGTTTGGATTATTTGGATTATAGCGCATGTGCTTCATCCATAATACATAGGCTGCCGTTGCCATGCCCATCGGCATACCAGGATGACCTGAATTTGCTTTTTCCACCGCTTCTGCAGATAATACGCGAATAGCATTAATATACGTCTGCTGATTATCAAATTGTTGTTTATTCTGTTCCGTCATCTGTACCACACTCCCTTTGTTAACTTTAAACTCTAAAGGCTTTATCTTTTCCCTTTTCGTTATACTGTTATCTACATTATAATTTATAACTTGTGATATGTACAAAAAAGAAACTATCAACACACTTTTAATGTGCCGATAGCTCCTCTAATCCAAGCTTTTTTACTTGTAATCTTCTTTCAGTTATGCTGATTCAGTCGCCCGGTGCTCATATTGACTAATGACCGACTGCTTCAATGCTCCATACTTTCTGTACTGCATAAAGATAACAACTGCTAACAGTGCTGCACCAGTAAGGTCTAAATATACAGGCTTAGATACTAATAGGAATGTAGACACCAATAGTATCAATTGTTGTAAGCGTGTAACCTTACCGAAGCACCAGGCTTGAACAGCCGATGCTAGTGCATATAAACCAACTGCTGCGGTAACTGATCTAATAACTATATCTATTATTTCACCCTGTAGTAGAATTGCTGGCGCATAATAGAACATAAATGGAACAATATATGCCGATATTCCTAAACGGAACGATGTAATACTTGTCTTCATTGGATCAGAGCCACTAATTCCCGAAGCAGCATAAGCAGCTAAGGCAACTGGTGGTGTAATCGCTGATAAGCATGCATAATAGAATACGAAAAAGTGTGCCATTAGCGGATCAATACCCATACGGATTAATCCAGGTGCAATAACAGAAGCTGCTACTGCATAGGCAGCCGTAGTTGGCATACCCATTCCTAAAATAATAGAAATTAACATTGCAAAGAATAAAGCCATAAAGAACGAGGTTCCTGCAAGACCTAATAATAGCGATGCAAACTTCAGACCAATACCTGTTAAGGCGATAACCCCCATGATAATACCAGCGGCCGCACAAACAGCCATAAGCTGAATACTACCACGCACACCAAGGTCTAGAGCGTTCCATATTTCCTTAGGCCCCATACGATTTTCTTTAGTTAACCAACTGACTAAGAAACTAGCAAAAATCGCACTTACACCTGACATGATAACAGAAAACCCACTTGCTAGCATACCAAATAGCATTAATACTGGAATAAACATGTAACTGCGTAACATAACACTCTTAATATCTGGTAGCATATGGCGTGGGAATCCGTCTAGACCAAGCTTACAAGCTTCCTTATCTACCATAAGATACGTCGACCAGAAGTATAGAGCTGCTGGTATAACCCCGGCTACCATAATACTCTGATACGGAATACCCGTCATTTCCGCCATGATAAAGATACCAGCACCCATAATCGGTGGCATAATCTGACCACCAGTTGACGCAACAGCCTCTGTCGCTGCGGCAAACTTCGGGTTATAGCCAACCTTGCGCATCAACGGAATCGTTAAACTTCCTGTTGCAACTGCATTACCTGCTGATGTACCATTCATCGTACCCATAAGAGCACTTGATAATACAGCAACCTTAGCAGGTCCTCCACGTGCGTGTCCACTTATAGCGAAAGCCCATTCAACGAAGAACTTACCAACGCCCGATACTTGTAAAAAGGCACTAAAGATAATAAATAGTATAATATATTTGGATGAGATCGAAATTGGTACACTAAATACTCCATCTAAGCCGTAGATGTAAGTGAAAAAGCGTTCCATTGAATAACCGCGATGCTCTAAAATCCCAGGCATATACGGCCCTGCAAATGCATAGGCAATAAATACCATTGCAAGAATAGTTAGCGACCAACCACTAGTACGGCGAGCTAACTCCAAAACTAGTATAGTACCTATCAAAGCTACTACAAAGTCCATTGTTGTAGGCAGTACACCCATACGGAATATTAACTGATCAAAATACAAGAAAATGTATACAGCTATACCTATACTTGCGGCGATACACACCCAGTCAAGCAAGTGAATTTTTGCCCTTGCCCTCTTCCAGCCTGGTACTAATGCGAAACCTAATGCTGATAATAACACTACGTGCATAACTCTAAACTTCCACGGATCCATCGGTGCTATTGTCAATGTGTACATGTGAAATAATGCAGTAACTACAGCAATTAAAGATAGTGCTCTTCCTAACCATCCCACAATTTCACGATGCGAGGAAAACTCCGCTTCATCGTTCGTCTCTAGTACAATTTTTCCGTCCTTCATCTGAAAATTTCCATGCTTTTGCTCTGGAGACGATGCTTTGACTTCTTTTGTCTCTTTTTCAGTCATTGGGAAACTCCTTCCATAAAAATACTTGCGTATTCTTCAAGTTTAGTCTCGATGTCAAAATGAAAATCCCACCCACCGAAAGGCGAGTGGGATTCAAATAGCTATTTTAGTCTATCACAAATTCCCTTTATTGGAACTAGTAATTAACGACTATTTTACATCAGGATGTATTTGAATGCCAATCTCTTCAAAGTACTTAATTGCTCCTGGGTGCATAGGCATCCAAGTGTTGTCAGCTGCGAACTCTGGTAAAGTCTCTGCTGCTGCTTGGTGCGCTTGCATCATCATATCATTGTTCTCCATAATCGCTTTAACAATCTCATATACTAAGCTGTCTGGAAGATCTTTATTAGCAATTGCCCAGTTACCAATCGCAACTGTTTCAACTGGCTCAGTTAAGAAGTCAGGGTAAGCCGATACTGGAATTTGCGCTGCAGTCCAGAACGGATATTTCTCCATAACTTTATCTCTTAACTCACCATCAACACCGAACATAACAAGGTTCATTTGTGAAGAAGTTTCTAAAACCCCTGCAACTGGTATACCAGAAGCAAAGCTATTTGCATCTAATTGTCTGTCTAAATGGTTACCTACTAGATCACTAAGTCCTGCAAAACGGAAGTTTGGATTAACTCCTGCTAATTCAGCAAAGCTCGGGTGATATACTCCTGCAGTACCACCTTGTGGTCCTGCTCCTATACGCTTACCGTCTAAATCTGCAATGCTCGTAATTCCAGAGTTAACACTTGCCCACCATTGTGAGTAAGTATTGTACATTGGGAAAATAGCTCTCATGTTTTGGTGCTCGCGACCGTTCGTCCAGTCACCTTCGCCATGCCAACCTTCCCAAGCTGGTCCCATCGTTACAAGACCTAAGTCTAAATCTCCAACTTCTACTAATTGAATGTTGTGTACAGGGCCACCAGTTACCTCTACTCCTGTTGAAATTCCAACTTTTTCTTCTAATACGTTAGCAATACCACCAGCGTATACATAATATGCTCCACCAATAGAAGCAGCTCCTAATTGAAGACTTCTTGGCCAATCAGACTTGTCTGGGCCATCTGGTGCTGGTGCTGGATCGCCATTACCTGGTTGTGGTGCTGGATCTGAAGTTGATGTATCTTGCCCTCCGCCGCCACATCCTACTACTACTAAAGATAGTACAAGTAAAGCTGTTAACAATACGGTTAATTTCTTACTTCTCAACATATTATTCCTCCCCTTCTTCTGTGCACATTGTTTATCTGTTATACAAACTGTGCTATTACACAAACTAATATTAACACTGTTTTTAGCACAGTTCAACATTTTGTTCATATTGTTCATTGTGGAATTTATTTGAATTTTCTTGTGCTTCAAAAAAACTCCTGGTACAACAATACTTATCTGCACTAAGCAATGTTTCAGTCAAATATAACTACTCATCATACTCTATAACTATATAGCATTATTTTGAAACTGTGTTTCAATAGGCGAATCATCAGTTTTGCTAATAACTCAAGCAAAAAGCACATAATACTTTTATAAATTGTGTGTTTTTTATTATTATATAAGTAAGAACAGTGAGCCTTGGCGATTATCAAGATTTATAAACAATTTCAGAAGGAGAGGTTGATTATTATGTACAAAAAAGTATTGTTAGCAATGGACCGTTCAAACGAATCTGAAAAAGCCTTTAATCGTGCAGTAAGTATCGCTAGGGATAATCAAGCAATTTTGACAATTGTACACGCACTTGGCATACCAACTGATTACGACTATAAGCTGTTAGCACCAGATGATGATAAGCGCGATTTAGCCCGTGAAGAGGCAGGAAAAATGTTAAATACTTATAAAGAAAAGGCATTTCAGCAAGGTGTTACAGCCGTTGATTTGGTCATTAAGCATGGGATGGCCAAAAGAGTGCTCACAGAAGACGTTATCCCCAGTGTGCAGCCTGACTTGGTTGTAGTTGGTGCTACTGGAATGAGCGCCTTAGATCGTATACTAATTGGTAGCGTATCTGAATACGTTGTGCGACACTCTCCAGTAGATGTACTTGTTGTAAGGTCTTAAACTTTAAAACAGCTTGCATATTGCACAACTTTTCGAGATAGGATAGATTTAATACAAACAATACTTTTATGAACTTAAGGAGGTTATCAAATGGCGTATAAATCAATTTTAGTTGCAGTAGACAGTTCTAATGAATCTAAGAAGGCTTTCAGCAGGGCTGTTACATTAGCTACAGAAAACAATGCAACCTTAACAATCACCCACGTTGTCGACATTCCTATTTACTCAGATTATAAGCCTTATGACGCTGAAATTCTCAATTTAGCAAAGCAGAGTGCCGAGGAGCTCATCGTAGAATTTAAAAATTCTGCCTTAAACACTGGAGTTTCAAAAGTTGAAACTCTCTTAGAAACAGGGTCAGCTAAACGCGAGATTATTCAAACTATTATCCCTAAGGCTAATCCAGATTTAATTGTAGTCGGAGCAACGGGAACTAACGCCCTTGAAAGGGTATTAGTTGGTAGTGTATCTGAATACATTATACGCCACGCCCCATGTGATGTTTTAGTTGTAAGATAGGTTATATAACGGTTAGTTGATAAATTATTAACAAAACTAGTTAAGGGCTGTTGCAAAACGAATGATTAAATTCGTTAGCAACAGCCCTTTTCTAATGGAATAAACAGCTATCTATATATTTATATATTAGACTTTGTTTACATTCGCAGCCTGTGGTCCACGAGCACCATCGACAACTTCAAACGATACTCTCTCACCTTCTTCTAAGGTTTTAAATCCATCTCCACCGATAGCAGAGAAATGCACAAACACATCATCTCCACCTTCAACTTCGATAAAACCAAAACCTTTGCTAGCATTGAACCACTTTACTGTACCTTGTTGCATAATTCTTTTCCTCCTAAAATTCAGTACCCACTTTATTAGTGCATACTATATAAAATTTACTTCTGTCTTAGTTTGTAGCAATTTAACAAATTTCATACCTAAAAATGTAAAAATTATTGAAAGTAGCGTACCCCAGCGTTAAAGAGCTGTTGATCTTTATTACCACTCGTATTAATTCCAACCTGCTTACCGATACGCTCAGAGTGACCCATTTTCCCTAATATACGTCCATCTGGACTTGTGATTCCTTCAATGGCAAACATTGATCCATTTGGGTTATAGCGGATATCATAGGTTGGCTGACCCGCTTCATCGACATATTGCGTCGCTATTTGGCCATTTGCTGCAAGCTGTTGTATTACGTCTTCAGGAGCTACAAAACGACCTTCACCATGGGAGAATGGTATGTTATGCATATCTCCTACCTGTACGTTATTAAACCACGGTGACTTGTCAGATACTACTTTAGTCATTGCCATACATGATATATGACGACCAATGGTATTATAGGTCAGTGTTGGTGACTCTGGTGTCATCTCACGGATTTCTCCGTGCGGCAGTAATCCTAGCTTGATTAAGGCTTGAAATCCATTACAAATTCCCAGAATCAGACCATCACGTTTTTGTAAAAGCTCCATAGTTGCTTCTTTAATTCTAGGGTTTCTAAAGAGGGTAGCATAGAATTTCCCTGAACCATCAGGCTCATCACCACCACTAAAGCCTCCTGGCAGCATCATAATCTGCGCTTGACTCAGCTTGTCAACTAGTACCGCAACGGATTCTTCAATATCACTAGCTGTTAAATTACGGATTATAAGTGTATCGGCGAGGCCACCAGCCTGTTCAAAGACTTTTTGTGTATCATATTCACAGTTTGTCCCTGGAAATACTGGTATGACAATCCTTGGCTTAGCTATCCTTGCTAAGGCAGTGCTTTTTACAACTTTTGTTTGCTCTTGCGAATAATCTTCTATTGCTTTATCACTGTTAATTGATGCTGTCTTTGTTGGGAAGATGTTTTCTAATGGCTGTTCCCACGCCTTATACAAGTCAGCAATCAAAATTTGCATAATAGCTTCAGTAGAATCTTTTTCTTCTATAAGTCTAATTTCAGGTTGCTCTATTGTCTGACCTAGCACTTGATAGTTTGCATCCCCTAAAGCTGCTTGAACATTTATATCAGCAGGCATCTCTAGCACAATTGACCCGTAATCTGGGCTAAACCAATCTATCGCTTGCGCCGCCTGTAGCGATACGCCAATTTTATTACCAAAGGTCATTTTCGAAACTGCCTCAGCTAATCCGCCATATTTCACAGTGTGAGCCGCAAGAACACTACCATCTTCAATCAGCTTTGTGATTGTCGCGAAGTTTGTTTTTAGTTGAGCGAAATCAATTACGCCCTGCTCATCACGGTCTGCCTTTACTAATACTAGCTGACTGCCTGCTTGTTTTAGCTCAGGCGAGATTACGTTTGCTGCATTTACGACAGCTACCGCAAATGCAACTAGGGTTGGTGGAACATGAATATCCTTAAATGTTCCAGACATACTATCCTTACCACCAATTGCTGGGATACCGAACTCCTTCTGAGCTAGATATGCTCCTAACAGTGCACTAAACGGCTTACCCCACTTCGTTTCATCAGTTCCTAGCTTTTCAAAGTACTCTTGCAATGTAAGTCTAATTCCTTCATAGCTACCACCGATAGCTACTACCTTAGCAACTGCTTCAACAACGGCATACATTGCACCGTGGAACGGACTCCATTTGGATAATTTAGGATTGTATCCATGGGTCATAATTGTTGCTGTGCTTGTCTCGCCCTTAAGTACAGGGATTTTTGCTACCATTCCTTCAGTTGGTGTAGCTTGATGCTTGCCGCCAAATGGCATTAACACAGTGCCAGCACCAATGGAGCTGTCAAAGCGCTCGACTAATCCCTTCTGACTACATACATTTAAGTCCTGTAGGTTATTAAGCCATTGTTGCTTTAAATCGACTGATGATTTGGTCGCGAAAAACGGTGCTTGCTCATCAGGTGCTTGCACGTGTACTTTTGTAGCCTGTTTGACACCGTTAGTATCTAAGAAATCCCTACTTATATCAACTATTGCATTGCCACGCCAGAACATTTGTAGGCGTCTCGAATCCGTAACCTCTGCTACAACTGTTGCCTCGACATTCTCTGTCTTTGCAAGCTCGATAAATCGTTCTGCATTCTCAGCAGCTACGACGACAGCCATGCGCTCCTGGGACTCAGATATTGCTAATTCTGTTCCGTCAAGGCCTTCGTATTTTTTCGGAATTACATCAAGATTTATTTCAAGACCGTCTGTCAATTCACCAATGGCGACTGATACACCACCAGCACCGAAGTCATTGCATTTTTTAATCATTTGACTTACTTCTGGTTTGCGGAATAGACGCTGAATTTTACGCTCTGTCGGTGGATTACCCTTCTGCACCTCTGCACCACAGCTAAACAGTGAATCTTCATCATGCTCCTTCGAGGAACCAGTTGCGCCACCGCAGCCATCACGGCCTGTGCGTCCTCCAGCTAGGATAACAACATCACCCTTAGCAGGACGCTCACGCACGACGTTTTCCTTTGGCGCTGCAGCTACTACTGCACCAATTTCCATGCGCTTAGCTATAAAGCCTTCGTCATATACTTCTGCAACATGTCCAGTAGCTAGTCCAATTTGATTACCATATGAGCTATAACCCGCAGCAGCTTCCGTTGTGATTTTACGCTGTGGAAGCTTACCTGGAAGAGTGTCTTCAATTTTCGTACGGGGATCGCCACTACCAGTAACACGCATCGCTTGATAAACATAGGAGCGTCCAGATAATGGGTCACGAATGCAACCACCTAAGCAGGTTGCAGCACCACCAAATGGCTCTATTTCCGTCGGATGATTATGGGTCTCGTTCTTAAACATAACAAGCCATTCTTGATTCTCGCCGTCAACATCTACATTTACTACGATACTACAAGCATTAATTTCTTCAGAGGCATCTAAATCATCAAGCTTTCCGAGTTTACGCAGCTCCTTCATACCGATAACTGCCATATCCATCAGGCACATTGCCCGCTCCTGACTTCCATAAACAGCTTCGCGCGCATTAATATAGTGCTTATACGCTTGTTCAATTGGCTCTGTTAGCTTGCTTTTATCAATCTGAACGTCAGTAATCTCTGTCATAAAAGTAGTATGACGACAATGATCAGACCAGTAAGTGTCAATTACTTTTAGCTCAGTAATCGTTGGATTACGTTTTTCCGTATCACGGAAATACTCCTGACAGAACTTTAAGTCTTCATAGTTCATCGCAAAACCAATGTCATCCATGAATGCTTTAAGTGCTTGGTCATCCATATCTACAAAGCCATCAATAATCGCTACATCTTTAGGCTCGTCCATTACCATCTCAAGTGTTGTCGGTTTTTCTAGCTTTGCTTCCCTAGATTCTACAGGGTTAATGTAATAATCTTTAATTTTAGCCACGTCAGCTTCTGTGATATTGCCTTCGAGAACGATAACACGCGCCGTGTTTACATTCGGTCTGTCCCCTTGGGTTAATAGCTGTACACATTGAGCAGCGGAGTCTGCCCGTTGGTCGTATTGTCCTGGCAAGAACTCAACTGCAAAAACCTTGGCACCTTCTGGCAATGGATACTCTTCCTCATAAACCGTATCCACCGGTGGCTCTGAGAAAATTGTGTTCTTTGCTTGGGCAAATGTTGCGTCATCCATCCCAGAAACATCGTAGCGATTAATTGCACGTACTTTCTTTAGCTCTGATATGTTTAGATTAGTAACGAATTCCTTAGCTAGCTTTTGAGCCTCGATGTCAAAACCTGGCTTCTTCTCTACATAGATTCTTCTTACGTCGTTATTGACCATGATTCATTCTCCTTTACCGCATATCATCTAATGAGTTTCTCTTATATTGTCCCGTACTTACACTACTATTATTGTAACAGATTTTCTTTTATGATTGTTATTAATGTTAATAATGCATTATATAAGGTCCGCTAATATATGCATGCTATTTGCATTTCAATAATTAATATAACCAGTATAGGTTTTTAAGTAAAAATATGCTACTATACTATGGGCTACCTACTACTTTTAATAATCATATACTGGAGGGTCAACATTAATGAATTTTAAAACTAAAAGAGACCGTTTTTTCGTTGTTATATGGATATCGCTGGTATTACTGATCAACTTATCTTTCCTAGTGCCTTTTCTCCTTACTGAGTTTCACTCGAACGAATTTATGATTATTATGTTTTTAAACATCATTACTACGGGCTTGCTTATATGGCTAGCAGTCGATATAAAGTATGTTTTATACGAGGACTATCTATACGTAAAAGGTGGACCGTTCAGGTCCAAAATTAAGTACCAAGATATATTTAAAATTACAGGAGATCCAAATATTTGGGTAGGATACCGTATTCTATTTGCCAAGGATGCGATAGAGGTTCACTACAAAACTGGATTTGGCAGTGTCATAATTTCCCCTGAGAATAAACAAATTTTTATAGAGGAATTGTTAAAAAAGAATAATTCCATTAAGGTTTCAAAAATACTGGCAAAGTAAAATGCACCGTAGTTCCTTGTCCTAATCTGCTTTCAATCCACATCTTACCACCATGGGCATCAATAATATATTTACTTATAGATAGACCTAGTCCTGTACCGCCAAATTGACGGGAACGGGATTTTTCCCCACGATAAAATTGGTCAAATACATAGGGCAAATCTTCTTCAGCAATCCCCCTACCATTATCTTTGATAGACACTAGCAGAAATGCAGTATCAGCTTGCTCTACTTTAATCTCTATTTTGCCCGTTTTGTCGTCAATATAGCGTCTAGCGTTATTTACTACATTCTCCATTACCTGCAGAATGCGTTGTTTATCTGCCCTCAGATAGCCATCAGAAGCTTTTGCTTCTATAGTTAATTCAAGAGTGTCTGCAGCAAACTGCATCTCAAACTGAGCCAATATCGAATTGAAAAATTCGTCAAGCTGATACTCATTAAGTATTACATCCATTTTCCCTACTTCTAACTGGGAGTACTTATATAGGTCGTCAACCAAGCGGTCCAATTGATCTGTCTTGTCATGAATGACAGATAGGTATTTGTCTAGCTGTTGTTGATTGTTCGCAATTCCATCCTGAATACCTTCCACGTAACCCTTGATAGACGCTACTGGCGTTCGGATATCGTGCGAAATATTTGCTACAAGCTCTTTTCGCAGGCGTTCCTGCTCTGCTTGCTTATCTATCGACTCCTTTAACCTATCCTTCATTAACTGAAAAGCTTTGACCAGTCTGCCAAATTCATTATCTTTGTGGTAGTTCATGGTGAAATCAAAGTCACCATCAGTAATGCGTTCTGTAGCACGATTAAGCTCAGACAACGGACGTAAAATGCTACGGGAAATAAACCAGGTAAAGCCGCCTATTGCAAGCACTAATGATATAAAGCCAAATAATAGACTTGCACCTAGTACTTTTGCAAAACCGACCATAATTTGAGACGGCATTGAGGTTGGGCTAAAGTAAACTATTACATGTACGTTTGTATCATAGTTCACCTGTACAGTCATAGTGCTTTGCGAGAAATTATCGATTAGCCCACCAAAGCGCTCATCACGTGCTTCAGTATCAATCGCTGCATTATTAAGCCTTTCAAAGGAATCAAACAGCAGACTGCCGTCCTCTGCATAAATTTGCACATCAATCTCATAGTGCTCTAAAACACCTGCAATTTCTGTGGCGAACAATTCTGGTTGATTAATGAGTTCTGTATAGCTTGCAGTTATAGCATCTCTAAGTTCGATATTTATATATTGCAAGCTTTCAAGCTGTTCCATATCATATTGGTTTTGCATTTGTCCAACCAATAACCACATAGAACCCGCAGTAGTTACTATTGGCACTACGATAACTGCCAAAAAAGCTAGAATAAGCTTGGTCTGAATGCTAGTTTTTATTGCTTTGGAGCTAAGCTTCATTTATTTACCTCCAAACTTATAACCAACACCCCAAACAGTTTTGATATACATTGGAGCAGCTGGGTTAGGCTCAATTTTTTCTCGCAATCTTCGAATATGTACAGTTATTGTGTTAATATCGCCGAAGTCATCATATCCCCATACCTGATTAAAAATTTGTTCTCTAGTGAAAACCTGTCCTTGACTAGTTGCCAGAAAACTCAGCAGAGAAAACTCCTTTGCCGATAATTCTACTGCTTTTCCTGCAACATAAGCGTTATGCCCCTTAGTATCAAGCTCTAAATCTAGGTATTTTAACGTTTCGTTTTTTGCTTTTACCTCAGATAAATGAAAATACCTACGCAAATGGGCTTTAACCCTAGCAACTAACTCGCTAGGGCTAAATGGCTTTGTCATATAATCGTCCGCTCCCAAGCCTAAGCTCAGGACTTTATCAATATCGTTCTTCTTAGCACTAAGCATTATGATTGGAATTGTTGAATGATTGCGTATTTGCCGACAAAGCTCCGTTCCTTCTAATTTTGGCAGCATAATATCAAGCACTGCTAAGTCTGGCTGTTTATCATGGTAAAGTCGAAGCCCCTCTTCACCATCAAATGCCATTATTACTTCATAGCCTTCGTTTTCTAGGTAGTCTTTAACTAATTCTGTTATTTCCCGTTCATCATCGACAATTAATATTTTCTCACCTGACATCTTTTCACCTACTCATTCAGAAGTCATAGCTACTTGGTTTAACGTTTTATTTTGTCATTATGCATTCTACATCTATCATACTACTTATACGTCCTACTGGAAAGTATTACAATATAATTTGCTTGCGTTTGAACATAGCCACTGCAAGCACTAGGAAAGCAACAGCATAAGCAGCTAAAACTACAACTGTGAACAAAAGATTTTGTCGTAAAGCAGGTTCAATCACTTGAATGTAAAAGGAAAGATGGGTAGTGATAAGATATGGGCGCACCTGCTCGACTAACTGTCCAAGAAAAGTTAGTGCAAAAAACACACCTATACTAACACCTATAGCTGTTGTGCCACTAGATGCAGCAACGCAAATCGCTAGAATTACAAAGGCAAATGCCATTAATGGTATCAGCGAAACTAAGTGACTGGCTAAAGTAATTAGCACTCCGTTGATTCCTGATACTGTTTCACCACCAATTAAAACCCCTTCACCCCAGCCGAATAACAGAGTTCCAATTATATAGCTAAAGATCATCGACACTAGTAGCAGTACTGAGGTAATAATCCCTACAGCAATAACCTTAGCTGCTAAGACTTCTGTCCTTAATACTGGTTGAATCAGGCTATTTTTCAATGTGCCTTTCTCGTATTCAGAGGCAAACATTTCAGCCAACATAACTATTATGAATAACGGCAGCAGCATGGAAATTGTGCCAGATAGCATGTTTATGGCATAATCCTGCCCTGTAAACGGGATATCAAGTTCAGGTATTATTAACGAAGCCGCTGGCAGCAATAGTATACCTATTGTTAGGAATAAGAAAATCACCAGTTTACGGTTCGCAATCATTTTATATATTTCATTGTAAATTAAGTTAGACATGCAGTTCACGCTCCTTCTTTGTCAGCTCGATAAAGTAATCCTCGAAATTATCAGCGTTTGCTTCTTTTAATAGCTCCTGCACTGTACCAGTAGCTAATAATTTTCCTTCGTTTAAGATAGCTACACGGTCACAAGTAACCTCAACTTCCTTCAGTAAATGACTCGAGATAAAAAACGTTATATCCCGCTCAATAGCTAGCTGTCTGATTAATTCACGTATTTCCCGCATACCCTGGGGGTCAAGGCCATTGGTTGGCTCATCTAGGATTACCAGCTTTGGTTTATGCAATAATGCTCGCGCAATACCCAGGCGCTGTCTCATACCAAGGGAATATGTGCGAACCTTATCCTTACTACGCTTTTTCATCTGTACCATTTCAAGGACTTCATCAATATTCTCTTTGGTTACACCATCGTATACGTTTGCTGCAAGACGTAGATTATCATAGCCACTCATATACGGATAAAAGTATGGCGTTTCTACTATTGCTCCAACTTCACGAACTGCGCTTTTAAAATCCTTTTTTATGTCATGACCATGGATTTTTATAATGCCCTGCTGAAAATCTATCAAACCTAGCATCATGCGCACAAGGGTAGTCTTACCAGCCCCGTTAGGACCAAGAAAACCATATACCTCTCCTTGTCTTACTTCAAATGTAATATCATGAATCACCTTGTTTTTAGCAAAGGATTTAGCCACATTGTTTACTTGCAGAACAACATTATCGTTAATCATTTGTTCGGAACTGTTTTTCACATTAATCACCCTCCTGCGTTGATTTATCTCAGCGGCGTTACTAATCTCCCAGTGGAGATAAGTGCCGCCAAGCTTCGAAATAAGTGCAACTAGAGTTCAGGTGGTGTAAAAACTCCATCTGAACTAAGTTTTCTTTATATACAATTTGTGCTACAATTTTTTCTATTAGTATTATTGTGCCCGAAAATACTTACATACTGCTTATTAAATTATTAAGAGTTTATTAACTATTCGGTATTAAATCGCAAGCTATTAAATCATATTTAGGAACTCTAAAAAGGAGATTAACTATGGATATAAGCTTTGAACTCTACAAGGTCTTTTACCACGTTGCTTCAAGCTTAAGCTTTTCTGAAGCGTCTAGTAGGTTGTATGTGTCACAATCAGCCATTAGTCAGTCAATTAAACTCCTTGAGGATAAACTCGGCTGCAAGCTTTTCTATAGAAGTACAAAAAGTGTCAGCTTAACCCGCGAGGGTGGAGTTTTGTTCCAGCACATTGAACAGGCCTACTATGCTATTAAAAACGGAGAGCGCAAGCTGTCTGAGTTAGCATCCCTACAATCTGGCGAGGTACGCGTAGGTGCAAGTGATACCATTTGCAAGCACTATCTGTTGCCATATTTCCGTGAATTCAACAGAAAATATCCACAGATAAAAATTCATGTTACAAATCGCCCTTCCCCTACCTGCCTCGAATTGTTAAGTAAAGGCGCCGTCGATGTTGTGATTATTCATCTGCCAGAGAAGCTAAAGCATGACTCTGTGCGGATTCTTGAATCAAAATTGATTCAAGATGTATTTGTGGCTGGTAATGGGTTTTCTAAACTAAAAAATAAAGCACTTGCACTTCAGGAATTAGCTGACCTGCCATTATTAGCATTAGAGAAAAATACCACTACGAGGGATTTTCTCGACCAATATTTATTAACCCACAAGATATCACTAGAGCCTGAAATAGAACTTAGCAGCTTAGATCTACTGATTGATTTGGTGAAAATCAACTTTGGTATATCCTTTATAACTAAGGATTATATCCAGCAGGAGCTAGCGTCGGGTGAATTATTCGCCCTCAATGTCCAAGAATACATACCAAGCCGACAGCTAGCAATTGTCGCTAACAAGCATATTGAATTGCCTAAAGCAGCGTTGGAGTTTGTTAATTTATTAAAGCCATCTTTTCAAAACGATTGAATAATGAATAAGGCTTACATAGATTAGTTTTTCTTAATAGGAATAGAGAGATATTATATTATTTACTGGGGAGGTAATGATTTATGAAATGGCTTAAAGAAGTAGACGGAGAATTATGGTTAACAGAGGATGACCGCGAAAACCTTAAGCTAAGTTATCGAGTTAAGAAAGTAATACATGCTGAACAATCCCCGTTTCAACATGTTATGATACTAGATACTTACGATTTCGGACCAACATTAGTGCTTGATGGAGTTATTCAAACAACTTCAATTGATGGTTTTATATATAATGAAATGATTACCCATATACCAATGATGACCCATCCAAAGCCAGAAAATGTATTAATTATTGGTGGTGGTGATTGCGGTGTTGCCAGGGAAGTAGTAAAATACGACAGCGTGACCCGAGTTGATATGGTGGAAATTGACGAATTGGTCGTGAAGCTATCTAAGAAGCATCTACCTGAGGTTTCTGGCAACCTATCTGATCCACGCGTGAATTTCATTTATGCTGATGGCACCAAGCATGTTAGAAATCAACCAAATCAGTATGATGTCGTTATAATCGATTCTTCTGATCCAATCGGACCTGCAACTCAGTTGTTTTCACTAGAATTTTACACTGGTGTCGCAGCTTCTTTAAAGGCTGACGGACTAATGGTGTGTCAAAGTCAATCTCCAATATTTCATATGGATATCGTAAATGAAACGCAAACAAAGCTTAAGACGCTATTCCCTCATACAGACGTCTATACTGCCGTTGTGCCAACATATCCAGGGGGCTTATGGAGCTTTTCTCTAGGCTCTAAGAAGTATACACCTGAATCAATAGCTACGGGCTGGGATAAGGCAGCATCCTATGTGAACGCTGATATCCTCGAGCGTTGTTTTAGCATTCCTGAGTTCATGAAGCAGGCATTAAAGTAATTAGTTTAACGATTTATGGTAGGATAGGTGATGTGTTTCACCTTATTCCTACCTTTCTTTTAAATGTCCTTAAGTCATCGGAGTAATTAATGCGTATCCGTGCTAGTTGATAATAATCTTGATTGCTGTTAGCAAAGCCATATTGAGTAGTCAATGCTGTTTTATACCCTATGTCTTCTAGGGCTTTTAATGTATAGCTCTGATAGCGACCATAAGGATAACAAAAATGCTCCACCATTCTTCCTAGCCAGCTCTCTAGAGTTGCTTTTGACCATGATAGCTCTATATCGGTTAAGTGCGCTGATAGCATTGATAAATCCGAGTGATAGTATCCGTGACTACCTATCAAGTGTCCATAGCCAGCTAGCATTTGAATTTGCTCTATTGACATCAGGCCAGGACTGTTGTTTAACACTCCCCCAGGATTCACATAAAAGTTGCCTCTATATTCGTGTCTTATTAAAATTGGGTTTGCATTGATTAAATCAGTTAGGTAACCGTCATCGAAGCTTAGAACTATTGGCTTTTCAGGTAGTGGGTCTCCATATTCCCAATGCCTATATACCTCCTCCATTGTTACCGTGTTATATCCATTCTCTTTAAGCGTTCGCATTTGCTCATTAAAATTTTCAGTAGATACATATAACTGCCTCATAGGATTACCTGCACTAGGCTCTGCAATCTTGTGATACATCAATATTGGAATACTATTATGCTTAATATTTGTCGTCGGTAGATTTATACTTTTAATTAAGAAAACATGAGCTTGCGTTTCTTCATTGTTAGCTATTGAAGCATTAGTTATAATTACATTATAAGTGTACTTATTAAGCCCTAACCCTAATATATATAGAAAAGTTTCATCAATATAAATTTTTGAATCAATTCGCTTATATGGAACTAGCAACATATGCTTATATCCTTTATATGTAAAGGTCTGCTTATCGATATAGATGATATCTTCTGCTGAAGTTTGCCCACGAAATGCAAGAAATGCTCCAGAATAGTCTGCTTGCATATCTAGTAACTCTGCTATTTCATTTGCTTCTATGAATACTACGTTGTTAACATTTCGATAAACATGCGTACCGTCTTCTTTTACATTACGGCTTTCACCTACAGCGATTCCATAACCAGTAACGATTATTAATAATGCAATTATTAAAGCAATTGTTGTTCGCTTTCCCATATATCAATTTCCCACCTTATAAGCACTTGTCTAACATGGTGCTATGTCAATATATGTGTGGGAATTTAGATTTATACTTTAATTTAAGAGAAGCTACACCTTCTCACCTTGCTTTATGGTAAACTTTTATATAGTAGTTATGAATTTATGTAGAAACAAGAAAGCTTATGGAGGTGATATTGTGAGGGCGCGCGCTTGGATTATTGTCATATTGTTAATTGGAGGGCTATATTTCTTATCTTCCATACCAGGATTACGTGTTTTACCAGTACTAAGCTCGATTAATTCTGCAATGTCGAACATAGACTTTCTAATCGTGCGATTGTCTGAATGGCTTGCTGCTAAGGTCCCACTAAACTTTGGTGAACTACGACATATAGATACTTTAACTCAGGATTTCCTCGCCTATGCTCGAGATAACCCAATCATTATTGAGTTCTTCTTACGAAAAGTTGCCCACGTTGTCGTGTTTTTCATAATAACTATTGCACTTTTTTTCTTATACCACCAATATATAAAGAGTTCAAAAATCTCAGTGGCACTAGCATTTATTAGTGGCGGTATCATAGCATTCGTCGATGAATATAGACAATCATTCGTCGATGGAAGGGTTGGAAGTACTGTTGATGTTTTTATCGATATGATAGGAGTAACCCTAGCAACCTGTTTAATTGTATTCTCTTTGTTCTTAACTAAAGCTGGAAGACAAAGATTCTATCAACAAAGCAACCATGAAATAGATGGTGATGAGGATAAAGAAGTAAAGAGCGATAAAGATAACGATAAAAAAGTAGTTAGTAGTGACGAGGAAAAAATCGATGAAGCCGAAGCTGCTAATCAAGCTAAAATCATGGAGCTGCAGAAAAGGATTGACGAGCTGGAAAAAGACCTAGCCAGCAAAGATATTACATAATAAAATACCATGAAGCTAGTAACGAACCGAAACTATCGTTTCAATTCGTTGCTAGCTTCTTTTTTGTAACTATTTCTGGGTCTAACTTCACTCCCGATGAATATACTTTTTAAAAAATTCTAATATATTATATGAAAATTGATAATGAGAGTATTGACAGAAGGGATGATTGTTATTGAAAAGAAGGGATTTTCTAGTTAGCACCTTTGCCAGCGCTTTAGCAATAAGTGCTTTAGATTTTAAGCAAGCTCACGCCTATAATATTCCCTATAATGGGCTTATAGACATACAGATGAACGGTAAGTCTCAGTACCTTGATGATTATACACCTTTTATCGACGAAAATAATAGAACTATGGTGCCTTTACGTTTTGTATCAGAGAAATTTGGACGGACCGTGGATTGGCACGAGGAATCTCGCTATGCGATTATCAGAGACGATGACAGCAAGGCTTTATATTTTCCTGTTCATAGCAATTTCTATATACGTAATGATGGCGAAACAATTGAGATGGACACGGAATCAGTAATTCATAATAACCGACTTTATATACCACTCAGATATCTAGCAGAAGAGCTGAGCCTAAGAGTTGACTTTACATTTAATAACAATAAGCCGCTGATTGTATTAGAGGATAAACTCTATATAAATTCTAGAAATCCAGATTTAAAAAGTTATAGTGTATACCCATTTAACGCCACCATCTTATACACCTATAATGATTTAGTAGCTGACCTTAACTGGCTAAAACGCTATTATGGTGACGTTTTAGATATTCATAGCATGGGCAAATCCACTTCTGGAGAGTATGATATCTGGGGGATTCGCTTAGGCAACGGAGAAAAAGTTGCAACAGCCCATGGTGCTATGCACGGCAACGAATGGTTGAACATCCCGATATTGATAGAACAAATTAAAGAATATGCTAGCTTGTATAAAAGCAATGGATACTATCAAGGTAAAAACGTAAGACAGCTCCTAGATGACGTTTCGATACACTTTATCCCTTCAGTAAATCCAGATGGTACAGCCCTGTGTCAATTCGGTGCATACGCTTTTCCGCAGCGCGCGGAAGAGCTCTATCGCTTAAATAATAACCATGTTCCCGCAGGATATGATTTTACACGTTGGAAAGCAAATATTAATGGTGTGGATTTAAATAGAAATATGGATACTGGTATGCGAGAATTACTTCGAGATGATATTTCTAACAGACGAAGGCCTGGTTTCCTAGAACCTACTTACGCTTTTTTCATGGGGGATGATGTCGAGAGTGAGGTAGAGTCTAAAATACTATGCAACCATTATCGTCAGAAAAACTCTGTGTTACTACTAGATTATCACAGCAGTGGCAGAATCTTGTACTGGAACTTTAGCAATACCAACTATAATAGACAGGACGACGGCAGCTTCGTTCAAGTACCTGATTTATTAACTACGCAGGCACGTAAGATTGCTAGTGCTATGTCCTCTGTAACAGGATATATTAACCATGATGCTTCTGCCGTTCATAATAATACTACTATAAATCGCTGGGGTACTTATAGACTGCAAATACCGAGCATTACTGTGGAGACAACAAACGTAGTCGATGTACAAAGAACTGTCGGTGCAATGAAATTTATGAACGCCTACTTCAATGAAAGAAGCAGGGTTCTTTACGCTACCTTAACCGCTGTTGCTGCTATATAATGTTTATAATTGCGTGGAGATTGTTGACGCTTCTATGCAGAAAGGTGATTGTTCAAAAACAATCACCTTTCTTTACTATCAAGTATTATGGTTACTGGCCCATCATTTATTAGCTCTACTTGCATAAATGCTCCGAATTTCCCTGTGGCAACTGTAAAACCTTCGTCCTTGAGCTTTTGTACAAACTGTTCATACATGGCATTGGCTTTATCAGGTGGTGCTGCTTGCGTGAAGCTGGGACGTCTCCCCTTCCGACAATCAGCGTACAGAGTAAATTGAGATACAACAAGGATTTCTGCACCTATATCTTTAGCTGACAAATTCATTTTCCCAGCCTCATCCTCGAAAATCCGCAAATGTATCATTTTATCAATTATATACTGCATGTCCTCATCAGCATCTTCTGGACCAACTCCCAAAAGCACCAATAAGCCTTTATCAATAGCCCCAGAAGTTTCCTGCTCCTTTGGCAGATATACATTGCTACTAACTACTCTTTGAATTACTACCTTAATCTGAATCTCCCCCTATGCTATGTTGCTTCTTAATAGTTGTTAATAACCCTTTGCAGCCATCTTCAATCAAATCATAGACCTTGTCAAATCCACCTACGTAATAAGGATCTGGCACATCCTCATAAGATTTATCAGTAGCAAACTCTAATAATTTAGCTACATAATTGTCTTTTTGTTGTTTTATGCTTTGTAGCAATCGATTAACATTTTCTAAATTCTCTTGATCCATAACTATAATGTAATCAAATCTATTAATATCATCTGGATGCAATTGTCTTGCTTTAATCCCTTGATAGTCAACCCCATGCTCCTGAAGAATATCCTGCGTACCTTGGTGAGGGGGTTTACCAACATGCCACCCCCCTGTTCCAGCCGAGTCTATGAAAATATGATTATTTAGGCGCTCTTGTTTTACTAATTTTCTAAACACCGCCTCTGCCATTGGCGACCTACAAATATTGCCTAAACAGACAAATAGAACATGTATCATCCTACTTTTTCCTCCCCATAAATACTCCAATTTCATCATTTTAACATAACTTAGTAAGCTAATCTAATACTTATTAACTTATCTGCATATATCAACTCTGATTATATCAACTCTTATTCACTCATATCTTCTATTCCAACGAAGTTTTTAAAGTAGGCTAACTTAGTCTTGGAAACTACGCATAGCCTGGAAATTTTATATTTATCTGTTCCAGGCTCAACACGGTAAGGATTAGTAGTAAAAGCCATGGTATATCCAGCTTCATTTAGTGCTTGGATAATATTTTTGTTGTATTGTCCGTAAGGATAGGCGAAATAATCAGTACCTAGAAGATCACGCGACTGCTTTAAATCCTTAGTTATTCTACTTTGGGAGCGTGACTTTAGAAAACTCACATTCATTGATATGTAATGCAAATCATGTGTGTGACCAGCGTAATCGAACACATCCCTGTAGTCATCCATCTCCTGCCAGCTAAAAAATTGTAACAAATCTGGATCAAATTCTACTGGTTCATCCCTAAGCATTCCTGTTATCGTAAAGATTGTTGCGCGAAAACCATAATCCTTTAATATTGGGTAGGCATAAACGAAGTTACTTAAGTATCCATCATCAAAGGTTATTACTACACTTTTTTCTGGAATTTGAATTAAGCCATCGAGAAACAGTGCAAGCTCATCCATAGTGAGTGTAACAAATCCATGTTCATTTAGTAAAGACATATGCTCCTCAAACATTTCCACGGATATAGCAATGTTGTTATTGCTATATTTTCTGTTTTCCTTAGCTCGCAGCAAGTGATGGTAGGATAGTACAGGCACATCCTTGGCGGGTTTTATTGTATACAATGAAGCAATCAATGCCCGTGCTTCTTCAGGCTCTAAAAAGGTCTGTCTGCCCGCCGAACCACTTATCGACTCCAACAATCGTACAGGCATGTTATGCTTATCTGCCATAACCTGCAGAATGTTGTCCCTTGTAATAAATTTATTATTTGGTTCGCTATACAATTGCTGTAATTGCTGTAATTTCTGCATTGCTTCTATATTAGGAATTAAGCTCCACCATCTCACTGTCCCTTGAACATATATTGGTTCGAGCTGATTATAGAGCGCGTCAATTTCAACTTGAAAATCAGAAATAGCTACGTTGGTATTAGTCGCACTGATATTAATTGCACAGGTATAAATAGCAGTGTTTATGTAACTTATATATAAACTCGTTACAATAGCTAAGGCAATAGTAAAAACGCCAAACCTTTTAAATACAGTCTTGAACATTTGCATACTCCTTCAACATTTAGATATATTCCTTGCTTATACAGTATCATTACCCAGAATCTATATTGAAATGTGCAAAATGAGATTTATGCTAAATATTCCCACTGTACTAAGACACTATTTCCTAGTAATTTAGAGCGATTGTAATTTTTGCTTCTTATTATATACTATGACTTTGTAATAGTTGTTTCACAACAGTTATATAACAGTATTTTCCTGGAGGTAAGGAACATTGAAGCTATGGAAGAACTTAAAACTAGGCTATAAAATCGGCATTATTACTATTAGTTTGCTTTTAATGTTTGCTGTCATTGCTGGAATAGTAATGATTAAACAAATTGAAGCTGGAGTGAAATCTACAGCTTTAGAGAAGGCAGTTTCTGATTTATATTTAGGGTACGAATATATAGACACCCTATACCCCGGTGACTGGCAGGTAGTCGATAACGAACTATACAAAGGAAATATCCGCATGAATGAAAATTTCCAGCTAGTGGACAGAATTGGTGAGTTAACAGGGGATACAGTAACTATATTCCTTGGAGATACGCGAGTCGCAACAAATGTTACGATAGATGGCAAACGAGCCGTCGGAACACAGGTTTCAAGTCAGGTTGCTGAAGCAGTCCTAAGCCGAGGTGAAGTCTTCTTAGGAGAAGCAAATGTTGTAGGAACTGTATACCAGGCTGCATATATGCCTATTAAAAATGCTGCTGGAGATTTAATTGGTATATGGTATGTTGGTGCACCGCAGGAATTTATTGATTCTACAATCACATCAGCAAAGACTGCATTATTCATTTCCCTTTTAGGTATAATATTCATTGCAATTGTTGTGATAGTTTTCTTCGTGTTAGATATCAATAAGCGTTTACGCTCCTTAACAGATGTGTTTGCCGAAGCAGGAAATGGCAATTTTACCATTCAACTTACTGATGTGTCTAATGACGAGATTGGTATATTAAATAAAAGCTATAATCAAATGCGCAACAATTTAAGTGATTTGATTAAGCATATTATACGCTTATCTGATAACCTAGTCCATTCCTCAACAAGTCTTGCTGCGGGCTGTGAGCAAACCATCAAAGGTACTGAGCATATTAACGCAGCTATAGAAGAAGCTGCTGCTGGTTCTGAACAGCAGGCAATTTCTGTTGAAAAGAGCAACACGGCTACAACTGATATAACATGTGACATACAAGCAGTAACAAGTAATATTATAGACGTTGCAGCTATCTCACAAAAAACATCTGAACAGGCCGATGATGGTAATCACTCTATTCAAAAAACTATGTCACAGATGAATCAGGTGCGCGACTACGTTAACGATACAGTTACAAATATACAATCCCTAGAGGAACGTTCTAAGGACATAGAGAAAATCGTAAGTGTAATAACAGGCATAGCTGAGCAAACAAACCTATTGGCATTAAATGCTTCCATTGAAGCTGCAAGGGCAGGAGAGCATGGCAAAGGTTTTGCTGTAGTAGCCGAGGAGGTTCGTAAGCTTGCTGAACAGTCAGAGATTTCTGCCCGTCAAATCACAGAGTTAATAGGTCAGGTTCAGGCAGATACTAATACTTCTGTAAAGGCTATGAATACTGTTCAAACTGAAGTGCTAGCAGGACGACAAATGGTTGAAAATGCACAAGCTATCTTTGCTAACATAGCTCAATCAACAAAGGGTGTATCATCACAAATCCAAGAAATCACTGCTACATCAGAGATGCTTGCCAATAACATTGAACATATATCAGGTGCAATTAAGGATATAAGCGATATTGCGCAGGCCTCCTCAAGCCAATTCGAGGAGGTCGCAGCCTCAACAGAGGAACAAAGTGCCGCCATTGAACAGATAACTGCCTCCGCTAGCTCTTTGCAATCTATGGCAGATGAACTTAAGAACTCAATAGCGAAATTCAAAGTCTAAAGTAAAAATTTAAAGTCTAAATAAAGGCGCTAATAATCACTTACCTGATTATTAGCGCCTTATCTATAATATTTGTTGTTTTCAATAAAAGTCAGTTTTAGCGTGAGTTAGGCAGTTCTGCTAGCTGTACTTGGACTTGTTGGCGATCTTGACCTCTGTAGAAAGCAACTATTACGGTCTGCCCTACGGATTTCCTAAACAACACCCTGCGTAAATCAATGACATTATTAACTGGCTCACCATCAATAGCTACAATTATATCCAGCATCTGTAAGCCTACTTGTTGGGCTGGCCCTATTGGCTGCTCCGCTATAATTACACCCCTATTAACAGGTAGCTCCGCACGTTGTTGCACTGGTAGCGATTGTACATCCCTAGGTGTTATTCCTAGGTATGGACGTACAACATAACCGTGCTCCATAAGATCTGATATAACAGGCATAGCGTTTGATATAGGAATAGCAAATCCGATTCCTTCAACACCACTTTGGGCAATCTTTGCACTATTAATGCCTATCAAATTACCCTTAACATCAACTAGCGCCCCTCCACTATTTCCGAAGTTAATGGCCGCATCTGTTTGAATAACTTCAACTTCATGTACAATAGAGCCAGCAATAGTAACAGGCAACAAACGATTGGTACCACTAACTACTCCTACTGTCACAGTCTGTGCAAAACGTTGCCCCAAGGGATTGCCAATGGCTATAGCAGGCTCACCTTGACGCAATTGATTGGAATCACCAATAGATATCACCGTAGTTCCCCTCAGCTCTGAAGCGTTAGCCCTTAGTACCGCTAAATCTGTCAGCTCATCAGAACCAATTAATTCTGCATTTATACGGTCACCATTTGGCAAAGAGACGTTAATTTCATGTGCATTCTCGATAACATGATGATTTGTTATTATGTATGCGTTTCCGTTTTCTATCATATAGATAACTCCCGATCCAGTACCAGCTTCTGTAAGCATTGTCCCTGAACGGAAGGTCCTCTGTAGATTCACTACCCCAACTACTGAATGTTTAGCCTTTTCTACTGCTTCTATTATCGGACTGTGGAAGTCATCACCAACAATTTGCCCTTGAGTTTCTTGGGTTTGTTGATTTTGCTGTACATTTGTTGGAGTCCCTTGCGGCGTTGTTAATATGATGCTCCTAGTCTCTGGATCATAATCTACATCATACCCTAGTAAGTTTGCTACTTCCCTAACTGGAAGGTAGGATCGATCATTATAAACGATTGGCTGGTTTTCAACTTGTCTTTGTTCACCGTTAACAGTAAAGTTAAAGCTTGATAATTGTGCTATTATCTCACTAGACGCTGATACGTTCACTGATGCCATTAGTATAGCACCTAATAAAAAACCGAAGAGTATTTTACGCATATTCTCAGCTCCCATTCTCAATTCTCTGTTCTCGTTTTTCATTTCTCTTTTCTCAATTCATTATTCTCTTTTCTTATCTACTAATATATCAGATTGTATTGTCTTGAGAACAACTGTTATATGTTAAAAGGTGTATAAATATATAAAAAAAGCATCTAATACTACAAGACTATTCGTAATATTGGATGCTTTCTATTTAAGAAGATGTATTTATAGTTTTAGATTTTAGTTAGTTTTGAACTTTTGCACTTCTGCCTTCAGCTTATTTGACATATCTGCCAACTCATTCGAGTTGTTTGAGATTTCTTCGATAGTGGCTGATTGTTCTTCAGCAGCTGCTGCTACCTGCTGACTTGAAGACGCCGACAAAGCTATGATTGAAGATATCTCTTCTATTGCCTCCATGACCTTGTTCGCATTTTCCCGCAAACTATTAAATACGTCTTGAATATTAACCGCGTCAGATTCTGACTCTTCAACGTTCTTAACAATCTGATCTAAAGCTTCCCCACCATCACGAATGATGCTTACTTGTGTCTCTACCGCTTCAAGATTGCTCTCCATTGTTCTAACTGTAACTGATGTTTCAGCCTGTATATCTTGAATTAAGTTTGCAATTTTTTCTGCGGCCTGGTTAGATTGCTCTGCAAGCTTTCTTACCTCATCAGATACGACTGCAAAACCTCGACCCTGTTCCCCTGCGCGAGCTGCTTCGATTGCTGCATTAAGTGCCAATAGATTAGTCTGATTAGAAATATCTGAAATAATTGTAACGATGCCACCAATCTCGTCTGAGCGGCGTCCAAGCTTTTGGATTGCATCTGTTGCAAACTGCACCGTTTTAGTAACCTCACCTAAATTGTCAATTGCTTTGTTAATAGAGGCCTGCCCCTGTCTAGCTGTAGTTGTTGAGTTTTTGGCTTTTTTAACAGTTTCTATAACTTCATGATGCCCAGCTTCCACACTTTGTTGAGTGCTCTCCATCATGCCCATGATATTATTTGCATACTCAGATTGTCTATTTGTTCCATCAGCAACTTCATTAATATTTTGGGCTACCTGCTGAGAAGCCTGCTCTGTTTGCTTTGCTCCATCTGAAAGGTTATTTGATATATAAGCAACCCTTTCGGCGCTATTTGTTACACTTCCTACAATTTCTTTTAAATTATTAAGCATTTGATTAAAGGACTTGGTTAAATCACCAATCTCGTCCTCTCTATATTTATCTATTGGTTCAATCGCTAAATTATAATGAGAGATTTCATAAGCTGATTTCTGCAGCCTACGAATTGGTGTGAAAATCAAATACTTTAAAATAAAGAATAGAATAGTAGCATAAATACTAGCTGAGAAGTACGCGACAATAACATTTGGAATAATTCCATCTCTAGCTAATTGAAAATAATAATCCTCAGGCACGCCAGTATACCAAATTCCTATAACATTGCCCGAACCGTCATAAATTGGGTCATAGGCAGTCTGATTCCAAGTGCCAACAACGTCAGCCCTACCTAAAAAACGCTGCTGTTGGTTGAGCACAACCTGGCCAACAGCATCAGATATCTGCGTACCAATTGCTCGATTACCTTGAGCTGTTACAACATTAGTAGCTACCCTGGTATCCCCTTGGAATATTGTCACAGTATTATTGCCCATTAAGGCACCCATGTAATCTACCAATTCGAGAATTTCTGGATTGTCATTAATTCGGGTAGCACCTTTGTATAGGCTACCGTCCTCGATACGCCATTCCCCTGGAATTCTAGCATCAAACAATTCATATCCAAGCTGCAAATCGCCAATTAGCTTTTCCTGAGAGCTTGTAATTAAATCATCTCTATTTAATCCATAGCCAAATCCAACCTGCATAATAGCTGCTATGAATATTCCTATCCAAACAACTACCATAACTTTTACACCGATATTTTTAGAAAGCTTAATTATCCAGTTAAGCACGTTCTTCTCCTCCCACATATCCCAATCTTTAGCTCGTGTTCGTATCTATACTTTATATAATTATTTTTTACATCCTTCAACTCTATTGTAACACGAAACTATAGAAACTGTGAAAAAAATTAGATTTTCCAGATTATTTATATTAAGTTATATCACACGAGCATAATTATTTATTATGCTTTGACTATTCTCATGCCATTGAAGAAGTATAGATACTTTTCCTGTAGCGTCCGCTTCCATATTTGTTCAATAGCTTTAGTATATAGCTCAATTTGCAGCTTATATCGATTTGCTAAATCTTGATTTGATAGCTTGTGAATCCTATCAGTTTTATAATCTAAGAGCACTAGCCCGCCTTCATCTTCAAAAACGCAGTCAATAACTCCCTGGATTAAAACATGTTCTATACTGTCAATATAGTCTGCATTTTGTGTGCGGTCCTTTTCGCATCTCCAGTCTGAATAAATCTCGTTAGCCAGTAGCGCAAGGCTGAATGGAATCTCACGTTGAACGACAGTCGCCTTATTAAGGCGCACACCTATATCAGTTTTGAAGAACGCAGCAATATCGTTTAAGTCAACCTCCTGCAATTGCTCTGCAGTAGCAAATTCATTGTCCTCCATCCACTTAGACTGCTTTCGTAGGCTGTCAATGGTTACTTCCACAGATAAATCTACATGCTGCATAAACAAATGAATAATAGTACCCCGCTCCGAGGCAGTCAGCTTCTTATCCTGCATAAAATTTGGTCGTTCAATAACGACCGATTGCTTGTTGTCTAATAACATATTTGTACTAGAATGCTGGTTATATAGCTCAGAATGCATAGAATTACGTTTTATCTCAGATACAGATTGTTTTGCTAAATGCTGTGTTGCCATGTCCTGAGGATAGCCCCATTCCAAACGTCTAATTACTTGCTCACGATAGTCACTAGAAACAGGAACTGGCTGCAGCGCTTTAATTGATTCTGAGTAAGCTTGATCACCTTCTGTAAGCTCTTTATTTGCTTTAACTAAATCCTCAATATTGTAGGTGGTAATCTTCCAGCTTGCTTTGTGCTTAAGAATCTGTTCAAAAATCTGCTCCTGAAAGTCGTTGCAACAACCAGGTAAGTGCTGCTGCAATGAGCCCGCCTCACGATGACGTATTACTGCTGGACCTATCCAATCCAAGTATGTTTTACCGCCTGCCCGCTCGTAATCAGGTAGTATCCAGTCTTGTAGTGCTATATGCTGTCCCCATTTGTTAACTTCCTTCTCTAGCCCTTTTAGCGAGCCTACAAGAAATAGCTTTTCCTTAGCGCGCGTCAGGGCAACATAGAGAATCCGCATCTCTTCAGCTAATTGCTCCATTTTCACACGCTGCCGTATGGCCAATTGAGGTAGTAACGGATAGCTAACCCGTTGTTCTGGATTTACGTATATCGTTCCAAACCCAAGCTTTTTGTGAACTAAATATTTACCACGGATATCCTGGAAGTTAAATTGTTTCCCGAGCCCTGCAACGAATACAACTGGAAACTCAAGGCCCTTACTCTTATGAATGGTCATAATTCTAACCACATCTTCCTGCTCGCCGATAGCCCTCGCAGTTCCGAGATCTCCGCCTCGCTCCTGCATACGCTCGATAAAATTCAGGAAGCGGAAAAGTCCCCGAAAAGATGTTTTCTCATATGCACGCGCCCGATCATATAAAGCGCGCAAATTCGCCTGTCTTTGATTCCCAGCTACCATCCCGCCAACGAAATTATAATAGCCAGTCTCACGATATAGCTGCCAAATCAGGTCAGATAATGCTCCTTGACGTGCTCTGGTACGCCATGTTTGGAGCTGATTGTAGAATTCTTGTAGTTTTATATGTGCACTACTATCAATATAGGCTTTTAGAGCCTCATAAAACGGTGCTTTTTTGTTCGCAATCCGAACACAAGCCAGCTCTTCCCCAGACAAACCGACGATTGGAGAACGCAACACTGCGGCAAGAGGAATATCTTGATATGGATTATCAATGATTTTTAGCAACGACATCATTACCGTTACTTCAGTTGCCGAAAAATATCCTGAAGCTAACTCTGCATATGCAGGAATCCCCTGCTGCTTTAGCTCATCTATTATCACAGGTGCCCAATTAGCTGTAGCCCGTAGTAAAATTACTATATCACGAAACCTAATATTTCGCATTGGCTGTGCTTCATCTTGATTTTTATCAAATATTTTATAGCTCGGTTTATCACCTTTGCCAATTAAGTCATGTATTTGCTGTGCAATTACCCTTGCTTCAAGCTGAACTACCTCTAAGTCCTCTACATCTTCATCAACCGTGCTTGTTGATACACCTCGTTGTTCATCTTGATCTATGTCCTGGTCTGTGACCTGATATACATCATCAAATTTGTCGTTTGTTTCATCCACTTCTTCATCCTGTTTGTCGTTTGTTTGCAAACGGTCAATAAGCAGCAATTCCGCTCGACAATCCTGCTCAGGATAATAGGTTGCACCATATTCTAATTGTGCCTTTTCATCGTATGGAATTTCTCCAACGGTCTCATCCATTATTTGCTTGAAAATAAAGTTCGTGCTATGGATGACCTCCTGCCGACTGCGGAAATTCTTCGCCAGGTCAATTCGCAGGCTATGTTGTCCACCAGTTTGAATATTATTGCTTTGGCTGCTTTCACTTTGATTACTGTCGTTTTGATTACTATCGCTTGTATTGCTATTACTTTGAAAGCTTTTATATTTTGATAGAAATAGCTCTGGCTCTGCTAAGCGGAAGCGATACACACTTTGCTTTACGTCACCGACCATAAAACGGTAATTACCATCTGACTGTAATAAGTTCAATATCGATTCCTGCACTAGATTCGTATCCTGGTATTCATCAATTAGGATTTCTGCAAATTGCTTTTGTAGCTGTTTAGCTGCAACGGATGGAACAAGCATATTGCCTGACGCAGTAGTTTGAGCATCTGTAAGTATCTCTAGGCAATAGTGCTCTAAATCGGCAAAGTCCACTAATCCTTTATTCATTTTTGCTAGCTGGTATTGTCTTGCAAAAGTTTTAACTACATTTACTAATTCCCCTATAATTGGAGCCATTTCACCAATGTCCTGCAGGTATGCTTCAGGACTTCTTGTAAATGTTGCTTCCTTTAAGCCTTTTAGCTTCTTTTTGGCCTGCTCACGCAAATCCTTTACCTGCTCCTGTAAATTTTTATCACAGGAATCTTTTTTGCAAGCTTTTAGTCTGGAGAAGCTCAGCTCATTAAAAGCCTCATAGGTTGCTTCCCAGGTCTCCTTTGCAGCACCGTAAATATACTCTATCTGCTCTAAGTCCATGTTAATATTATCTTTATATGGTGCAGGCCCTAAAGGCTGGAGCGTAATCTCAAGTGCTTTCTCTAGGATACAGCGCACACCCTGAAGCTGGAGCCGAATGTCCCCCATGAAATCTGCAACCCAAGGCAGCTCATCAATGGTACTAACACCATCTATACAGTAATTAGCTGCAACCTGATTCAGCCACGTCTCTGGTGCAGGATGGCTTCTCGAGTAGTCGTATAGCTTTAATATCATGGTTTGCAGTGCTACATCACTTCGATCATCGGCATAACAATCTGCCAGCCTGATGAAATTAACATTTTGCTCGTCTGCGTAGTAGCTCTCCAGCACTTCCTCGAGAATTTCCTCACGCATTAAAGCCGCTTCTGTGTCATCTGCAATGCGAAAGTTCGGATCTATATCTATTAGGTAATAATATTTTCTAACTATATCCAGGCAAAAGGAATGGAGTGTAGAGATAGCTGCTTTATTCAGTAAGGCAAGCTGCCTTTGGAGTTTGTTGGAATCTGGCGTTTCCTTTAGGGCTTTCTCTAAACGGTCGGCAATTCTGTGACGCATTTCTGCGGCAGAGGCATTTGTAAAGGTAACGACAAGTAGCTGATCGACGTCAATTGAATTGTTAGCCTCAGTGATTCGGCGAATAATTCGTTCTACCAGCACCGCAGTCTTCCCTGATCCAGCGGCGGCAGCTACTAAAATATCCTGCTCCCTTGTAATAATTGCTTGCCATTGTTCATCAGTCCAGTGACCTTGACTCATCCCCTTCACCTCCAATACTTGCAGTTAGATGTTCTACATCTTTAATAACCCGTACTCTACGGAATTCATTTTCTTCTAAGCCCTGGTCAAACTGACATACTGGGCGGTAGGAGCAGTATCTACACGGCGTTTTTTGTTTTATTCTATACGGCTTAATAGCAATCGTGCCATCTACAATTTCTGTACCTAACTCACGAATAATGCTGCGCACATGATTCCGAAGTAACTCAAACTGCTGACGTGATGCTACATTTGAGCGACTACCGAAATCGCCGTTGACTTTTATTGTAGCTGGAATAATATCAGATTTTCTGCTGCCTTCTCCTAAAAGTGCGGCGTCCATCGCTGCCGCTATGGTTTTCTCGGCAAGAATTAAACCCCTTAGCCTGTATTTCTTAAGATGCTCCTGGTCTAATTGCTCTATAGTAATTGCTTCCTGGGTTTTTATTATTGGATTGTGGACATGGAAGTAAAGCACACCCGCTGGAGCTGCCTGTTGTCCGAGCCATTGCTCGGCAAATGTAAGCACCACATCCAAGTACGTGAGCATCTGCAGAGATATGCCGTCTGCTAGCTCGGATAAATCCAAGGCAACTTGACTTGACTTGTAATCGATAACTCGCAGAAACAATTCATCACCTATTAATGCTTGGTCAACACGATCTATACGTCCACGCAAGGAGATAGTTCTACCATCAGCTAACTGTAGCTGGAGTGCAGGTATTTTCTCACCTACATCAAAGCCTATCTCCAAGCCGATTGGCGTGAATCCGCTAGCCTGTGCTTGCTTACCTAATACAATCGTTGTTCTTGTTAAAACCTCTGTCAAACGCTTTAGAATATATTGGTAGCGCTTTGAGCTTAGAAGCACTTTATTTTGTACCCTTGGGGCAATTTGCCCAACAGCCTGCTTAGCTAATTCAGTATATTCCGCCTCTGTAACCTCACCCCAGTGCTTACCCTGGGTAGTTAAAATGTCGGCAATAAGCTTCAATGAGCCATGGTACAACTGACCGATGTCTGGATTTTCTAATTTATAGGACTCCCGCTCCTTGAGCTGTAATCCGTAGGAAGCATACTGGGCAAAAGGACAACCGCGGTGCTTTTCCAGCCTAGAAACGCTAGTCTTTATATCTTTTCCGTAAAGTTTTTCACTAGTTTGCTTCCTTAGGTTTGGCTCTTGATTCTTATAAAATAAGCTATCTATTACCCGCTGCCACTGACCTGACAGACCCTGGCTTACACTGTTGTTTGCACTTTGGTTTGCATACCAGTTATACGTATCCCACCAAAGATCAGCCACTTGATAGCCACGCTTCCAGTAGCGGAGCTGACTGGTTAGATAGGATATGGTCACATCAGGGCTAGCGATATAATCAAGCTGTTTTTCTTCTAGTTCCTCCTGTGGATCAGCAAGTATAAATGGCGTCTGTGCGTTAGGAAACATCTCCTTTAGCTGTCCAATTAGAGCTGCTGGTAGCAGGGTTTTCCCTTCTTCGTCGGCCAATGGATAGCTAACCCAGAGGCTGTCTGACGCACTAGCTAATGCATTGTATATGGTAAATGGTTCTTCTAATAGCTGTGTTGTAAATGTCGGGGCGATTTCTAAGCCTGCCCCTTGTATAAACCCTCGATCATCCTCCGTGAAAACTCCACTTTCCTTCAGCTTAGCAGGTACCACGCCATCATTTACTCCGAGGAAAAAACTACTCCGAATTCCCTGTAATCTTGAATGGTCAATATTCGCTACTACTACCTGATCAAAGGCAGGCGGAACTTGCGAAAACTTCATACTCTCTAAGCCGCTATCAACCATCTTTGAAAATAATTCTAAGCTTAGCTCTGTTTCGCCAATTATCTCCACTAGCTGGTCAAATAGCTTTATCACAGCCTGCCAAGCCTGCTGATGCTGACGACTTACCTCAAGCTCACCCTCTGCTTCAGCCGTTTGCTGCCATTCTGTGATTGTTTCTGGAACATGCAGATTAACTAGATAATTGTACAGCACCTCCGTATATTGACGGCCTGTACTTGCCTTTTGCAGGTCTGACTCTAATTGTATAAGGGGCGTGGCAATTATTCTACGCCAATAATTGATTTCCCTTTCCTTATGCACGTCATCTGCCGAGGCTTCAAATCCCGTCTCAATCGAGCCTCTAGATGTATACCTCCAATCCTCAGCAGTCTTCCAGCGTTCACCATAAATCCCCTGTGCAAGAACATAGTTTTCTAGTTGGTCGAGGGATTCCCTTGCCGCCGTCATTAAATCCGTCTTTGCACAACGAAATACAGCCTCATAGCGCCAATTATGATTGACGACATCTAGGCTGGAACGTATTAGCTCTATCAATGGGTGATGGAGCATTGGTTTTTTTTGATCAAAGAACAAAGGAATTTTATAAGCTGCAAATGTCGTCTCTATTAGCTCCTGGTAATCATCAGTATTTCTTAAAATAATGGCTAAATCACGATAGCGATACCCTTGATCGCGAACTTTACTAAGTATAGCCCTCGCTAATCCCTCTACCTCAGCCCTGCGATTAACTGCAGAGGCTATCGATATCGCTGTTTCTCCATTGTAAACCCTTACTGGACGTCTATGGTAGTTAGCTTCTAAATGCGCTAAACATGTACTTGAGAATTTCAAGCTATCCGCTAAAACAATCGGCTCTTCTATTTCTATGCCTTGAGCCTGTGCAAGACCTTGAACTCTTTGATAGGTTTTTGCGGTATTGTGAAATAAGTGCAGTTCGTGGGGCAGCTCCTGATTATAAGGCTTATCCAGGGTATGGGTGATTTTAACATTTCGGGCATATTTCAATATAGCTTCTATAACCAATAGCTCCTGTGGTGTATAGCTATAGAAACCATCAATCCAGATTTCTGCTTGTCTAATATAGTTTGATACAGGAATTTTATTAGCTAATAGACGTAGGTAATCTTCCGCAGCAATATATTTGTCACTAAGCTCAGCTTCTACTGCTGATAATATTAAATGCAAATCCTGGAGCTTATCGAGTATCGTTTGCTCGCTTGAACCAGATTTCTCTTCTATCTGTTGATATAAAACTTTTAAATCCTTTGCTCCAATACAGTAACGCTTACATTCTACGATTAACCTCTCTATATTATCAATAAAACCTGTCTGGTCTGCCGCCCTAGCGTAAAGGCGTAGCTCTTGTTTATGCTGCTCAAGTAGCTTGCGTAACAGCATATGAATACCCACACTATCAATGTGCTGTCGAGATAGGCCACCTGTTTCCTGTAGTACCTTCCACGCAATTCTTGTAAAGCTGTATACCTGTGCCCGAATCATCCCCTGCAGTCCTGGTGTCGTCGCTAATGTATACTCTGCTTGGAATGTCATTTGTTCTGGAACCAGATAAATAATAGGAGATCCTGTGGAATCTGCTATTAGTTTCTGACGAATTTGCTCCACACAGGTATAGGTCTTCCCAGAACCTGCTCGCCCTATAATTGATTGTAAGCCCATCGAAATCCTCCTGAATCTACATTAACATTTTCAAACAGACGTTCTTGTATAAAGAGTATATCATTTACAGGTCAAAAATTAAATGTGCTAAACAGCCCTTCAGATTTTTATAAGAATTCCTTATTTGACCCATAAGTTTTGTTGATTTATAATCTTGTTGTTATACTAACTACAAAGACATATAAAGGGGAGTTACACATGTTAAGAAAAGGTCTTTTACTACTTTGTCTGCTAGTTTTCTCATTAGCATTGGTGGCCTGCGGAAGCAGCGACACACCAGCACAAGAATCACAATCAGATAACGGTTCAGGAACACCGAATGAGTCAACTGCTGTTGCTACTGATTACTTAGTGAATGTTGCTTGGTTAATGGAAAATCTTGATCAAAACCTACTTATAATTGATGCTAGAGGCGATGACCCATATGAGAACGGTCATATCCCTGGTTCTATCCCAGTTCGTTGGCAGCAATTCTCCACCATGGAAGGTGGCCCTGGAGATGAAAACTGGGGCACACTCTTAGATGCTAACAGCTTGTCTGAGCACTTAAGTTCAATAGGTGTTAACAACGAGCAAAAAATTATTATTTATGCAGACCCAAATGGTTGGGGTGAAGACGGACGAATTCTCTGGATGCTCCGTATGGCCGGAGTTGAAAATAGTAGAATACTAGATGGTGGCTGGCCAGCATGGGTAAGCGAGAATGGAGAAGTAAGTAAAGCTGCTTCTGTGGCAATCGTATCTGATATTGAAGTTTCTGATTTAAACTATGATACATTTGCTACAACAGATTGGTTATATGAAAACCTTGAAACAGCAGTTATTATCGACACCCGTAATCCTAAAGAATACGAAGGGGCTACTGACTTTGGCGAAGCCAGGGGTGGTCATATTCCAAATGCAATAAACATCCCGTTCAAGGAATTCCTAAACAATGATGGCACTATAAAGTCAATTCCAGAAATACAAACTCTAATGTCAAATAACAACATTTCTACCAGTGACCAAATCGTGACCTATTGTACGGCAGGCATCCGCTCCGCACATATGACTATGGTTTTAAAAATGGCTGGTTATGAAAATGTAAAAAATTATGATGCCTCTATTTATGAATGGGCAGGAAATGAATCACTGCCACTCGAATAATTTAATCACTTTCACAAATAAGCTAGAAGCAATCGGAATGTGTTAGAAGCTATTGGATTGGTATGTGGTGGCATATCCACCTAACTTGTACTACCAATAGCTTCTTGTTTTTCGATATAAGACATTAGGAGAATTGCTATATGAATAACACTTCAAAAAAAAATAACATTTTTCTTATTGCAATTATTAGTGCCTTAGCTTGCATACTAAGTTTTATTCTGTTCTACCTGTTTTCAGTAGCATTTCAGGCATTCGTAAACCAATCTGTTTCCCTCTTAATCTACCAAGATATAAGGGGTTTAGAAATACATCTCTATCGTTATGGAAACCTTGCACCATTAATCGCTATTTTTCTAACAAGCATATCCGTCTTTTTATTGCCACTGTCAAGCAAAAGCCTATCTTCCATCGCTACGGCAAGTAGCCAATTAGTCGGCTATCCAACCAGCTTTATTAGTGTCTGGTTAGGTTTAATATTTACATCGGTTATTATTTATTTGTTGCTTCTATTAATCTTTTATTTCCAAAATATCAAAGCACGCTTTCTTCCATATTTTATTGGTAGCGCTACATTAACACTTTTCCTGACAATATACCTATTATTTCGTTAAATACATCTCCATACCTCTCTATTTTTTAGTATCAAGTTCTATATGATACCCTGCAAACTTTTTCATGTTCATTATTCCTGAGGCAAAGATAAAATACTGACCCTTAATACCTACTAACTTGTCTTCTATCTGTGCTTGCTTGTCTAAGTTATAGGATGTGAGTTTGCTTGCTGACTGTTGCATTGGATATTGGAATTCTATCAATTGCTCCTCCCGTAATACATAAGGGCTATATTCCTCAGGTATATTAGTTACGGCCTGTTGGCGAGCGTCCTCAAGCTTCATGTCCGTAATTTCACCCTTCAGCATTTTGCGCCAGTTAGTCTTGTCTGGGTAATGCTTTGTCAACAAAAGCTCTAAATCTCCAGCGTCCTTTCTTGTAGGCAGCTTAGCAATTGGTACTGCCTGCACTGCGCCTTGATCCCCCCAGCGCTTCAAGGTATTCGTAGCACGGGTAAGGCCGACTTTAACATCACTACTGACCGCTAGATAAACATAATGTGGAGTCATACAATGACTTTCAGCAAACTCGTTATCCCTACACGTACCCTGATGGTAATGACAAAGATTTGGCTTCACTATACATAAATCATTTTCTGGTAAGCTTTTAAAGCATGGATAACATGATCCGTTATTAAAGGTTTTCTTAATAATCCGACCACAGTGTATACATTGAATTTTATTTTCAAAGGTAATGCTGATAGATTCACCTATCAGCTCGTTAATAGGATGCTTCTGTTCATCAAGTGTCAAATAGTAATGTAGTGGATTATCATATTTATGACTGAGCCCACGGTTTAATCCCCTAAGTTTCATAATTTCTCCCCTAATAGATAGTAATTCTTAAGTAGCCTCTGGTTTTTCAGGTTTATTCATAGGCTTATATACTCGACGATTGCCTAAAGACCAAACCCGCTCCGATAAAGCGCCCTCTTCTGTACTGCTCAACGCCTTATCCATATCGTACATACGACTATCAATCATATCAATATAGTGTAGCAGCTCTGCTTCTGGAATCATAGGCGGTTTCGGGCTGCCAAATTCAGGGACGTTGTGGTGCGCTAGTATCATATGCTGTATTAATAAGGATTTCTCCTGACAAACCCCTAACTCATCAGCAACTCTATCTACCCTCTTAATACCTTGTACTATATGTCCAAGCAAATGCCCCTCAACTGTATAATCGGAGACAATACCAAGTTTGTTTGCATCCATTTCTTCAAGCTTTGACATATCATGCAGGATAATCCCAGCGTATAGTAAATCCCTATTAATATTACTGTATATTTGCGATAGACTTTCACCGGTGCGCAGCATTGTCATAATGTGATACAAGAGTCCCCCACGTATTGAGTGATGATTTTTCTGTGCGGCAGGATAGTATAATAGCTTTTCCTTAGACTCTTCTAATATTTTACTCACTAAGGCCTCCAGCTCAGAATCACCCATGGCAGCTACATACTGCATAATTTTTTTATACATAAATGCGGGCTCGTAGGGAGCTGTTTGTACGTAATCCGCTATATCGATTTGGTCTTGTGGAAGTACTGGCCTGATTTTCTCAACCTTAAACTGAAGCTTACCCTGCCACTCCGTTATAAGTCCCTTTACTTTTACAAGAATAGGTTCATCCTTTTCAAAAAACTGCTCTATTTCTGCTGTAATTTCCCAGACTTTGGCGTTGATTTCACCTGTTTTATCTCCTAAAACTAAATCTAGGTATCTAGTATTATTATTTGTACTCTTTATAGCGTGGCTTTTTACTAGAAAAAAGCCAATTATACTATCCCCAGGGTTAAATTGATTAATCGTTTTAATGGTAGTACCTCCTCACAATTAAACTATACGATCAAATATATAGGTTTTTATTATTGCAAAATATTCCCTAACCATGAGACGAACAGTTGCAACTTGGGGTGTTTTAGCAGGTATTCCGTAAGGCTCAAAACCGAGTCGTTTTGCTATCAGCTTTGCCCTATACAAATGAAAATCACTTGTTACTATCATAAGTTTAATAGCTTCTCCATCCAATTGCTCTTCCAATGTCTGTTCTTCTAATGTTTTATCATCTAATGTTTTCTCTTCTAACGTCTGTGCTTCTAATATTATTTCTTTGCTAAATAGCAGATTTTCAAATGTGTTCGTTGCCTGCTCTTCTTTTATTATGCGCTGTTTGTCTATGCCGCGCTCGACCAAGAATTTTTTCATTATTTCCGCTTCTGTATAAGCTTCACCTGCTCCCAATCCACCTGTAACTATCACCTTGCTATCAGGATACTGCTCTAGATATTTAAGTCCTGATTGTAAGCGATAGCGCAGGGACAATGAGGGTTGATTTTCTCGAAGTCCCGCCCCTAGTATTACTACGTAGGATGTCTCTATATCGCTTTCATCTACGATTGCAGATTGGATTAGCAGGTGCAAAGCAACCACTCCAAGTAAAGTTAAAGCGCTTATAATTATTATGATTAGTTTAATAGTATTCCCTCTGCATCTGAGCACATTAATTCTCCTACTTGATTAACTTAATAGTCTGCTAGTTCATCATCCGTCGGCTCATCTTTGTTATCTTTATTTAATAAATACATTAGTAGAGAACCCAGTCCCCCAAGCACCATAACAATATATGTGATTATTTTGATATACGGAATGCTCGTTAATATTAGAATAACAACTAAGCCTAATAGCACTAACCAAATTCCACCGTGTTTCTCAGTCCAGCCTAGCTTATCTGCAAGCAGGTAGCCGATTGCAGCAGCTAAAATAATCTTGGTAAAATACAGACTTGTTCCATAGACGGCTAGTGTGATAAGTCCGACTGGTATTCCTACCACTGTGGTAATAGCAATTACAGCAATAATTGGCGTCGCTATTAATAATAGCAACCCAATACCTAGTGTTTTAAATGGTGTTTTGCGAAGCGGCTCTGAAGCACCTCTCCAGAAATTAGGACTTAGCACATATATGACATACCAAACAATTAAAGCTGCCACAATACTTGCGCCTATTTTAAATAGCTGTTCAAAAACACTAGTGTCTCTTCGTTCAATTACGCGCTCATCCACATGACGCCACGTCACATCTCCAGCGATTTCGGACTGCTGTCCAACCTGAGCCTCATAGGGGCTCGTATAGTAAAGATTGCCCGAAATGCTTGCTGAATTGCGAATTTCTAATTGTTCTACTGCCAGCTTTACATCATCACCAACTGCTCCATTAATGACTACATTTACACCCGCGCCTAACATTTGTCTGTTTATTGTACCTGAGCTAAAGATTGTCTCAGCCGCTACGAGCATATCGCGCTCAAGTACACCCGACTCTGATGTGTGCACCCGTCGTCCTGCTCCGATAACATCACCAATTACTTGACCGTTGATTCGCACTTCCTGACCAGCGGCATAGAGATTACCTGTGACAACACCATTGATAACCACTTCTTGACCAGCAACAAATAACGAGCCATCGACCGTACCATCAATTACAACTCGAGTTCCAGCTAGGAAGGCTGTACCGTCAATCGTTCCAGCCAATCGCACTTGATTCCCTGCATAAAACACTGGCCCTTTAATGTATTCCGCCCTTTCTAGGTCTACATCCGTATGTGCGCGAAAGTAGTCTGGAATATCTGAAAATGCAAAGGTTGCCGTAGCTGTCACCAGTAGTACCGCTAAAACTACTAGCAATATAGTACTTCGCTTAATTTTAATGTTTTTCATACATAAACCTCCATTCGTACTAATAATCCTTCATAGCAATCGCAATTGCCTCTTCCACGAGCTGCTGTTGTTCAGGTAGCGGCTCGTCAATATAGATTATTTCACTTACCGTTCTTTTGCAGTGAAAGTTAATTCCAATCCGTTTAATTGTTCTGTCAAACAGTTCTTCAATAGCTATCTTGTTTTCATCATCTTGCTTAAACTCTTTCTTTGTAACACCGACTCCTATTAAAACTGGATATTTATTTGTCTGATTTTTAATATTCGGTGCTAGATTTGGAATCGTCCGTTGTAATGTAGACATAACCAAGGGCGATAGCTGCTCCCCATCAGTTGGAGTCAATATCACAAGTGCATCTGCTTGTATTATATCACTAGTTAGGCTATTACCTTGATCGTTTATTACACATTTACCAGGTGTTTTAGTCCAGCAATGGTAACAATTTCTGCAGCCTTCAATGTCAATCTCTAATAAATTCATCGTGTCAATTATGATTGCCGATTTCTTAAGCTCTTCTAAAAGCATCTCATGTATTTGTGCATATTCATTTTCATTGTCTAAACTATTCAAGATAATAGCTCTCATTATTTTCCTCCATGCAAAGTCTTCCCTAACACAAACGCTTTAAGTAACTATTCAACAAACAAACAAAAATCCCTTTTTGTAAATACAATTAGGGATTTTTCATAGCTATATCTATTCAGAAATTATTATAACCTCAGGCTCTGGTATAAAGCCGTGTTTATTATTTACTTGTTCTTGTACAAATTTAATTAAATATATTACGTCTGCTGCTTTTGCCTGTTTATGATTAATAATGAAATTGCCGTGATAAGGGGATATCATAGCCCCTCCATATTCCTTGCCCTTAAGGCCAAGCTCATCAACTACTACACCCATTGGTCTGCCAAACTTGTAATTATTCTTAAATACCGAACCACAGGACGGGTAGCTGAAATGTCGCTTGCTACTGCGATCCTCATCTATTTCTTGAAAGCGCTTTGGTAGCACAACTTTATGCTCCTTACTAATATCCTCTGTAATAGCTTGAAAATGTTTATAGAAATTAGCAAGTGACGTAATGTCTGTATAAGGTTGTTTATACAATTGTAATAGATTCTGAATAATTAAATAGCGTTCACGTGTAAGATTTGGAACTAAAAAATCTGCTCCAATAATAATCCAAGGTCTTTTTTGAAAAATAGATTCTTTATAAGCAAAGCTACAGTCTTCGACTGCTATTGATTGAATTGATGAACTATCCTTTGCTATATCTATATAATAAATGCGGTTAAGAAGCTCACTCATTTGATATTCATAGCATTTAGCGTTTATATATATACCTGCACCTATTGTTCCTGGCAGCAAATGTGTAAAATACATGCTTTCGTAGTCGCTTAGGACTCCTATCAGCGGTAAGAACGACAACGGTACTCCCGCTGCTAGGAAAAGCTTCGCTTCACCGCCACTAGCAGCAATATTGCAGTCAATCATGCGTTTTAGTGATATATACATCTTTTCAGCATACGGCTCATCTGGGAACAATATATTAGATCCATACCCAAAAATCTCACAGGGAATTCCTTTTTGTTTGCAAGCATCCAGCAGGCATATTAGCTCATCCACCGTTTCTGGGGTTGCATAAAACCGTGCACTTCCCCCTATTTCATATGAGCTATGTCTTGCTAGCATCTCATTTTCTACGCACAAGGATTCAAAAGTTAATGCTTTCACTGTAAGCATCACCTCTTTTCAATTAAAGTTAGTATCATTCCTATATAGTTATTCTAATAATTTATAACTTATGCGCACTATTAATGCTATTAACAATTTCATTCACAATTTTAATAACATTGTTTGGTTGATCTAAATGGATGAATTGGCTGCTATCAGAGACTTCAATCCACTCACTAGCTGAACTTATTGCTAAAAACTGTTGTGCTTGTTTTCTAGATATTTCATCAACACGCTTAGCGTCTTCTTCCGTTAGCCCTTCGCTGATTAATCCTTTATTAGCAGTTACTGTAGATTGATATAACACTTTTACAGGTATGTCTGGAAAGCCGCCTGCCTTCTTACTTCTCTCCATATTACCTTTTCTCATTGATTCAACATACTCTAGTCGCACCATCTGCATCTGAGTCTGCAAACAAAAATGCTGCCATAGAATATCCCGTGTGTCTTCATTTAGCTTATGATAATAGTATAAAGGTGGGCTTTTAAATAATAGATTTCTAAACCTTCGTATAACCCCTAACTTATTTAACATGAGCATAGACTGTATAGCAGGCAGTTTGTCGATACCGCTTTTGACTAATACATCTTTATTAAGTTCTTTGAAATATATTGAGCTATCTAATGGCTGCGGACTTATAAATACAGCCCCGACAATTTCTTGTGGACATAGCCTGGCAAAATGCTGCAGATATGACGCACCAAAGCCATGGCCTATTAGTAGATACGGCCCTTGTATGCCTTTGGCCTCTAGAATTTTTTTAAGCTCCTCGGCTATATTTTCACTTGTCCTACGCTGATTAGTTAGTTCACTCCAGCCATAGCCAGCTCGGTCGTATGTTATTACTTGCATATGCTTAGCTAAATCATTCTGGATCTGCCACCATTCTGGCGATGCAGAACCTATGGTAGGCTCTATTATTGCTGTTACTGGTCCCTGCCCTTTTATTGTCACATAGACCTGCCGTCCATCGACGTCAATAGTTGTTCCTGGGCCTTTGGCTTGATCTTGCCAATTTCTTGCTTGTTTATTACTGATTATCTTCCCAATTATATTAAATATTACAATAAGCCCAATGGTGATAATGACAGCAAATCCAATTACGTTGAGCATGAACGTCCTCCTTAATCTTTTACATCTACTTAATCTTTAGCAGTTACTTCTACTCCACCTAGTGTAGCACGACAATGAATTTTTAATACAGGTGCGCCTGGGTCTGCAATCTGCTCGACCTTCATAGAGGATACGATGCCACCAGTTTCTTCCCCTAGCATCTCTACACCGCCTAAGACTGCTGTTCCTTCACAAATTACTGTAATATTCTTAGGCACTATAAGTTCAATTCCACCTAGAAGTGCATTACAGCTAATAGTGTACTCCCTATTTTCTAATATAGCTTTCCTTAAGTCAAGTTCTATGCCGCCAAGTACAGCCCAGTAGTCCCCATCCTCTAGCTTCCAGGGTTGCTTCGACTTTTCAATCCCACCGAGGAATGCCCAATTGTTCTTTCCAGATGTTTTCGGACCCCTTAAGAAATTAATACCGATTATTATTAATATTACTGGCCAGAAAAGCTTCCAGAAGAAAGATAAATCAATATTAAACCAATCATGTTTGTTCCCTAAGAAAATTAGACCTATGGCTATTAGTATCAAACCAGTAACAACTTCACCTTTACTTTTCCTACTAAAAAGGAACTGCATACCCCAAATAACAAATACAACAGGCCAATAATTACTGATAATAGAACCTATACTTACATCGATAAAACCAAGGTTGTTTAATAATAGTAGCACGCCTAGCCCGATTATAATTGCGCCGACCCACCATTGCCCTCTTCCATTCATTAACAACACATCCTTCCATGAAATATTCTTTAATTATTAGTAAACTTAACATACATTAGCTACAAATCTACAATCACAACTCTATACATTCTATACAAAGAATAGTAAATCCTGTTTGCTTTTATTACATTTTATTCATTTGTGTGTAGGGATTTGAAACATTCTTGTGGTTTTACTCGTCGTTATAATGAGAGAGCTAATATGATGTGTTGTTAGATATGTGTTATTAGCTGTGTATTTTTTACATATAAAAAAACTACTTAGGAGGTTTTAACATGAGAGGTAATTTAAAATCATTAATTGTACCAATTTTAATCGTCACTATCGTCTTTGTTGTTTATAGCTTTAGTCAGCCTGCCCAAGCGGAAATTGATGTACCAGGAGATAAGACTGACTTGCCTGTTATTAATGTTACTGGTGTCGGAGAAATTTCTGTTAAGCCTGACGCAGCTCAGATTTCGCTAGGTGTACGCACAGAAAGCGCTACCGCGAAGGAAGCACAAACAGAGAATGCGCGTATTACTAATCAATTAATAGCAGCTCTTAAAGCCGCAGGAATCGAAGAAAATAATATGCAGACTCAGAACTTTTCAGTACACCCTCAATATGATTATAACGTCGAAAGGGGACAGACTAGACGCATTATCGGCTATCAGGTGCAAAACATGCTTATCGTTAAAATAGATGATATTGCACAGGTAGGCCCAGTAATAGACAGCGCTAGAGAAGCTGGCGTAAATGAAGTAAATAGTATCCGCTTTCTGACGACTCAAGAACGCACCCTAAGAAACGACGCCTTAACTAAGGCTGTTGAGGACGCAAAGCAAAAAGCTGATACCATAGCTGCCGCATTAGGAAAGACTGTTCAAGATGTCGTAAGTGTTACAACGGACTCCGTCTCCGCACCTCCGAACAATTTTAGAAACATGCAAATGGCTGAGACCGCTGACTCATCTACACCTATTATAGGCGGAGAGCTAACAATTAATGCTTCTGTACATGTGCAATTTACGATGAAGTAGGTATTAGTATAAAGTAATAATATTACGAACAATAACAAACAGCATAATATGTAATCGATTAAAAGGCCCCACTGAATGAAAACTCATCCAGAGGGGCCTCTTATATTTAGTAATCTAACTTATAAACTAATTTCTAGCTTATATCTAGCTTGCAAACTACTTCTAACTAACGAAGGTCTTCAATAGAATCAATATCCATGTATGCTGGAACAACTAAACCAATGCGAGTTCCATCAAGATTTGGACCTAAGTCTACTAAACCTTCACCAAAACGATCCATGTATGATTCGTGAGTTGTTGGCAACCATGCTGCTACCATAGCATCAGCTTCGCCACTTTCAACACCTTGGAACATCGGAGCTGGTTCTAATTGACGCATTCTAACATCGTAACCAATAGACTCTAGTACATATTTAACTACATTAGTACTAGCAATCTCAGAATCCCATGCAACGAATGCTAGATCTATGCGATTACCGTCAACTTCTTCTACACCTTCAGTCCATTCATTTACAGTATCCTGATTAGCAGCAGCCCAGTCTGCAGCTGCTTGTTCTTCAGAGCTACCTTCTTCAATAGCAACCATTACTTCTGCCATATCGTCTGGAGTCCAGAAGAATCTGTCTAAAACAGTGAATGCAGATGGCTCATCTGCTTCTAAGCCTTCACGTACTAGTGTATGAACTTGCTCATCTCCACCATACACACCTTGTGGGTCATCTAAATATTTTAGATCAAAGCTAGCAAACTTCCAGTGTGGTGTCCAACCAGTAACAATTATTGGCTCTTGATTTTCGTAAGCTCTTCTAAGTGCTGCTGCCATAGCTGCACTTGAAGACTCTACTAAAGTCCACTCTTCTAAACCATAAACATCAAGAACTTCTTCAGTTGCCATCATTAAACCAGCACCTGGCTCAATACCTACGATTTCAAAACCTACTTGCTCACCTACTGCAGCTGGTGGCTCCATAATTACATCATCACCAGTTGGATCTGCAACATCTGGTGTATCTACTGGTGGTTCATCAGTACCTCCACACCCTACTACTAAAAGTGACATGGCTAATACTACTGCCAAACTTAAAAACAAAACGCGATATTTCTTTGTCATTTTATTGACTCCTCCCTTTTTTAGCGTTTTTTGTATATATTTTGAGAGATTCGATCTAGCATAATTGCTAAAATAACAATAGCTAAACCGGCCTCAAAACCTCTACCTACTTGTATCTGACTTACAGCTCTATATACTTCTGCCCCTAAACCTGGTGCCCCAACTAACGAAGCTATTACAACCATTGATAGAGCCAGCATTACACTTTGGTTAATGCCTGCCATAATCGTTGGCATTGCCAATGGCAGCTGTACTTTGTATAGCTTTTGGTTTCTAGTAGACCCAAAAGCATCTGCTGCCTCTATTAACTCTTTAGGCACCTGGCGAATACCTAGGTTAGTCAAACGAATTGTCGGTGGCATCGCAAATATGACCGATGCGAATACCCCAGGAACAACTCCGATGTTAAAAAACAAGATTGCGGGTATTAGATATACGAACGCTGGCATCGTCTGCATAAAATCTAGTATCGGCGCTATAATGCTTTGCAGCCTATCACTTTGGGCTGCTGCTATACCAATCGGTATACCTATAATCACCGATATAATTACCGCCGTAATTACCAGTGCCAATGTGTCAATCATCTGCGACCAGTATCCAATATTATCTATAAGTAATAATCCTAAAACCGTAAATATAGCAACAGGCCAGCGGCTTGTCCACCAAGCAAGTGCTGCTAATAAAGCTATTAGTGCTAATGGCGGGAAAAACACTAATATGTCGACGAACGTCTCTATAAACCAGCGAATAAACCTAGCAATCAAATCGAAAACAAAAGAGAACTCTCTTGTCATCCAGTTAACTAAATCATCAACCCAACTTCCTAAGGGAATGCGCGGGATAAGATCCATCTATATCACCTCTTTTCCCGAAGCATCAGTATCTTCTGGTGTATTACCAGCTAAAGCACCCATAATTGCTCCGCGAATTATTATTCCTTTAAGGCGACCATTCTCATCTACAACAGAAACAGGTATAGGTTCTGTTGCAACAACTTCAAACAAGTCTGTAAGTATCGTATCTGGGCTGACCTTAGGCACATCTCTAATCATTATGTCTTCAATTGTTTTACCCTGCTCTACAGCCCTTGATGCATCGTGCGCAGTAACAACTCCTTGCAGGGTCTGTTTCTTATCTACAATAAATATATTAGAAATTTTCCGCTCTTTCATAAGCTGCAGCGCTACTCTAGGGCCCTTGCTAACTCCCATTGTTTCTGCTTTTATCATTACATTCTCAGCCGTAAGGACCTTAGACAAATCAACATCTGCTACGAACTTCTCTACATAATCATTAGCAGGGCTCATCAATATTTCCTCAGGTGTGCCAATTTGCACAATGTTTCCGTCTTTCATGAGTGCTATACGATCGCCAATCCGTAGCGCTTCATCTAAATCATGTGTAATAAAAATAATTGTCTTTGACATTGTTTCCTGCAGCTCTAATAGCTCATCCTGCATATCTTTACGTATTAATGGATCAAGTGCACTAAATGCTTCATCCATCAACAAAATATCGGCATCATTTGCAAGTGCCCGCGCCAAACCAACACGTTGTTGCATACCTCCACTTAACTCATCTGGATAGCTGTTTTCATACCCTTTTAAATCTACAAGCTCTAGTGCCTTCTGTGCTTTTTTCCGACGTTCTAGCTTGTCCATCCCCTGTACCTCAAGTCCATATTCAGTGTTTTCAAGCACATTTCTATGGGGAAACAGGGCAAATTTCTGAAACACCATACTCATCTTTTTCCTACGCACATAACGTAATTGATCTTTGCTCATTTTAACCAAATCTTCACCATCTATAAGAACTTGACCAGAAGTAGGTTCAATTAAGCGGTTAAATAAACGTACTAGTGTAGACTTACCGCTTCCCGACAATCCCATGATGACAAATATTTCTCCTGCTTGTACCTCAAATGTTGCTTGATTAACTCCGACAGTTAATCCTGTTTTCTCTAAAATTTCTTGCTTTGACATACCTTTGGCCAATAATTCAATCCCCTTTTTAGGATTTTTACCAAAAATTTTTGTCAATTGGTTGACTTTAATCTTCCCCATCTTTCCACCTCTTCTGCTGGCTCTATACATTTTCAATCATTTCCGCAGCATTCTTGCTTACTGTATAAGTATATAATCATACTACTCATGTCCACAAACTGCTTATAACGCCACATCCAGCGTAAACTCTGTAAAGTTTTTTCTGTACAAACTTTATTATGTGTTTTCATATAAATACTCCTAAATACCCACAAATAATTCCGATTCCTCAGTTGAATTAAATCTTCTTATCATGTAATAATAGGAAATAAAAATTAGCATTATTCATGAGGAGCTGTAACAATGGGCGCACAAGAACGCTTAGATAAAGCACGGGAGCGTGTCATAGAGTCAATTGCAGATAATATGGATCTGTACGGCGTGCCACCTTCAGTTGGCCGTTTATACGGAACATTGTATTTTCACGGTGAACCAATGACCCTAGACGAGATGAAGGAATCTCTAAAAATGAGTAAAACCAGCATGAGTACTGGTATCAAAACGTTAATGGAACTAAATTGTGTCGAGCGTGTATGGAAAAAAGGTGAGCGTAAGGATTACTATCAAGCTAAAGAGGACTGGCAGCAGATTTTTATCGATTACTTTTCAATTCAGTGGAAAAAAGCCATAATGTCAAACTTAGAATCACTACAAAAATCTAAGAAGGAACTTCAAGCCCTCATCGCTGAACATACAACAGAAAATTCTAAACAGCACCCTAATAGTGAGCAATTGGAAAGTCCTCAATCTTCATTATTCCATGCACAGCAGGATATTGAAAAAATAGATTATGCAATTAATTATTACCATTGGTTAATCGATAATATAGCTAAGCTGGAACAGACTAAATCATTCTAGGAGGCTTCCAATGAAAATCGTAATTATTGGCGGGGTTGCAGGGGGCGCTTCTGCTGCAGCCCGTCTTCGTCGTCTTAACGAGCATGCTGAAATTATTATGTATGAACGAGGTAGTTATATATCCTATGCAAACTGTGGCCTACCATACTTTATCGGTGGCAAAATTACTGATAAGAATAAGCTGACGTTGCAAACGCCTGAGTCCTTCCAAGACCGATTCCGCGTCGATGTACGAATCAACCAAGAGGTCATCGAAATAAATCGACAAAAACGAACTGTGATTGCTAGAGATATATCATCCGGTTCTACAACCGAAGAAAACTATGACAAATTAATCCTCTCTCCTGGAGCTGAACCAGTCATTCCTACTATACCTGGCTTAAACGATGAGCGCATCTTTACACTGCGTACAATTCCAGATACATATCGCATCCATGAGTACATACAAAAACATAATGTAAAATCAGCCGTAGTTATTGGCGGTGGCTACATTGGCCTTGAAATGTTAGAAAACCTAAAAAACGCTGGTATTGAAGTGACCTTAATGCAGCGTTCACAGCAGATATTACGAATGTTAGATTTTGATATGGCAAGTGAAGTGCATCAATATTTACGTGATATCGACGTTAACTTAATTCTAAATGCTGCTATAAATGGTTTTAGTAGCATTGGAGAAAGTCTTGCTGTTGAATACAACGACGGCAGTACTGTAAAAGCAGATATTGTCCTATTATCAATAGGCGTGCGCCCAGACAGTCAGCTGGCTAAAGATGCTGGTTTAAAGGTTAATATCAAAGGCGCAATCGAGGTAGACCCATATTTACGTACATCTGATGAGCATATTTATGCAATTGGGGATGCTATTGAAGTCAATAACTTCGTTACAAATGAACCATCTCATATACCGTTAGCTGGCCCAGCTAACAAGCAAGGTCGTATTGTGGCTGACAATATCATGGGGGCTAATACACAGTTCAAAGGTACTCAGGGCACATCAATTTTAAAGCTTTTTGACATGACAATCGCAGCTACAGGTATTAATGAAAAAGCTGCTACGGGTCTCAATTATCATTATGATGCTATTCATACCTTTTCACCATCGCATGCTACTTATTATCCTGGAGCTACTTTCATGAGTATCAAAACCCTGTTCGACAAGGAATCAGGACGGATTCTAGGAGCTCAGCTTATTGGCTTTACCGGTGTAGATAAACGCTGTGATGTACTGGCAACCGCTATCAGAGCGAACATGACAGCCTATGACCTTGCCGAATTAGAGCTTTCCTACGCACCTCCCTTTTCTTCGGCGAAGGATCCTGTCAATATGATTGGCTTTGCTATTGAGAATATATTAACCAATAAAGTCTATCAGCAGCACTGGGCTGACATCGATAATGTTATTGAAAAAGTACAGCAGGGACAGGCTATCTTACTAGACGTAAGAACTCCGAGTGAATTTGAGCGTGGCCACGTAGACAATAGCCTTCATATGCCACTTGATAATCTACGTTCACATATTAACGAATTAAATTCTAGCAAGGAAATCTATGTTTATTGTCATAGCGGACAGCGTAGCTACATCGCTTGTCGCATTTTAATGCAGCATGGCTATTCCTGCTATAACATCTCAGGTGGATATCGACTCTACCAAATCTTAAGCTATTAAACTTCTTCATAACCATCGCTAAAGGGACACCTAATAAATGATAGAATTACAAAAAGGGAGTATCGCAAGCTACTTAAACAAGTAGTTCACGATACTCCCTCTGCCATCTTCATATCTTATAGAACCTATAAATATAATCCTATTAAAAAATAATTGCTGCAATTACACCGAAAATAATTAGCGGAATGTTAAAGTGAATAAACGTCGGCACACAAGTATCCCAAATATGGTTGTGCTGTCCGTCAGCATTTAAGCCCGCTGTTGGCCCTAATGTACTGTCAGATGCTGGCGAACCGGCATCACCTAGAGCTGCAGCCGTTCCGATTAATGCCGCAATAGCCATTACAGAAAAACCAAGCTCTAAACCTAACGGTACGTATAAAGCTGCAATGATTGGAATTGTACCAAAGGAAGTTCCAATCCCCATAGTAATCGTTAAACCAATTAATAGCATAATAAATGCCGCAATAATTTGACTACCTGATAGTATCCCTGAAGATACTTCTACTAGCTCTGCCACAGCGCCAGTTTCTCTTAAGATTGTGGCATATCCAGATGCTACTAGCATAACAAAGGCAATCATACCCATCATTGCGATACCTTTGTTAACAACATCGTCCGTCTTACGCCAGCTAACAACGTTAAAGACTAACATGATAGCAATACCAATTAAGGCACCTAAAACCATTGAACTAAATTGAACCTGCACAAACAGTGCTGCAACTATAGCAATAACAGTAAACGTGTGCCCCTTGTTCCAGGAGACTTTCTCATCAGGTGTTACCGCGTCTAATAACGAACTCTCTTCCAGTGGTTTGTAGTCACGGGACTTCCTATAGGTAAAGAAAATTGCGATAAACAAACCTACAACCATACCTGAAACTGGAATTAAAAGCGCTAATGGAATTTCACTTATGCCAATAGTCGCTCCGTGTGCCTCCATTTCCCTTTGGATAATACCATGGAAAATCAGCCCATAGCCTGCAGGTAAAAGTATATATGGAGCTTTCAAACCAAATGTAAGAGCTGTCGCAACCGCTCTACGGTCTACCTGCATACGATTAAATAGTGCCAATAACGGCGGAATTAAAATAGGAATAAAAGCAATATGCACTGGTACTACATTTTGTGATAAAGATGCAACGGCTGCAATTGCAAGTAATAAAAAGCCGCGCTTCCCTTGTAAAGCTTTAATCAAAATTTGCACTAAAACATTAGTAATCTTTGATTTGGCAATTAGTACAGCAAACATACCTAGTAAGATATAGCTCAAGGCTGTATTTAATTGACCATCCATTCCTGATACTAGCATTGGAATTGTTTCACCAAGTGGTAATCCTGCCACAAGGCCTGCCACTAACGCTCCAGCTATTAATGCTAATAACACATTCACTCTCGCTAAACTGAGTACTACGACTACAATTACCGAGATTACTACAGGATTAAATAGCATTGTTTTGTCCTCTCCTTTTTCTCTCTAATATACTAAAGTGCTCTTTACCTTTATACCATGCTAAAGCACGAATAGCAATAGCTAACTTTAGCCAAAATAAGAGCTATGGTATAATTAACTAAACTCTTCTAAAAATTTCACTTAGAAAGGATGTTTAAATGTGGAGATTCGTCTACCCTATGACAAAGGTTGCATTGAGTTTACGCCTCCTAGCGGTTGTAATGTAAAAGTACTAACACCTCCTTCCGAAGATTTCAAGCCTGAATTCTCTCAAGAACAAATCGTCAGAAACGCAATTAGTAATCCTATTGATTCACCTCCTCTATCAGAGCTGGCAAAAGACAAGAAAAATATCGTTATTATCACCAGTGACCATACTCGCCCTATTCCCAGCCGCATTACAATGCCTATTATTCTCGAAGAAATCAAAAAAACAAATCCAAATGCAAAGCCAACATTGTTAATATCTACTGGCCTACACCGAGTTAGTACTGATGAGGAATTAATGGAACGGCACGGCCAAGATGTTTTAGATCAAGTGAACGTAATCAATCACGTTGCTACGGATTTAGATAACATGGTCTATTTAGGGGTGCTTCCTTCTGGCGGTGAGCTATGGATAAATAAACTTGCTGTCGAAGCTGATTTGTTAATCAGTGAAGGATTTATCGAGCCCCATTTCTTTGCAGGTTTTTCTGGAGGTCGGAAAAGTATTCTACCAGGAATAGCGTCCAGAAAAACTGTACTTTATAACCATAACTCCACCTTTCTTTCAAATCCATATGCACGTGCAGGCGAATTAGAACGTAATCCAATTCATAAAGATATGGTTTGGGCAGCTAAGCAGGCTAAGCTGGCATTTATATTAAACGTAGCGATTAATGGAGAAAAGGAAGTTATTCATGCCGTGGCTGGCAACCCTTTTGCCGCACATGAGCAGGGCTGTGAATTCGTAAAGGATCTTACTGGAACTGAGGCCATACCAGCTGATATAGTCATTAGCACAAACGGTGGCTATCCACTCGATCAAAATGTATATCAAGCTGTAAAAGGCATGACTACAGCAGAAATGACAGCGAAGCCAGGATCTGTAATTATAATGGTATCTGCATGTAAAGACGGTCTAGGAGGCAGGGACTTCTACCATCAATTAGCTGATTTTCCTTCACCTCAAGAGTCGATGGACCTGTTTATGAAAACACCAGAGGATCAAACACCAGTAGATCAGTGGCAATCGCAAATTTTAGCTAGAATATTATTAAAGCATAAGGTAATTGTGGTTGCTGACGAAAGTGTGGCAAGCTTTGTGAATGAAATGCACATGGAATATGCGAAAACTGTTGAAGAAGCAATAGAAAAAGCACAGCAAATTAAAGGTAGGGACGCTTCAATTACTGTGATTCCAGATGGGGTTGGGGTTATTATTAAGTAATTTAGTTGGACAGCGTATAGATAGAAGTAGCTCGGTATCAATTTAATCGACACCGAGCTATCTCTTATCTACCTCATATTTTGTTGCAAGATTGTTTTACGTAAACGAATCGATTTCGGTGTTACTTCTATTAGTTCATCTTCACGGATGAAATCAATAGCCTTCTCTAAAGTCATTGGTAATACAGGTGTTAATACGATGCCTGTATCTTTACCTGAAGATCGAACGTTAGTTGCCTTCTTCTCCTTACATGGGTTTACGTTAAGATCTTGACTGCGGCTATTCTCCCCGACAATCATACCTTCATATACAGGGTCTCCTGGTTGTACGAACAGAATTCCCCTTGGCTCTAAATTAAATAAAGCATATGGTACGGCAGTACCCTGGCGATCTGAAACCAGTGATCCGTTAATTCTGGTCGGGAAGTCACCACGATACTCTTCAAAACCCTCTAAGTATGAGTTCATTATCCCAGTACCCTTAGTATCTGTTAAGAACTCATTACGATATCCTAACAATGAACGAGAAGGCACAGAGAACTCCATCATCGTGCGTCCGCTACCTTTATTATCCATGTTCATCAAACGGCCTTTACGGAATGAGATTTTCTCTGTTACGATTCCTACGAAGTTTTCATCACAGTCAACGAATAATCGCTCAATTGGCTCTAGCTTCTTGCCATCCTCAATTTTGTAGATAACAATCGGTCGTCCAACAGTAAACTCAAAGCCTTCTCGGCGCATCTGTTCAATTATAATTGCCATTTGTAGCTCGCCGCGACCCTTAACGATAAAGCTATCACTAGCTTCAGCGTCTTCTACCTTAATAGCAACATTTCTTAAGGTTTCTTTGAAAAGTCGTTCGCGAATTTTTGCTCCCTGAACGATTTTACCTTCTTTACCTGATAGAGGTGATGTGTTAATCGTAAACATCATCGAAACCGTAGGCTCGTCCACCGTAATTCTCGGCAATGCTTTAGGTGTCTCTTTGTTCGTGATTGTATCACCAATTTTAACGTTTTCAATCCCTGCTAAAATAACTATATCGCCTGCTTCAGCTTCTTTTACTTCTAAAAGTTTCAGTCCATCATAGACCTGCAGCTTTGAGATACGCAATGGTAATTGCTCGCCCTTATCGTTAATGCAAACTAGTTGATCATTGCTTTTCACAGTTCCGTGGAAAACACGCCCAATAGCCAGACGTCCAAGATATTCTGAGTAATCTAAGTTTGTCACAAGCATTTGGAACGGTTCTTCTGGGTTATGTGAAGGACCTGGTATTTCTTCTACTATTGTATCAAACAGAGGCTGGAAGTTATCGTTCTCCTCATCAAGCGTCAATTGCGCCTGGCCTTTTACACCAATAGCATATAAAACTGGAAACTCTAGCTGATCTTCGGATGCATCCAAATCGATAAACAGATCATATATCTCATCTAAAACTTCCTGTGGCCTTGCGTCGCTGCGATCTATTTTGTTAATACACACAACGATACGCAGGTTAGCTTCTAAAGCCTTCTTAAGTACAAAACGAGTTTGTGGCAGTGGTCCTTCCGATGCGTCAACTAGCAGAATTGCTCCATCAACCATCTTAAGTGCACGCTCTACTTCTCCGCCGAAATCAGCATGGCCAGGTGTATCTAAGATATTAATCTTAACGTCTTTCCAATATACTGAACAGTTCTTCGCCGCTATGGTAATTCCACGCTCGCGCTCTAAATCCATGCTATCCATTACACGATCATCAACATCTTGGCCAGCTCTAAATGTGCCACTTTGTTTCAACATATGGTCTACTAATGTCGTTTTTCCATGATCTACATGGGCAATAATAGCGATATTTCTTACATTTTGATTCTGAATACGTTTTTTCATCACTGATTCTCCAATTTCCTTAATAAATTTCAATATACTATATATATTGCTCCTATTTGTTTCATTGTTATTATTTTCAAATAGACACCATAGTATTATGTCATAGATTGTTTTCTTTTGCATTCTTTTTTTCTTATTATTTTTTAGCATATTGCTATTCAGTTCTGCAATTAATTGCTAAAATATAATCATGCAGAGCAAAGCAAACTATAAAATAAAAATACTATTGTCAAACAAAGGAGGAAAACTTATGTTATGGATTTTTGCCGCAATTATAATTTTAGCATTATTTTCGATTATAACGTACAACCGTTTAATCGCCAAAAGAAATGCTGTAGCAAATGCATGGGCAGGTATTGATACTCAGCTTCAGCGCCGTTATGATTTGATTCCAAATCTTGTAGAAACGGTTAAAGGGTATATGGAACACGAGAAAACGGTCTTAGAAAATGTCACAAAGGCTCGAACAGCTTTTATGAATGCAGGAAATGTAAAAGAACAGGCAGAGGCTGAGAATATGATGGCTGGTGCCCTAAAGACTTTATTTGCAGTATCTGAGAACTATCCTGACTTAAAGGCTTCACAAAACTTTATGATGCTACAGGAAGAATTAGCTGGTACTGAGAATAAAATTTCGTACTCTAGGCAACGTTATAATAATTCAGTAATGGATTATAATACCGCACTTCAAGTATTTCCTAATAATATTTTTGCCAATATGTTCAACTTCAAACCAGCAGATTCTTTCGCTGTCGAAAGTGAAGAAGCAAGAAAAGCAGTTAGGGTGCAATTCTAATGCAAATGTATCAGCAAATTAATCGTAATAAACGAAACACCGTATTTTTCCTTATTGTTTTTATTGGATTGATATTAGTTGCTTCTTACTTTATCGGCTACTTAATTGATCCCGCTGCAAGCTTTACATTTGCAATTATAGCCTTTGTCATTGCTGCTATCGGGGTCTTTTATAGTTATTACAATAGTGATAAGGTTATATTGAAAATGGCAAATGCGCGGCCTGTTTCCAAGGCGCAAGAACCATACTTGTACCACACTATTGAAGGAGTTGCTATTGCTGCTGGTATTCCTACACCAAAGGCTTATGTAATTGAAACAGATGTACCTAATGCATTTGCTACTGGTAGAAACCCCGAAAACGGTGTTGTCGCTGTTACACGCGGATTAATGGATAGGCTTAATCGGGAAGAATTAGAAGGTGTTATTGCGCACGAGATGGCTCATATTAAAAATTATGATATTTTGTATTCTTCAATTGTTATAGTCCTAGCTGGTACGCTAGTATATCTTGCTGAGTTCGGAACCCGCTCCATGCTCTTTAGAAGAGGTGGCGGGGGAAACAATAAAGGAAATGCTGCTATGCTAATAATAGGAGTTGTTACTATAATATTAGCTCCAATCTTGGCAAGGCTTGTGCAAATGGCTGTATCTAGGAGTCGCGAATATTTAGCAGATGCGACAGCAGCTCGCATGATAGGGTATCCAAAGGGTTTATCTTCAGCTTTACGAAAAATTGCTGAGGCGAGTAACCCTGAGAAAGCAAAGAAGGATGGATTTGCAAGTGAAGCAACTGCGAGCCTATTCATTGTAAATCCACTAATGAAACCTTCGCAGCTTAGCCATTTACTGAGTACACATCCACCAATTGATAGACGGATAGCTGCTTTAGACAAAATGTAATTAACTACTTTCTATGGTGCGTAAATATTGTAATAAGCATTAAATATTTGACACTTATTAATTGAAAAAAGCCTCGCTATGAGGCTTTTTTCTTTGTTCTCAAATTTTAAGTTGGGTGCGTTATTATTTTAACTCAAGAACGTTTCTAACTAAACTAACAGTTAGCGATTGACCTGATCTCTCGCTAGCTACTTTAGCAATAGAATGTGCATGTACATAAAGAGCTCCATTCACATTAGCTACTGGCTTATCAAGAAGGTAAGGAGTTCCGTTTACAGATACACCTTTCTCACCTTGTCTAGCCTTTAATTCAAATCCATAAGTGTTGTTTAAGCTGTATGTAGCGTTCGCTACAACTTGCTTAGTAGCTGCATCAAAGCTTAAGTCAGCTCCCATAGCATTAGCCGCTGAGCGGATACCTACATATACATCACCATCAATTACAGCTACATCAACTTTACCATTAACACCGAATAGTTTGAAATCTACTGTCGCTGTTACAGGGCCTGCAGGTGCAGGAGCTGGTGCTGGTGCAGGAGCTGGTGCTGGCGCAGGAGCTGGTGCTGGCGCAGGAGCTGGTGCTGGTGCAGGAGCTGGTGCTGGTGCTGGCGCAGGAGCTGGTGGCTCATGCCCTGGTAACACTGGTAACGCTACACCATCATGACATCCTGAAGCCCAGCATTCTGACCCCATATTTGGAAATGCATTTGCTTCTTGAGCATCAAAAGCAACAACACCTAATAAAGCAATAGCTGCTACTAAAAACCATACTACTTTTTTCATTCGTGTAATTCCTCCTTATTATATTTTTTAATAATTGCTAAAAATAGTTCACCTATAAAAACATATATAGAATCCACTCATCAAACGCACCCTGTTGAATTGTAGATCTATCTATGGCAAACTGCTAGGATCTGAGAAGTGTCATTGCGACTCTTGCAAAGTTACGAATACGAATTTCTAACAATTCATCTTCGTGCTTAATCTCAGCACCAACGCTTTGTGCAAAAGCTTCGGCAGGTATGTATGGACGATAGTCTATTATATATATTGGTTCATTTAAACTAGTCGCCTTACCATTGATATATATTTCCTCCGACAATGACTTGCCACGGAAGTCAACACCAAACAATATAAGAATAAATTGCTCTTCTTCATAATTCCAGCCTAATCTTCTATTATACCAACTGGCTAAAGAAGTAACATCCAAATAAGTAATACCTTCTATGTCGACTATATCAACTTTCCCTGATTGTGTTAACATTTTGAAATCTACTGTATGTATATCTTCATCGTTGATAGTTGGAATAACAGTGACATCTGACTGCTGTTCACCTTCAAATGCTTTATCTGTTCTATTATTGCTGGTCTGTCCATTATTAGTAGATTTTGCAGCTTTATTGCTGTTGCTAGTTTCTTGGTTATTTGCCTGCTTTGCTGTTGTATTGCTAGTTATTTCTTTTAAAGCGTTAGCTAATTGACTGCCCACGACTCTTATAGGATTTCCTTTGTTTTCAGCTAGTGGTTTATCAGCCGCTTCAAACTCTAAGGTCTCTTGTGTAGCATTATATCCAATTGCTAGATAATTTACCATAATCAATGCACAAAATATCGTTACTATTAACGCTATGTAAATCTTGTTTGGACTGTTCATCTCGTTAGCCTCCACCCATAATTAGCCAAGACCATTCACAATAACTTCATTTAATATAATTTATACTTATTATTGACTCAGAGCACCATAGGGTTTTCTCCTAGACTTTTTCCCTTTTAATTATTATGTATTTATACCTTAAAATCCTCCTAAAAAAACTATTTGTAATCTAAATGTTACATGTTTTCTAATTTAGTACTAGTTTCATTATATCATCATATTTATGGTTTTTGTCAAAACATTTTTTTAGCAACTATCACCAGCAACAAAACCTGTTGATAGCGCTATTTGAATATTAAAGCCGCCTGTATAACCGTCTACATCTAATATTTCACCTGCAAAAAAAAGATTGCTTACTATTTTCGACTCCATTGATTTAGGGTTGATTTCTTTTATATCTATCCCACCCGACGTGACCGTTGCCTCATCAATTGGTCGTAATCTATTAATATTTAAAACTAACCCCTTAGAATTTCTAATTATCTCTTTACGATTGTCCTGTGTGATTTGATGTGCTTGCCTATCATATGGCATTTCTGAAAGTTGAAGTATTATTGGAACTAAGCGCTTTGGCAATAATTCTTGTAATATATTAGATATTTGCTTTTTCCCATTTGATGCTAGCAGCTCTAACAGCTCTTTTTCAAGCTGCCGCTCCGTGTAATCTGGCAATATATCAAAAACAATTCTATATTTTTCAGCGGATGTTGTTATATTGGAGCTAGCAGAAAAGATAACTGGGCCAGTGACACCATAGTGGGTAAACAGCATATCCCCAGAATCACTATAGACTACTTTACCTTTTACAGTCTGCTCTATTTCATTTACGTCTTGATTCATAAGCTCTTGTACAACAACATGCACGCTTTGTAATGAAAGTCCTTGGAGGTCTTTTACCCAACACTCTTTAATCTCTAGCGGCAATAGTGAACCTTTTAACGGAGTTACCCGATGCCCAAGACCCTCTGCAAAGCGGTAGCCGTCTCCCGTTGATCCCGTTTGAGGATATGATTTGCCGCCAGTGGCTATTATAAGGCTCTCAGATTTAACCTTAATGGATTTACCAGTAGCATCTTGATAAAAGATAGTAAAACCCTCTGAATCATCTTGTTTTATAGATGTAACTTGTCCTATTCGAATCTCTGCCCCACATGCCTCTGCATGCCTTCTCAGAGCATTTACTACATCCTTACTGCGATTTGATTGAGGTAGTACGCGCCCACGGTCTTCGACCTTAACTGGAACTCCGTAGCGCTCCAATAAATCAATCGTGTCTGAAGGTGAAAATCTACTAAATGCACTATACAAAAATCTCCCGTTAGTTGGTATGTTTGCAATTAATCCTTTTGTATCAGTTTTGTTAGTAACGTTGCAGCGACCGTTCCCAGTTATTAAAAGCTTCTTCCCTAAAAGCACTTGCTCTTTTAATTGGTTCTTTTCTAGTAGAATCGTTTTTAGACCACGACTACTAGCAGTGGCAGCTGCCATCATTCCCGCAGGTCCACCGCCTATGACCACTACAGTTTTATTACGCAAAGATATACACCTACCCCTCTCATTTTCTATTATAGACACTTTCTAGCCATTCTATTACATTGGCAATAGCATGGTAGTCATGATGCGAACACATATGCATCGCTACTTCTTTAGCTTCTGGATGGGCATTCTCAACTGCAAAGCCCACATATGGGCTACAGAGCATCTCTAAATCATTCGTTTCATTGCCAACAGTGACAATGGAATATTCCTTGTAACCAAATTGTTGTTTTAGTACTTCTAAAGCATTTCCTTTTGACACTCCTATAGGTAACCATTCCAGAAAAAAGCGCTCCGAGCGACACATGCGAAAGGGCATATTATCAGTAACTATATTCAATTTATTGAAGTAGCTATTAATATACGCTTCTACCTTTGTTAGTTCATCAGGTTCTGCTGCAAATAGCACCTTACGCCAAGGTAATTCAAGCTCCGTTAGCACATGCTCTTTATCAAGATATGGCTCTTTCTGTCTATGAAATTCTGTATATGAATTACGCCTGATTAATAAAATATCGTTGTCCTTATATATTTCTAATCCAACTTCTTTAAAGTCATTGTAAATACGCAACAAAAGCTCTTCTAATGCATCTTCTAGACTCTTCTCCCATAGTACTAGATTTTGGTCGAAATCATAGATTATAGACCCATTATATAGTATAGCGGGTGCATTAATTGGCAAATCATGCAGATATGGTGCTACTGACGTTTCTTTCCTACCTGTAGCAATGCTCAAACTACCGCCATTATCTACAAAATACTGCATTGCAGCTTTGTTTTCCAAGCTTATTTTATCAGAGCTATCTAATAATGTCCCATCCATATCACATACGAGTAGAACATTTTCAAATAGTTTGGCCAAAGTACTCACTCCTATCACCGAAATGTAAATGTCACACTGTAAATTCTGATGTACCAAAAAAAGAATCGAGAGCTTACTATGCCTCGATTCTACACATTGTTATTTTATATTATACACAAAACCACACACATTCTATTATTAATTATAGGTTAACTGTATTGGAATTTAACTATAGTTGGTGTTAACTACTTCATAATCTAGCCGTTTTGAGTAGTATAGTTTTCCTTTAAGTTAACCTTTGGTAAGTTTCCCATTAGACCCCTCACTACCAACGGTAACCCACCAAAAATATACAGATAACGGTAATGCACAACTTTCTTCATCCAAACTGCTATTTTACCCTCAATTCGGTATTTGCCAAAGACCATACCTACAGCATCAGATGGACCTATCGATGCAACTACACCACGATTTACGAATGTGAATGCATCCATTTCTTTTCCTGTTAAATATTTCTCTAGATTCTTCACTAAGTGCTCACCTTGCTGCATTGCAATCTGCGCAGTAGGGGGCAAGCCACGTCCATTCTCATCTAAGAATATAGAGCTATCACCAATTATAAATACATTGTCATAGTTGATAGATTGTAGTTTCTCGTTTATATTTGCACGACCACGCTGTGTACTAAATCCTGAATCTTCAAGTACCGTATTACCTCGAACTCCACCTGTCCAGATTACCATTTTTGAAGGGATTTGCTCTTCACCAATTTGTACGTAATCTGCTGTGACTTCCTTAATTGGCACTCCTAGCTTTAGTTCCACACCTTTATTCTGTAATATTTCAGCCGTCTTCTTTGATAATTCTTCATCAAACCCTGGCATCACCGTTGGAGCTGCTTCTGCACAAATAAGCCTAATTTTGTCTAACGGTACATCATATTTAGGTGCTACCTTAGGTAGCCATTCCCCTAGTTCTCCAGCTAATTCAACACCAGTAAATCCAGCTCCACCAATTACGAAATTCAGCAGTCCGTCTTTACATTCGTCTGTTTTATACTTTGCAAGACAGCTCTCTATTTGTACTTTAATTAACCTCGCTGCATTTAAACTGCGAAGTGGATAGCTGTTTTCCTTCAGTCCTGGAATGCCAAAATACTCAGGATCTGATCCTAAGCCTATAACTAAATAGTCGTATGCTAATTCCTGATCCTCAAGTAAAACTTTTTGTTCTTCAGGGTTAATCCTGCTTACAACACCTTTAACAAGTTTAACATTATCATCGATTAGCTTGCTAAGCGGAATGCGAACTTCATCACCATCTAAGTGCCCGCCCGCAGGCTCGTGCAGCTTTGTTACCATTTGATGATAGTTATGCTTGTTTACTAGCGTAATATCTATATGTAACTTGTTCGCTAGCTTACTAAGCCCTTGAGCTGTAATTACACCGCCATAGCCAGCACCCAAAATTACTACTCTTTTTCTGTCTTGTTGCTTCTCTTGATTCATTTTCAGGAACCTCCGTTTATCATCCGAATTAAGTACATGCTTGTGAATGTTCTCACATTCACATACTGTTAGCTCTGATTATACAAGAGAATGTGTTGTAATACAATGATACTTTAGGGCTATTTCGTGAAAAGATTCACTATCTTCTTTATTTAGCTAAGTTTTTCGCCCGCAAGCAGCCTGAGTGCTTTCTCTTCCGCTGGAATACGCACATATAGTAGTATCCAGGCGTTAAGAACAGTAAAAACAGCTGCCGTAATAAAGGCTTGAAAAATCAAAGGTATAGCAATAATCTCAAGTGCAACAATTAAATAGTTAGGATGACGAATAAACCTATAAGGCCCTCTATTCACCCTTTCTGCATTAGGTATTACTAGAATCTTCGTATTCCAATACTGGCCCAATGAACGAATCGTCCAAAAACGCAATGCTTGGGCTAGCATAAATAAAACAAACGGTATCCACCACCATGTAGCTAGCTCAGCACCACTTGCTATCACTTCCGTTAACAATGATACGAAGAATAGAACGTGCATCATAACTATATACTTATAATGCTCTTTACCATGCTCAACCGCACCTTGCTCGCGCATCCATTGCTCATTTCTAGCAGCAATTTGTAGTTCTCCAATTCTCTGTAATATAACAACTATTAATAATCCAATTAAAAACAACATATAGTGACCTCCTTAGTACTAGGTAGTCCTATTGTTGCCTCTAATTTAAGCTTTTAATCTATAATCTATTCCTTTACGCTAACCATTCACGTCCATTTTATCAGAGCTAGCTCAGAACTAAACCCTGGACCGAGGGCTAGCATTATGCCAATGTCACCTTCACGACATTGATTTGCATTATAAGTACTCTCCATAAATTCACTCAGCACAAACAATACAGTCGGCGATGACATATTTCCGTATTGCTGTAAAACCAATCTGGATTTTTCTGTCATCTCAAAGTCAAGCTGCAAAGCGTCCCTATACGCCTGTAAAACTTTTTTGCCACCGGGGTGGGCAACGAAGTGCTTAATGTCTTTAGCTGCAATATTGTTTCTAGTAAGAAATTCTTCTAAATTCGGCTTTAGCCATCTACGAATTATCGATGGGATATCCTTTGAAAATACTACATACAGCCCATCATCCTTCAAGTCCCATCCCATAACATCCTCTGAGTTAGGCATGAACGTAGACATGGTATCGAAGACTCTTGGAATAGCTTTACGAGCAGATGCTTCAGAGCTAGCAATAAGACCTTTTCTCCAGTTTAATAGATTTGATTGATCACCGCTAACTAAAGCGCACGCTACACCATCAGCAAACAGCGAAGTCCCAATTAGATTGCTTTTTGAGTAATCCTCTCGCTGAAAGGTCAAACTGCAAAGCTCAATACATAATACAAGTACATTAGCCTCTGGATATGCTTTACAATAATCAAAGGCTCTAGAGATACCCGCCACTCCTCCAGCGCAACCAAGACCCCAGATAGGAACCCTTTTAGTGTGAGGAGAAAACGAGCGCAGATTCATAATCCTAGCATCAATAGTCGGAGTAGCTATACCAGAGCTAGAAACAAAAAATATAGCATCAATCTCGTCACAACTAACTTTTCTTCCTAACAGCGTCTTTAGCTGCTCGTGTTCGAGGCATCTGTCTATTGCTTCAACACCTAATTCTACTGCTGTTTTAATATATAATTCGTTTTTTTCCTGAAATGAATGCTTATGTTCAAACCAATCCGCTGGTGCAGATATATGCCTCTTCAATATTTCGCCGTTTTGCACCACCTGTAGCAATCTATTAATATCTTGATGATGTTTAGAGAACAGCTTTTCAATAAACGCGGACGTTGTTTCTTGATTAACCTGGTATTGAGGGTTACATGTGCCTAAGGATAAAATCATAGCCATTTCCATTTTCCTCCACTTCATTCTGGATAGCTAATAGTATAGGCATCAGTTAAGCGATTTATTCCGCAAGGTATAATCAGATACATTCTATGATAGATAGTTACTCAATCGAGATTCACTCATAGAGCTTTTTTGCTTTTTTAAGTTTGAACATCGAGATCATAAAAGAAATTAACACTGGAGTTAGCACTATAACAACAAACCAGTTAATCAACGACAAATAGAGACTGATTTTCCCAGATTCGTTTTCTGCGTTTAATCCTAAGTTTGTATTCATAAAAGCTATTATTAGATTCACGACAGCAACAATCCCAATTAAGGTTATTACACTTTTATAGTGCTTAATTCGAGAATCATAATCCGTATAGATATCAAAAGAGCCTTCTGTTGCACGTTTGCGAAAAAAAGCCCAGCTGTAATATGTAGCAACACACTCTACTCCATACTCCTCCATAGATTCAATATATACTTGACCTTCTGCGCTACTAGGAAGATGGTCTAACAATTCCAATCGATATATATACTCTCCAGGTTTTCCTTTCTCAAATACGTATCTAGCTAAAGAATAATCCACAAGATGTAACCCTTTAGCCGCCATCTCATTAATCCATTTTTCTTCTTTTTCAAAATTTACAAACAACTTTCGTACTACTTTTTTCATAATTATTCACCTCGTGCTATTTTTCGCCCATTTTTAAGTAGCTCTTCCAATCTAGTGATTTCTTTCTGAACAACTTCCCTACCAAGAGAAGTAATCATATATTCCTTTTTTCTATCGTCAACTGGAGTCTGCACACTCTCTATCCAGCCCTTTGCTAGCATGTTGTTAATTGCTCCATATAACGTACCAGGTCCTAGCCTCACTCTTTCATTGCTAATTTCACTCACGTATTGCATAATCCCATATCCATGTAGCGGTGTGTGAACAGCCAATAAAATATAGTAAATAGCTTCGGTTAATGCACCTGTTTCTTGTGTTTTTGACATTATCTCACCTACAATCTTTGTCTATATTGTTATTATTTATTTCTAAGTTTTTCTTGAAAACTATGCGATTGCATCTGCTAGCGATATATCTACCGACGATACATCGTAAGCCGATATACAGTAATTAGATTATATCGCCAGACGATATAATTGTCAATATATATTTTAACTACTTCTATAAAAATATAAGCTGCGCTTAAACGTCTAATCCTGACATTTAAGCGCAGCTTATTTATATTATACTTTATTGCTTATATCATACATTTTTGCATCAACATATTTAGTATCTTTATTAGATATCTTTAGAAACATCCTCTAGCTTGTTACCAGAAATCTTATTCATGATAACTGCAATAGCACCGTCTCCTGTTACGTTAGCCGCCGTACCAAAGCTATCCTGTGCAAGATATAACGCAATCATTAACGAGATTAACGTAGGGTCAAATAGAAGCATAGACTCTAATAGTCCTAGTGCTGCCATAACTGCACCACCAGGTACTCCAGGAGCTGCAACCATAGTTACTGCTAACATTAAGATGAACGGTAATAAAGCTCCAAAAGCTACGTCCATTCCAGTTAAGAACATGATAGCGATTGCGCAAGCTACAAGTGAAATTGTACTACCTGAAAGATGGATTGTTGCTGATAACGGTACTGCAAAGTCAGCAACTTCATCTTTAATGCCATTTCTCTTAGTTTGTCTTAATGTAACTGGAATTGTTGCTGCCGATGATTGTGTACCGATAGCTGTGAAGTAAGCTGGTAGCATTGTGCGAATTAGCTTAAACGGATTACCTCCACCCACTGAAGATGCTACCGTGTACTGGAAGATAATATAAATGATATGGATTGCAATAACCATTACAAACACCTTCGCAAATACAGATAATACTGTACCTACTTGACCACCATAGGTCATGTTTGCAAAGATACCTAAAATATGAATTGGTAATAATGGAATAATTACTTTTGTAATCACTAGCTTAATAATACCTTGAAAATCTGCCATGAAATTCTTTAACGTATCACCAGGAATAGCAGCAATACCTAATCCTAATGTAAACGCTAAAACCAATGCTGTAATTACACCCATAATCGGTGGAATTGCAAGCTCGATTATTGGAAGTACCTTGATGGCTTCTGTGTCTTCAACACCACCAGTAATAAAGCTTCCTACTTCGATAATATTTGGTAATATCATGATACTTACAAAAAACGCAAGTGTCCCTGCTATTACCGTAGAAACATAGGCAATACCCGCATTAATCCCGAGCATTTTCCCTGCTTTTCTACCTAAGTCGCCAATTCCCGGTGCAATAAAACCAATGATAATTAATGGAATGATGAATGAAAGAAAACTACCGAAAATGCCGTTAAAGGTTACCAAAACACGAATAACCCACTCAGGTAAAAACGTACCAATGACAATACCTAAAAGAATGGCAGCAATCAACCTTGGCAATAAACCAAATTTTTGCATTTTCCTACTCCTCTTCTTTATTTTATTAGCCTACTAAAGGCCCATATCTATATTTTTCACTATTCTAGCAAAAATTGCAATTTAAAAGAGTATTGCGAAAATGCTAAATTCATAAAATATTCAGATTTTAGATTTATAATAGAGAATTTAGCAATTTAAAGCGTTTATCCTTTAATCCATTTGTCCATTACCAAACATGCTGTTAAGTCACCTGTTACGTTGATAGCAGTTCGGGTCATATCTAAGATACGGTCTACTCCAAGTATCAAGGCTATTCCTTCAGGTGGAATACCGACGCTACTAAGTACCATGGCTAAAATCACAATACCTACCCCGGGTGTCGCTGGAGAGCCAATCGATGCTCCAACTGTAGTAACAACAACAAGTGCTAATGCAGCCATACTTAGTTCAATCTGGTATACCTGGGCCAAAAACATCGTCGCTACTCCTTGATATAGAGCAGTTCCATTCATATTAATTGTTGCTCCCAACGGGATTATGAATTGTGATGTAGACGGTCTAACTCCTAGCTTATCTTCAGCAGTCTTAATCGATAGTGGCATAACTGCTGCCGAGCTTGATGTAGAAAAAGCTAGTAGCTGCACATCTTTAATAGACTTCATAAACCATCCAATTGGCTGCCTAATAATCGTAGCAACAATCATTAAGTAGAAAATCAACAGTATAAACAAACCCAATATTACAGAACCCATATAAACGGTCATCCCTAATAATGCGTCTAAGCCAGTACGGATTGTCGTTTGTGCAATTAGACCAAAGACAGCAAACGGTGCTAAAACCATAGCCCACTTAACGACTGTCATTGCAACCTCCTGGATTGCTCCTAGTAAATCTAATAATATTTTTGCTTGCTGAGGCGCCATTGCTAATATAGCCATTCCTAGGATAACAGCAAACAGAACTACTTGGAGCATTTGCTTTTCTACCATTGCTCCCAAGGGGTTATCTGGCAGTATGTTGGCGATAACCTGTGGCATTTCCGTAATCGAAGGGGCTTCTATGGGGCCATCCACATGCTGCCCTACAGCACCTTCCATTGTCACTTCTATAGCAGTGTTATCTATGTATTGCCCAGGCTGAATCAAATCAGCAATCGCTAAACCTATAATAATCGCAATCGTTGTTGTGATAACAAAGAATAGTACAGCACGAATCCCTAGCTTCTTCAATTGTTCCATATCCTCACTTGAGGCTAAACCCGTTATAATCGAAGCAAATACTAAAGGAACAACAATCATCTGAATCAGACTTAAGAATATCTGACCAGGAAGCGCGAGCCAGTTACCTATAACATTAGCTTTATCTTGATCAACAAGACCTGCGTCTGGGCCTAACAAAAAACCAACAAATATCCCTAAAAACAAGGCAATAAGAATTTTAACCCATAGACGGCCTTTAATCATATTTTGCAGGTGACTATTCATTTCTTTTAACGATCTTGGATGTAGTAATCCTAAATAGTTTTTGACCATGAGAAAACCTCCCCACAACTAATTGTTATGCAATTTCTTGAACTAGCATCCACTATCCAGTGTATGATGATTCTCAATAGATATATCTATCTCATCAAAATGATTAAAAATTATCTATATCTAAATCATCAGAGAAACTCTTAAAACATTCAAGAAATAACATGTTAATTATGTGTAGAGAGGCAACGTGTTTAGTTTTTAATTATACCTTTGATTATTATCTTCCCTTAATCCTTTAGTAAATAAAGCGTTAGCAACAACAGTCTTTGTAGAAGTTCTCCCCTATGAATTGCCTCATCAGGAGTGTATATATCCTTACTAGCAGGTGCTAAACCACATAAAACTGGTGTCTTAGTAGGTACTACTCCAGCTGCTGATGGAAGCAAGCTTGAATCTACGCCAAACGGAAGCTGCCATTCCTCCGAGATGCTTTTCAGCTGTTCTATTAGCTTCTTCGTGCTTCTGTTTCGTATTAATGGCGCTCTTTCTTCTAGCTTCTCTAAGTTTGAGTGAATCTCTTTATCCTGAACTACAAATATCTCCTTCAGACGCTTCTCCACTAAATCCGCATGCTTTGAGTTTAAGTAGTTTACATATATATTTGCTTGCAATCGATGGGAGAGCAGTATACTATAGCGGTCCGAATGAATATCGAGCACAGCAACAGATAGCTTATCTTCTGGACGGTTTAGCTGAGATATTTGATCGTATCTTTCCATGAACCAGGACATTACATCCTTCTTCACCTTTGAACCAACGCGCATTGACGAACCATCAATGACTACCTTATATTTTCTTGATCCTCTTCGCTGGTCAACGACTTTACCCTGATAAATACCAGGATTCATGACTAAAACCTGTTCATAGTTACTGGCGGCCATCTGTAGATATGTGTTGCTATAACGCATTCCACGACCTTCATCACTATATGCAAGAACACCGATTTTCTTTCCCTTCAGTTTCTTAATTATCTTCAAAGCTGATAATGCATAAAGCACTGTGATGATGCCAGCACGACTTGATGCTATACCCTCTCCATGAAGCCATTCAGGGTCTTTGCGGAAAGGAACTGGATATACTCTACGTTCAATTGGAATGTCTATTGGAAACACTAGTAATGTTCCTTCTTTTTTCTGCTCTTCAGTTTCCCACGTCCATACAGAACGTCGATTACTTAATTCGTCAGATAGATGCAAACCAATCTTTTGTAAGCGCTCATCTAGCTTCCTGACAATCGTACTTAAGCCTACGGCATCCTCTGTTCTACTTGATATATTTGTCCATAGCTTTAGTTCTTCTTCAATTTTGTCCCTGTTTTTAGTCAAATAGGTGAATACTGCCTGCCTTTTATCCCTGGTACGTGTTTGCAGTTGGCTCGCTAACGGTGTTCCAAAATAGCGCTGACTGGCAACATCAACTAGGCGATTGACCAATTTGTCATAGTCTAAGCCAACGTAGTTTGCAGCGTATACATATGAACCACCTAAGCCTAAGCTCGCAAGGGAGTTGATTTCTAAAATATAAGGATTACCTTCTTTATCAATTCGGAAATCTACCCTAGCGCTGTCAAATAACCCGATAGCCTTAAATGCGTCAATGGCAAGCTTCTGCACTTGCTCTGATTGTTCAGGAGATAAATTCGCTGGACATACATGCTGTACGGTCCTACCACTCTGTTTAGTCTTATCTTCATATGTATAGATTTGTTCACCTTCACCAAATTGCAGCTCAACTGGTGGTAGTGCCTCCACTGGCTGGTTACCTAAGAGTCCTACATTTACTTCCATACCCTCGATAAATTCCTCTACCAATGTCGGACCATTGAATGTATCATAAATGAATTTGACCCCTTCACGAAGCTCTTGCTCATTTCGTACGACTTTTAGACCAAAGGAGACCGCTTCATCCCTTGGTTTAACAATCATTGGATAGCTTAAAGCTTCATCAAGTGGATCGTCTGGCTTTTCTAATACAGCAAACTTTGGCGTCGGCAGACCCTTTTGTATGAGAATCATCTTCGTAACTACCTTGTCCAAAGCAATTCCATGACTCTCTGGACCAGACCCTACGTAAGGAATACCAAGCATCTCCAGAATACTAGGAATGTGTGTATAACGGGCCCTACCTTGAATTCCGTAACTAAGGTTAAATACTAACCCTGGCCGCTCACCACTGATAACCGAAGGCATAAATTCCTCAAGCTTACGAATGATGTTTTTATCACCCTCGAAGGCTTGTACTTGATGACCTTGAGCTTTCAGCGCATTTTTTATGCGATTTATAGTTTGTAATCCGTACTTCTCACGATTTTGCTTACCAAACAAATTGATAACGGCCTGACTATCTCGATTATAAATAATAGCAATCTTCAAAATATCACCCCATACTTATATTTTACTAAGAATTTTATTATGTACCTGCTTATCTCTTTTCATTGCGACAGTCATTCTTTCAATTAGAACGTCTAATAGTTGCTCACGTGTCTCTCCATCCTCAGGATATGAGGAGAACGTCATCTGTACATCATAAAATTTAAATTCCCGTTTCTCTGCTTTAATTTCTCTGCATTTGTTTAATACTTTCCTTCTAATATGAAGTGTTTGCCCTTTATCACAGAATGGAAAAATCCCAATAAAGGTTTGCGATCCATAAGGTAAAAACACATCAGTGTCCCAGAACAATTGCTGCAACTGCCTATGTATATAATAGCTTTGTTTAATATAGGTTGCGTCTACCGTTAGATTAAATGGCTGGCTTGTATCATAGAAAGCTAGAAGCATTATAGATAAATCGATTTTGCCCTTTTGAGCCTTTCTAATTTCACCACGTAAAAATCGGTCAAGATTCATAGTTATCATAGGCTTTATTTCACTGCTACCTGAAGCTGAAGAATAGCTAGTTGACCCTATTATTTTCACAAACCTCGACTCAAGCTCTGCGTCTTCATAAGGTTTCAGGATGTATTCTGAGGCTCCTGCTATTATTCCATTAATAAACATGTTTCTATTGGTTTGTGCCGTTACAACAATTACAGGCACAGAGGAATTTTTTATCTTGAGCTTTTTAATTAAATCAAATCCGTCTGCGTCAGGTAACTGTATATCCATAAACACTATATCAACGTTATATCGGTAATCCTCCATATGGTTGAAAAACTGCTCCGCTGTCTCTGCTTCCAGCACATGAAAATCGAATTTTTCTATTAATTTACACACCCGTTCACGGGCAAGCTTTACTGAATCTACAACCACGGCTACTCTCATAACGCTTTATCTCCTCTCAGCTATCCTTGAACTTACATACCTTTGGCAGACCCATCCCGCCTAATATCTGCAACACCAACAAATTTCTGTTCTGGTTTGTGTGGCAGTAATATCGCTTGTACGCACCCTAAGTAAAAGCTATACGCACCTCGTTTAACAATATGAAATCCTGCTTTTTCTAAATGTTCTATTGTCTCCGAACAAAAGCGCTCCTTTTCAATTTGCACTTTTTGTGAGCTCGAGGAGTGTAGCCTTGGGGCAGCTATTGCAGTCGCTAAATCTTCACCCGCATCGAAAACCCTCGATATTACTTGCACTAAACTAGTAGCAATCCGTTCACTACCAGGGCTTCCTAGTAATAAGCGCGGCTTATTATTTTCATAAACTAATGTCGGCGCCACGCTACTCCATGGGGCAGTACCAGGTAAAAAGTAATGCGGATGGGTCATATCTTCGTAGTTGTATGCACTCATATAATTATTATAAAAAAATCCAAGCTCCTGCGCCATCGTTTTGCTGCCAAACACTAGCTCAATCGATTGTGTTATACCAATCATATTCCCCTCAGCATCAGCCACAGACAAATGCGTTGTTTCCCCCGAGGTCTTAGGTGGCGCACACAGCTCGTCTTTAGGTATCCGTACCACTATCGCCTTTATACGATCAGTAATCTCCGCTGCATAGCCTTTATCGACCATTAGTTGATTCGTTGATTGCAGATATCGAGCAGGGTCAATTGGCATCCGTTCTCTATCCCTTAGCGCCGCACGAAATGCTAGGGCTAATATTAAGATTGCCTGTGTTTTATTTAAATCTAACTCTTCTGGCTCAAAGGTTTCTAAAATATTTAGAATCTGCACTAAAGCTCTACCTGCACCCGGCGGTGGAAAGGTTTCTATTTTCAAGCCTCGGTAAGTACCTTCTAAAACAGGTCGCTCTATCGGAATCGGAATTTGCTGCAGATCAATTTCCGTAAAATAGCCTCCCTGCTCTTGCATATCAGTAAGGATTTTCTCAGCTATCTGACCATGGTAGAAATCACGCCAACCTGAGCTAGCCATTTGCTCTAAAGTGCTTGCAAGACTTTTCTGAACTAAGCGTTCCCCGGCTCTCAAGGCATTACCATTCGAGAAAAAGATAGAGCTTGCCAGTCTGTCCCTTAGTAAGTGCTCCCTTTCCTTCATTAGCAATCGATGCTGTAAGGCAGTTATTAAATACCCTTCCCTAGCAGCTCTTATGGCGGGCTGCAACACCTCTTCAATAGTTAGCCTTCCATATGTCTCTAATAAATATCCTAATGTAGCAGGCGTGGATGGCACAGTTGTTGCTTTAATACCTAGCTTTAATCGTTTGCTCGGAATATTACTAGGATTAATACTAAATGGTGACCTTGAGGACCCGTCAACTGCTACAGATGTTTCGGCATTGGCCATTTTAAGCAGTGCCATGCTTTGTCCACCTAGTCCTGAAGCCTGGGGCTCAGTTACACCTAAACAAAAAGCAGCGGCAACAGCAGCATCAATCGCATTACCGCCTCGCTGTAAAATTTCAACTCCAGCCTCTGTTGCAATTGTAGATGCCGTCGATACCATCCCCTTATCACTCATGGCTAAGGTCTTCTTTTTTTGACGCGTCTTTGTCCCACTACCCATAGTAAGAACCCCCATTAATCTGTACTTAAACATATACTAGTGTAAATATAGCATAATTCCCTACTATTAGTGTGTCAATTATTTTCACCTAGCCTTACCCTTAATATGTGATGTAATACTTTTCCATGCTTGCTTCAAACTCTCGCTGTCAGTTTTTGATATAAACGTATCTGGCTTATCTAGAAAACGCTTAACAGGTAGAACACGATAAACTTTTTTGCCATTAACCGCACGCTCTTGCACCCAGGTCGGTAGATAACTATAGTCAGCAACTGTGACGTTATTATTGTCATCTTTTTTAACTTGTATTTTTAGGATAAGCGCACGTTCACTGTGCTTATTATTTAGCATTTTTTGTGATATGAAATTACCTAATGAGTAGATAACTAATTTGTTCTTTTGCTTGTGAAACACAATCGGCTGTAGTACGTGTGGGTGGCAGCCTAGAATTATATCTGCACCATATTCCAAAGTTTTTTCTACAGTCTTTTTCTGCTTGTCACTAGGATATCTATAGAACTCCCGTCCGAAGTGCAGACATACTATGACTAAATCACTTTTATTTTTTAAGCGTTTAATGTCTTTATTCAGCTTTGGGTAATAGATACTATTTACTGCCCATTTCCTGTCCTCTGGTACTGGTATGAAATTCGTGCCATAGGTATAGGAAAGTATGCCAATCTTGATTCCTTTTACGTTTACAATTAAATCCTTACGTGCTTCATTTGCTGTTCTATAAGTACCCGTATGCATCAAGCTATGTTTATCTAAAATATCTAACGTTCTATTCAAACCAGTGATTCCACAGTCCATACAATGATTGTTAGCAGTCGTAAGTATATCAAACCCGACTCTTTTAAGTGTTGACGCTAGTTCATCTGGACAATTAAACATCGGGTATTTTGTTTTAGGATTAATTCGAAAGTGAGGAAATTCAGGTCCAGATAGGGTGGTTTCTAAATTCCCTATAGTTAAATCTGCATTTTTAAGCTCTGGCATAACCTCTTTAAACATTTTATCAAAAGAATAGGAACCACCATTAGCTCGTGCAGCATTTATCTGCGGCCTCCACATCAGGATGTCCCCAACTGCAGCAATATTAATCGTCGTCACTCGTCTCACCCCTAGATATTAACCTATTATCTAATTCAATATATTCAGGCAGTAAGTGATTTGTCAGGGCAAAGCTGTATTTGATTAAAACGCCCTGATTAATTGCATATAATAATTTTTGAAAATAGTACTAGTGATGTATAATGGAAATACTATTCAAAAAGAGCTACATAGTAAATATAGTAGCTTTATTTGATTTAACAACTTATCAAAGAGGGGGAAAGACAATATGGATGCTATTTTCAAACGTAGAAGTATTAGAAAGTTCACAAAAAATGATGTATCTGAAGCACAAGTGGAAAAAATCTTAAAAGCTGCTATGAGTGCCCCATCCGCTGGGAATCAGCAGCCCTGGCATTTTATTGTAATTCGCAAGCCATCAATACTTAAAGAAATACCAAAAATACACCCATATTCAAATATGCTTTTGGAAGCTCCCCTCGCAATCGTCGTTTGTGGAGATCCTAGTTTGGAAAGATTTAAAGGTTACTGGGTTCAAGATTGCTCTGCAGCTATTCAAAACATGCTAATAACTATTACAGATTTAGGCCTTGGGGCGGTTTGGGTTGGTATTTACCCTGAGGAAAGTGCAGATGCAGACGATTTCAGAAAATTATTAAACATACCTAATAGCGTAATACCGTTGGCAGTTATCCCGATAGGGCACCCTGGAGAAAACAAATCTCCAGCAGATCGTTTTAACGCTGAACGAATCCATTACGATTGCTGGTAATCTCTTAAAGACGACCACTACAATATTCTAGCAACTCTATTAACGACCCTCAAAACGCAAATGTTTTGGGGGCTGTTTTTCATGAATTAAAAGCACCCCTAACAAACCAAGAGCAGAAAAGATAACAATAATAATAAAACCATAGTAGTACCCATCCACGCTGCTACCAGTTACCTTCATGGAAAAGTCCAATATATACCCGAGCATACTTGGTAATATTGCTGCACTCAAAAATCCGCCTGTATTTACAAATCCCGAGACAAATCCCGCGTCCTTAACTGGAAAGGATTGACGTACCGCTGCAAAGGTAAGGGCACTTGAACCAAAACCAAATCCAACAATAAAGAAAAGTATAATTAATATAGGAAGTGGCGGACTCCCATTGAACAATAAAAACGAACCCCAGCTAAGCAATACAATACTATGAATAATTAAGTACGGCCTTTTAATAGTATCTAAGCGACTTGAAATCCAACTTGCTAATGGTGCTCCTATAAGTGCCCCAACAAGACCTATCATAATCAATTGACTTGCATCAGAACGAGCAATCCCATAAACATCCATCCCGTAAGGCACAGCCCACGAACCTATAAATCCTATATAACCACCTACAATGCCAAAATGACATAAAAACAAAGCCCACGCCTGTTTATTTGAAAATATTCTACGCAATAAAGTTAGTAGTGTTTCACGTTGCATTTTATTTTCTATCGCTGCGTATTCCTCAACAAAAATTTGCTTCTGTTTCTTTATAAGTACAAAGTAAAGCAAACTACCACATAAACACAGTAGTAATCCTGTGAAAAAAAACGCTAGTCTCCAGCCTAGCAACCCAATCCACAAAGTGAAGGGTACAGTTGCCAATAAAAAACCCAGGCTTCCAGTCATACCCGCCAGCCCTATTAGCTTAACAAACTCTTTCGCCTTAAACCATAGGTTCAAAATCAAAACCATGTTGACCCATATGGTCGCATCTCCCGTCCCTATAAGCACTCTTGATATAAACAAGACTATTTCATGGTTGCCCAAACTATATAGAATTGTACCTAAGCCCGTTATTGTAGTACCAATAATCAGTAATAAGTTAGGACCGTAACGGTCAGCTAAAATGCCCATCGGAATTTGCAAAACTGTATACAAAAAAAATTGAACACTAATTAGTAACCCTACTGTAGATGCCGTTATATTAAAATCCGCCATCAGTTGATTAGTAATCAACCCTGGCGCCGTCCGTTGGCTTGCAATCAATAAATAGGTAAACATTACAGTAGCAAATACAACCCATCTAAATTTGCTATTTTGTTTATCCACTGAAGTATACTCCTGATAGTTTTTACTCTATTTATATGAACCGACTCTATATTGGGTAACTAGTATCCTTAGCTTAATAACTTAATAATTATAAAATATCTCAACTCTCTTTCAAACTAATCAATTTTATATCATATATATTTAAACCTGTTTCCTCCAGTGTTTCTCTTTTTAAAGCTTCTTCCATCTTTTCGCCAAATTCTATATGCCCTCCAGGAATTACATATTTATTCCCCCATTTATGAGATTTACATAAGAGTAATTTACCATCAGGATTGAAAATAATAGCACTGACAGTTGGCTCAGGGAATTTATTCATCATTTTTGTGTAACCTCTCCTTTAGTACATGCTATATTCAACAGTGCACTTCTTCGTGCATTCATAGCTACCGCACCCTTGTAGGACTGCGTTGTTAGGCGTGTACTATGCTCCTCAGTCAAGAGCAGCAGGACGCTGCGACTTTATATGAATTAAGTTAACACTCACGTGAGTAAAAATTATATCTTTTTAAGAGTGACACTATATAATCGTTTAGGGAGTTCTCCTTCCTCAAACTCATTTATTTCTAGTAGTTCAAATCCTTTAGACAATCGTTTTATCATTATTTCATCAAAGAAGTTTATAATAAATCCCTGTATTTCATACATGTTTCCACCTTTATGTGTACCAGTTCCAAACATTGAGTCTTTGGTGTTTCTGACTGTATATACATTGATAGCGCTCTGTTTTAACACTCTTTTAATTTCTTGAGATAAGAATTCCAGCTCTTTATTAGTAAAAGCCATACAATATAACATATGAGAAAAACAATAGTCAAAATAATCCTTCTCAAAAGGAAGAGATTCTCTAACGTCATGCTGAATGACAATAATAGAATCTATTAAACCTGCCGCCTTTGCTTTGTCACGAATCGTTTGAACTCCCTTTTCTGTGTATTCCAAAACATGGACCTGAAAACCTTGTTTTGCTAAATACAAAGTGTCCCGCCCTAGTCCTCCACCTAACTCTAGAACCTTTGTATTCCCTTTCTTTTTAAACTGTTTAGCCGCTATTTTAACTGCATTACTTGGAGATTCAAAAAATGATTGTGGATTTTTTGAGTGATCCCAATGTTTTTCCCAGTGAGAGTGTTGTAAGTCCAAGTCTTTTTTCGTTTCATTATCCAAGATATTTCACCCCAAATTTCTCTTTTTATCCGCGCAGGACGTGCTGCAGTTGCTACATGCCGATTCCTACGGGTACTACTTCGTGTATCCCTGCTTCCGCGCCCTTGCTGGACTGCGTTGTTAGACCGACGTCTACTATATTAATAATCTACCTCTTCTATAAAAATAATCTCTTTCAATCCTAGGCTACTTGAAACATCTGTGTTAGGTTGTACCCAGTAGGTATATGAATTAAATACAGCTGATATCTTACATCTGATATCTATGCCCATCTCTGCTTTCTCCCATATTAAACTGTCCCTATCTTCTCCTATGTTTTTAATAACTTCTTCGTCACTTAAAACTCGGAAATAACCTTTATAATTGTCATCAAAATTAACTGGTTCCCATGTTGTCGGAACAGGCAAATTATTAATTATATCTACTTTACTTATTAGTATTCCGTATCTACTCTCTCCAATAATATTAGGTATTAATTCTCCCGATAGAGTGAAAGTTCCTTCAAAAACAACTTTCTCCATCCCATATTCATCATCTAGATAAACATCAATCACCGTAAAATTACCAAATTTATCACCTACTGCTATGCCTTGAGAATCAAAATAGATATTATCTTCCGCCTCACTAGATGGTGTTGCTTCTATTGGAAACTGTTCTTGGATACCGGTATTAATAATATCTTTTTTATCACTTATCGAATCAGATTGATCGCAACCTGCAGTTATAGTAATCAAAAATACCAATAATATAATCCAATATCTTTTCATTTCTACACATCCTTGTTTGATGTCGTCTAACGGACGGGTATCTACGACGTGACCCAGCCTTACATAGCTCTTATGTTAGGCTGGGTCATGTGTTGTCTGTATTAACTTCTATGCTTTTTCCTCGGACAACCGAGCGTAGATGCGTTGTTAAGTGTTGTTGATTGCCTTCAATGAACAGAGACCGACAGGACGTCGGTGACTTCATCATATCCAATTTTATAGCAAACTCAACCAGTTTCTCCTTTTATAAAGTATCCTAATTACCGTAACTATCCGACTACTCTCCTCGACAATATAAAAAACTAAATAATTATCGACTATAATCTTTCTTATGCCAAGAAGAGTAAGTCTTTCATCTGGTACTATCGCATTCCTCAAAGGCATAATCTCTAAACGAAGAATTTCATTACCAATTTTATTAATAACTTCTTTAGCGGTAACAGGGCTCAAAAATTCTTTTGTGATGTACTTACCAATTTGACGCAAATCTTCTTCAGCTGGTTCAGTAATTCCAATTAAATATCTACTCATTTTCTAAACCTTTCTGAATGTCAACTAATGCTTCATTGAAATTTCTTACCTTCTTCTCTTTCTTTGCTTCTAATCCATCGTCAAGTAATTTATATAATTCATATTTTCCAACAAGACGCTCATAAGTTTCAATACTCATTACAGCTAAATCGCCTTGACCGTTTTTAGTAATGTATACAGGTTCATTATACTCGTGGCAAAACTGTGATATTTCATTATACTTATTCCTAAGATCTGAGCTTGGTCTTATCTCTGGCATAACTACACCTCCAGTTCTTTATATCAATATTATATCGTAATATCGATATACCAACAACTGTTTTGACTTAATAAAGACCTGTTTTTGTTAGGAAATACTTCTTATGCGGTGCTGTGCACACAGCGAAGAAATGCGGTGCGGCAGTTGCTTCGCGATAGTCCGTCATAACTATGCTTCTTGCATCAAATTGCTTCCGCACCCTTGTGCATACACATTGTTCGTATAATAGGTTCATAACCAGTTTAATCTGGATATGAACTTTTTTAACGTACACATTGTTGGGACTATGATCCCGTCGTATAAACTGTTCAAGCCTAGGCAATCTTCATATCTCGATTACTGGTAATTTTTCTAGGCCGCTGGTGGAGTTCTTTGAAAATGAGGGATACAGAGTTATTATTCTTAATCCCCTTCAAACTCACCAGCAAAAGAAAAAGTCTATTCGTAAGATTAAAACTGATCCAATTGATGCTAATCGCATTGCTCAAGTTTATTACTTAAGTGATTTTAAACTTCGTAATAAACTTGATAATTCTCTAATTGATCTAAGAAATCTTTGTCGTCAATATGATGGTTTTAATACCCTATATACGGAGGCTCAACTTCGCTTTAGAAGTACTCTTGATCTGGTTTTTCCAAACTATGATAAAGTATTTTCTCACCTTTGTTGTAAAACCTCTTTGAATGTTATTTCTAACTTTCCTTCTTCCAAACAACTGGTAGCTTTTGCAGGTGGTTTATAGGTAGTATCCTTACACAACCACACTCTGAATTTATATTACCTTTTTCACTTTTGCTATTATTATGCCAAGCAGAACTACTATAAAAATGTAATAGAATACTTGATAGTTTGGTTTATTATCTTCTATCTTAAAGTGCAAATACAAGTCTTTTATGGGTAACTCTTCAAACTCACCAATCCATTTAGAATCGTCTATCTTTTTAAGGTCTAATGAACTATACAAGATATGTGAAAATGGTATGTTAAGATTTATAGTTAAATCCTGAAAGCTTTTCCAATTGGATGCTGGAGTAAGGAGATATGCGAAACGATACGCTGGATTCTTGGCACCTACCCTCTCATTAACTCCTGCTTTTACTATGTATCTTATCTCAAGAACATTTTCGCCCGATATTATAGACGCTGTAAAGGTTTGTGCTATTGGTCCTTTTATTTCCCACGCTTCTAGAGAATGTGCTTCTACTAAACTTCCGTTTAATGGGTTGACCCAATTAGCGTCATATTCTACATCAAGCATTATTGGATAGGTTTTACCCAAAGGTATTTCCTGTCCATTTAAAACAACAGTCCAATCCCTGCTTTCTCCATCTTGTGGAAACGCAATTGGAACAGTAATCTCTTTGCTACTATAATTGTATAGCTCATATTTTACATACACTTCTACATCGATATCGGAATACAATTCATTATTGTTTGTTTTCTTAACCAGGTTTATATTTATTAACTCTTTAGCAACTGCTATATTTGTTTCTTCTATTGGAGAAATGGAACCTGTTATTGTGCCAGGATCTCTATAATTATAAGGAGATCCATTTGCCATTGTATTAGCAGGATAAAGAATTGTAACAATTATAAATAGCATTACAAGTCTTCTAATCATATTTTCACTCCTAGACTTTTCTGCTTTATGCTTCTCCGAAACTGATATTTCCTATAACGTGGCACGTCCGCAAGCTGGACTGCGTTGTTATGCGTGGACTATGACCCTCAATCAAGAGCAGCAGGACGCTGCGTTATTTCATTATTGTGCTTTTTATATTTAATGTTAGTAACTAGCAAAAATGTCTATTGAACTAATGTTCACCGTTAGTGCGAGAAGATTAAGAAACATTTTTGTTAACCCAATGGCTTGGTCTTTCTAAATTACTTGGTATTTTAGTATGAACATCTCCAACTGCTGAATTGATTTGTGACTGTGTAAGAAAAAGAACTTCAGATAAATCAGCACCCCTTAAATCTGCGTCTCTAAGGTCAGCACCAATAAAATCAGCTCCCCTCAAATCACTTTGGCTTAAATTTGATGCTATCATTAGTTTTCCACGAAAATCTTCGCCTTGTAGATTAAACCCCTTTAAATTCGCTCCTAAATAGTCTGACTTTTTCTTCAAACCGTTCTTTTTACCTTTTTTATTCCTGTTGGCTCTATACATTTCACTTGAGTCTATTAACAGATCGTTGACCTTGCTTCTGTGTGCCGTTATATCAATTATTAAAATCTCTTCTGGCTTTTTTATGGTTAGTTCAATCGTTTCTTCGTAAATCTTTTGCAGGCTACTATGTAACGATTGTGTTTCCTTTAAAGTAAGAGTTTGTTGGAGATACCAGAGCATTTCATACAGTTGTTGGGCAAGAGGAAATACAGCAAACATTTCCTCTGCACGCTCAGCATCTTCACGCCAATCTTTACCTTTATAAATAGATTGTGAAACATGCTGACCAGCACCAAAACACTCATAAGAAACACAACCACGAAAGCCTTTCTCCCTCAATTGATTGTGTATAGTACACAAGTTATTTGAACATAAATTACGGCAAGGATTTCCGCCATCTTTGTTAAAAGGAAAGTCAGATGATTTTCCATAAGGTAACGCTACACAACATAATCCAAAACAATTAATACAATCCGATTTTAATTCATTAAACATTTTTCAGCACTTCCTATATCTCACATTTTTTTCTTAATAGAATAATTTTAATAGTTTTCTAACAGTTCAACTTAATCTACTCTTTCATTAACCTGCTTCGTTAGTTTAATAAGCTTTTCAATAATATGTGCAGTACTCTATTACTATTTTATGAATCCCGCGCAGGACGCGCGGCAGTTGCTTCGAGCTAAGTCTACAGTGCAATTCTTCATGCATCCAATTCTTCCGTACCTTTGCTGGACTGTGTTGTTCTGCGACGTATCGTGCATCTTGACTAAGCAAACGAACGTAACACCTGCACAATATAACAACAAACGTTCCCGTTTGTTTATAGATAAATATAATATGTACTCTAAATCATACTTACTCATTTTACAACGTATCCTATATCAACACATCTCGCTTAGCCATCGCCTTGCAATAAACAAAAAGTCCGAATGTCATTAGCATTATTGCTATATCAAAGAGAGATACCCATGGACCAAAAACATTCCACCTATTCATAAATGCAAAAGTTATAAATTGTAATATCAATATAGAAATAGCAGATATAAGCGCCATCATTACTGCCCAGCGCGAGCGAAACAAAAGTAGTATTGGTGCTATTACACCACTGACAATATTTATTATCCAGAGCATTAACGTTAGCACAGGGTAGTCTGTGAAATATTCAAACACTTCATCTCCATAGTTGTTAGAACTGTAATATTCGACATTATGCCCAAGCATCATAACAAAATCATATACCCCGTAGGCATAAAGAAACAAGAAAAGTATCCCTATAAACCAAAGACTCCATGGTCCTCTAAATCGATGTTTTTCGATATTCATTGCTTATCGACCTCCTTCTGATTTGTAGCTGATATGTCGTAGAACGGTTTGCATCACCGACGCCCCTGAGCCTTACAGGCGCAGACCGAGGGTTAGATAGCTCCTTATCTTAGCCTCGAGCAAGCCGACTCTGGTTAGGCTCAGGGGTGTGGTGATGCGTTGTTATATGATGTGTATAGTCAAACTTACAATCTGATTACTTAGGATTCGAATTCGCTATTACCGATACTATTATGTTCTTCCTATCTATAATATTATTTAAATCTGTTTCATTACTCTTTTGAATTTCCATTGCTAACATTAAACTCTCTAGTAGATTAACTAACCAAGTAAAGTATTGCTCTATCTCTTCCGTTCTTATATTCTCATTTATTTGGCTATCATTTAAGTCATCTATTCTATTATGTTCATTAATCATTAAGTAAGGTAAGCTATATATCTCGCTGTTTATTAAATTTCTGATTTCTTCTGTTTCTTTATCTATTGGAGTTGGTATGTGTGTCACATATGTTGCAATAGAGTTTTCTGCTTTTCTAATACTATCTAAAATAATCTTTAATCTGTCTTTTTCATTTATTTCATCATTTTCAATAGCTTCTGTTACTTCTGAAGTTAAAAGACTAATTTTGTTTTGAATCTTGACATATGCGTCTATATATTCTGAATATATTCTATCTCTTTTATCAAAATCTTGTACTCTACATCCTGCGGTTAATAATACCGCTATAATAACTGCTATAAGTATCATTTTATTCCTTTTATCCATAACAACCTCCAATAAATCGAAACTAAATCCATTTCTCCACATATCATATAACGGACGTGTATCATCGGTGTTTCTGAGCTGTGCTCTCGGTGAATACTTCTTTGCGGTGCTCCGCACCCAGCGAAGAAATATGGTGCGACAGTTGCTTCTGCCTCTTCTACAAAGCGTTGCTCCTTTTATCAAAATGCTTCCGCCCCCTTGCGGTGATAATTGTGTTATGCGGAGGCTCACCCTTCTTTGAGTCTGCTTTCAAAAAGTAACTTATCTAAATCAACTACTCCTCTTACTTTCATAAGAAAATCGGTTCCAATTATACCATCAATCTCAATACCATAATCCATTACACCTATATCTACGGTAAAGTCTTTAATCTGTAATCCATTCAATTCTATCAAATCTATTTTTTTCAAAAAAACGTATTCACTGAGTAATATTTTAGAAATGAACCACGTGTGTACTTGAAATGAGCCACCATGTTCATCAGATAGAGCCACTATGGTCATGGCGAGAGCCACCTCTTGTATAATGGATAAATGCACCATCAGGTGCAAATCAAATACAGGAGGTCAAACCAAATGACCAAATATCGAGAAATCCTTAGGCTTAATAGTCAAGGTATGAGCCAACGCAGTATTTCATCTAGCTGCCAGTGCTCACGAAACACCGTCAAGAA
>NZ_MIJE01000029.1 GCF_001730225.1 Desulfuribacillus alkaliarsenatis | reverse complement strand
TTCGCTTCGGCTCCAGTTTCTCACTTTAACCTTGCTCGCTACCATAACTCGCCGGTTCATTCTACAAAAGGCACGCCGTCACACTTTTAACGTGCTCCGACTGCTTGTAAGCATATGGTTTCAGGTTCTATTTCACTCCCCTCCCGGGGTGCTTTTCACCTTTCCCTCACGGTACTGGTTCACTATCGGTCGCTAGGTAGTATTTAGCCTTAGGAGATGGTCCTCCTGGATTCCAACGGGATTTCACGTGTCCCGCCGTACTTGGGGTCATAGGCAAAGCGCGAAACGGTTTCTTCTACAGGACTTTCACCTTCTTCGGTCCAATTTCCCAATTGGTTCGAATACCGTTTGTTGTCTTTGTGGGTGGCTACAAACACCCCTTCTATGCCCCGCAACACCAATATTACAACGCTTGTAGGCTTACATAGTATTGGTTTAGGCTTCTCCCCGTTCGCTCGCCGCTACTTAGGGAATCACTTTTGTTTTCTTTTCCTCCAGGTACTTAGAT
>NZ_MIJE01000028.1 GCF_001730225.1 Desulfuribacillus alkaliarsenatis | reverse complement strand
GTGGATGATTCTGATTTTTTACATGAAGTACTTAATTTATATGAAGTAAACAATGGAGATGAACCAGTTAACTATAGCAATGGTAAAAATGCTAAATTTGTACTTAATGGCTTAGAGACTGAACGTAAAGCTAACGTTTTTACAATTAGTGGAGTGGAATATACCATTAAAGCTGTTACAGATAATGCTGTAACCGTTTCTTCTGTATCAGATACTGATGCCATCTTCGATAAAATTAAAGGGTTTGTAGATAAATACAATGAACTTTTAGGGTTTGTAAATGAGAAACTTATGGAAAGACGTTACAGAGATTTTCCGCCATTAACAAATGAACAAAGAAGAGCAATGGATGACAAAGAAATTGAGATGTGGGAAGAAAAAGCGAAGAGTGGTTTGCTTCGTGGAGATCATATGCTATCAGGTATTTTAACGGACATGCGTATGTTGATATCTGACCAGGTAAAGGGATTAGGTGATGGAAGGATATCCTCATTAGCCCAAATAGGTATAACTACTGG
>NZ_MIJE01000027.1 GCF_001730225.1 Desulfuribacillus alkaliarsenatis | reverse complement strand
TATGGGTAGTATCCCATTACGGATACTGGGTTCCCCCATTCGGATATCCACGGCTCAATGCTTGCTTACAGCTCCCCGTGGCGTTTCGGCGTTCGCTCCGTCCTTCTTCGGCTCCTAGCGCCTAGGCATCCACCATACGCTCTTATTAGCTTAACCTTGGGTTTTCCAAAGTTTCGTATTTGTTTTTGCTTTCAGCTTTTAGATTTTTTAATCGATGTCTTTTCGATTTAGGATGTGTAGTTGTCATGGTTCAAGAGAATTACGAAACCTTTTGGAAACTAAGGGGTTACCTTGGTTTCTAGGTTTTCAGTAAAATTCCCTGAAAACTGTATTGCAATCAAAACATACGTCTGAGACCGATGTCTCTATGACCGATTATTTCACGGTCTGTTTCCTTAGAAAGGAGGTGATCCAGCCGCACCTTCCGATACGGCTACCTTGTTACGACTTCACCCCAATCATCTGTCCCACCTTCGACGGCTAGCTCCCTTACGGGTTACCCCACCGGCTTCGGGTGTTACAAACTCTCGTGGTGTGACGGGCGGT
>NZ_MIJE01000026.1 GCF_001730225.1 Desulfuribacillus alkaliarsenatis | reverse complement strand
CTCCCCTCCCGGGGTGCTTTTCACCTTTCCCTCACGGTACTGGTTCACTATCGGTCGCTAGGTAGTATTTAGCCTTAGGAGATGGTCCTCCTGGATTCCGACGGGATTTCACGTGTCCCGCCGTACTTGGGGTCATAAACAAAGCGCGAAACGGTTTCTTCTACAGGACTTTCACCTTCTTCGGTCCAATTTCCCAATTGGTTCGAATACCGTTTGTTGTCTTTGTGGGTGTCTACAAACACCCCTTCTATGCCCCGCAACACCTATATTACAACGCTTGTAGGCTTACATAGTATAGGTTTGGGCTTCTCCCCGTTCGCTCGCCGCTACTTAGGGAATCACTTTTGTTTTCTTTTCCTCCAGGTACTTAGATGTTTCAGTTCCCTGGGTCTGCCTCCTCATACCCTATGTGTTCAGGTATGGGTAGTATCCCATTACGGATACTGGGTTCCCCCATTCGGATATCCACGGCTCAATGCTTGCTTACAGCTCCCCGTGGCGTTTCGGCGTTCGCTCCGTCCTTCTTCGGCTCCTAGCGCCTAGGCATCCACCATACGCTCTTATTAGCTTAACCTTGGGTTTTCCAAAGTTTCGTATTTGTTTTTGCTTTCAGCTTTTAGATTT
>NZ_MIJE01000025.1 GCF_001730225.1 Desulfuribacillus alkaliarsenatis | reverse complement strand
TTCAGTTCCCTGGGTCTGCCTCCTCATACCCTATGTGTTCAGGTATGGGTAGTATCCCATTACGGATACTGGGTTCCCCCATTCGGATATCCACGGCTCAATGCTTGCTTACAGCTCCCCGTGGCGTTTCGGCGTTCGCTCCGTCCTTCTTCGGCTCCTAGCGCCTAGGCATCCACCATACGCTCTTATTAGCTTAACCTTGGGTTTTCCAAAGTTTCGTATTTGTTTTTGCTTTCAGCTTTTAGATTTCTTTAATCGATGTCTTTTCGATTTAGGATGTGTAGTTGTCATGGTTCAAGAGAATTACGAAACCTTTTGGAAACTAAGGGGTTACCTTGGTTTCTAGGTTTTCAGTAAAATTCCCTGAAAACTGTATTGCAATCAAAACATACGTCGCTTGAGACCGATGTCTCTATGACCGATTATTTCACGGTCTGTTTCCTTAGAAAGGAGGTGATCCAGCCGCACCTTCCGATACGGCTACCTTGTTACGACTTCACCCCAATCATCTGTCCCACCTTCGACGGCTAGCTCCCTTACGGGTTACCCCACCGGCTTCGGGTGTTACAAACTCTCGTGGTGTGACGGGCGGTGTGTACAAGGCCCGGGAACGTATTCACCGCGGCATTCTGATCCGCGATTACTA
>NZ_MIJE01000024.1 GCF_001730225.1 Desulfuribacillus alkaliarsenatis | reverse complement strand
TATGGGTAGTATCCCATTACGGATACTGGGTTCCCCCATTCGGATATCCACGGCTCAATGCTTGCTTACAGCTCCCCGTGGCGTTTCGGCGTTCGCTCCGTCCTTCTTCGGCTCCTAGCGCCTAGGCATCCACCATACGCTCTTATTAGCTTAACCTTGGGTTTTCCAAAGTTTCGTATTTGTTTTTGCTTTCAGCTTTTAGATTTTTTAATCGATGTCTTTTCGATTTAGGATGTGTAGTTGTCATGGAACTGGTGGAGCCAAGCGGGATCGAACCGCTGACCTCCTGCGTGCAAGGCAGGCGCTCTCCCAGCTGAGCTATGGCCCCACATGTGGTGGGTCTAAATGGACTCGAACCATCGACCTCACGCTTATCAGGCGTGCGCTCTAACCAGCTGAGCTATAGACCCACATGTGAATTAGCATAAATTTGAAATTATACTAAGAGGTTAATAAACACGACAATCACTTGTCGTGTAAGTTCCCTCAAAACTATATAGTATGCAATCAAAACAGTGCGTCAACTTTTGAGACCGATGTCTCTATGACCGATTATTTCACGGTCTGTTTCCTTAGAAAGGAGGTGATCCAGCCGCACCTTCCGATACGGCTACCTTGTTACGACTTCACCCCAATCATCTGTCCCACCTTCGACGGCTAGCTCCCTTACGGGTTACCCCACCGGCTTCGGGTGTTACAAACTCTCGTGGTGTGACGGGCGGTGTGTACAAGGCCCGGGAACGTATTCACCGCGGCATTCTGATCCGCGATTACTA
>NZ_MIJE01000023.1 GCF_001730225.1 Desulfuribacillus alkaliarsenatis | reverse complement strand
CCATAACTCGCCGGTTCATTCTACAAAAGGCACGCCGTCACACTTTTAACGTGCTCCGACTGCTTGTAAGCATATGGTTTCAGGTTCTATTTCACTCCCCTCCCGGGGTGCTTTTCACCTTTCCCTCACGGTACTGGTTCACTATCGGTCGCTAGGTAGTATTTAGCCTTAGGAGATGGTCCTCCTGGATTCCGACGGGATTTCTCGTGTCCCGCCGTACTTGGGGTCATAGACAAAGCGCGAAACGGTTTCTTCTACAGGACTTTCACCTTCTTCGGTCCAATTTCCCAATTGGTTCGAATACCGTTTGTTGTCTTTGTGGGTGGCTACAAACACCCTTTCTATGCCCCGCAACACCTATATTACAACGCTTGTAGGCTTACATAGTATAGGTTTGGGCTTCTCCCCGTTCGCTCGCCGCTACTTAGGGAATCACTTTTGTTTTCTTTTCCTCCAGGTACTTAGATGTTTCAGTTCCCTGAGTCTGCCTCCTCATACCCTATGTGTTCAGGTATGGGTAATATCCCATTACGGATACTGGGTTCCCCCATTCGGATATCCACGGCTCAATGCTTGCTTACAGCTCCCCGTGGCGTTTCGGCGTTCGCTCCGTCCTTCTTCGGCTCCTAGCGCCTAGGCATCCACCATACGCTCTTATTAGCTTAACCTTGGGTTTTTCAAGGTTTCGTATTTGTTTTTGCTTTCAGCTTTTAGATTTTTTAATCGATGTCTTTTCGATTTAGGATGTGTAGTTGTCATGGTTCAAGAGAATTACGAAACCTGTAGATGAGTTAGTCTAGCTAACTTATCTAGGTTTTCAGTAAAATTCCCTGAAAACTGTATTGCAATCAAAACATACGTCTGAGACCGATGTCTCTATGACCGATTATTTCACGGTCTGTTTCCTTAGAAAGGAGGTGATCCAGCCGCACCTTCCGATACGGCTACCTTGTTACGACTTCACCCCAATCATCTGTCCCACCTTCGACGGCTAGCTCCCTTACGGGTTACCCCACCGGCTTCGGGTGTTACAAACTCTCGTGGTGTGACGGGCGGT
>NZ_MIJE01000022.1 GCF_001730225.1 Desulfuribacillus alkaliarsenatis | reverse complement strand
CTTGACGGTGTTTCGTGAGCACTGGCAGCTAGATGAAATACTGCGTTGGCTCATACCTTGACTATTAAGCCTAAGGATTTCTCGATATTTGGTCATTTGGTTTGACCTCCTGTATTTGATTTGCACCTGATGGTGCATTTATCCATTATACAAGAGGTGGCTCTCGCCATGACCATAGTGGCTCTATCTGATGAACATGGTGGCTCATTTCAAGTACACACGTGGTTCATTTCTAAAATATTACTCAATTGGGAGATTGATTTGACGAAAACGAGCAAATTGCTGGCTTTTTCGTTCAATAAACACACGCTTATAAATTGAATATTGAAGAGCAGGTAGCTAATCAGTTTTTACATTAGCTACCTGCTCTTTTTTTATAACGTATGCCAAGTTTTGTTTTTTGCCTATTGACATTTACTAATTATTGCATTATTGTATTAGTATCTTAATACAATAATGCAATAATACAATAATACAATGGAGGTGCTAAGATGAATTTAGTTTTTGACCCTGCCCTTCCGATATACACTCAAATCGTCGATGGATTCAAGCGCGAAATTTGCAGCGGCACGTTAAAACCTGGCGAGAAAGTGTTGCCTGTCAGAGAGTTAGCTTTGAATCTTGGAGTAAATCCGAATACATTGCAGCGAGCATTAAGTGAGCTAGAGCGCGAGGGTTTGCTGTATACGGAACGTACGGCAGGACGCTTCATCACAAAGGATCAGGATTTGATTAATAGGTTGCGTAACGATTTGACTAAGGAATTAGTAAAAGATTTTCTTGAAAAAATGGCTTCCCTCGGATGCTCATTAGAGGAAATCGAAAGGTTTATTAAAGAGAATGGAGGAGAATTAGACAATGAATGATAATTTATTAGAAATTACTCGGCTAAATAAAAATTACGGTAAGCAAACGGCATTAAAAAATGTTTCTTTCAATATATCTCCAGGACGAATCGTAGGTTTGCTTGGGCCAAATGGTAGCGGGAAAACAACAATAATCAAAATTATTAATGGATTGATAGCTGATTATAATGGAGACGTACTTGTGGACGGCCATATGCCAGGGATAGAAACAAAAAGTATTGTAAGCTATTTACCAGATAAAATGGCGTTGCCTGAATGGCTTAAGGCTAAAGATGCCGTCAAAGTTTACACTGACTTTTTTGCCGATTTTGACTCTACCCGTGCAAAAGAGTTACTAGAATCTTTAAAAGTACCAGAGGATAAACGAATATCTGAGCTGTCTAAAGGAATGAAGGAAAAGCTCTTATTGGTTCTTACAATGTCACGCCGTGCCAATCTCTATATTCTAGATGAGCCAATCGCCGGTGTCGACCCAGCCGCTAGAGAAGTTATACTATCGACTATTTTAAACAATTTTGCCGATGGAAGCTCGATTCTATTGTCCACTCATATTATTTCTGATGTAGAGACTATTTTTGACGATATTATCTTTCTAAAAGATGGTGAAATTGTGCTATCAGGAGAAGCTGAGTCATTACGATTAGATAATAAGCAGTCAATTGATCAATTGTTTAGGGAGGTATTCCGATGCTAGGAAAATTAATAAAGTTAGATATCCAATTTGCGTACAGAAAATTTTTAACAATGGCAGCTATACTTATAGCCTTTGGTATTGTTATGCCATATCTATATGACACAGTTGTTCAAGCAGGTGTTGCGTTTGTTTTTAGTGTATCACTATTTACAGTAGGCGTAATGTGCGTATGGCTGATATTACAGCATTTTAAAAGGAATCTATTTGGTGATGAAGGGTATTTAATGTTTTCTTTACCCGTTAAACCTTATCAGCTATTGCTATCGAAACTTATTACAACAGTCCTATGGTTTAATCTTATTCTGATTTGTACGATTATCATGGTTTCATTAATGGCTCGTTCTCAAGTGTCGATGGACTTTGTTATAGCTTTTATGAATTGGAGATACTTCACAGAAGCAGTAAAAGGGATTGTTGCAATTAACTTAAATGTCATTCCAATGATTCTTGCAATTTACATGGGTATAGCCTTATCTACAGTAGCCATTCGCAATCGAAAACTAGGAATGGGTGTGGGAATTACAGTTTCAGTTGCATCTATAATTTTTTATAATTGGTTAGCACTTAAGATTTCTATCCCTGCGACAACGACTGATGTAGCTGTTGCAGGAGTGGATACAAGCTCCACTAATCACAGCTTTGTGCCAGAGTTGCTATTCCTATCAACTTCTACTGCAGCCGCACTCGTCTTTTTCCTAATCACAGCATATATAATCAAGCACAAGCTAAACCTTAACTAAGTCTAAACTCATAACACGAGGACCTCTTATTGAACTTTTTAGAGGTCCTCTTTTAAATTCTATTTACTCATTTTTCTAATTACTCATTTCCTATTACTCATTTTCTGTGCGTATTCTATAACTGCTTCGACTTGCTCAATTATCATTTTCTGAGCAGTACAGTTGTAAAAATTTTGCTTATAGATTTCACCATTCTGTTTTGTTTTCTGTAGTGATGAAATGCCAATCCGCTCGCCTTTTTCCGTGGCAACCTTGAAATTCTTCTCATTTAAAGTTTCTAACTGTAGATACCCCAGCTCAATTAGATAATCTTGAACTTTTGCAGCTACAACTTTCTTGTCTGTCTTCTGCAGTAATAACGCATTAATACGGTCGGTTATCAAACTTATCGGCAAAGGTTCCTCAGATATTTCAAATTCAGATTTTACGTAATCACTTACTTCTATAATGCTTACGGCGTCAGTATTGATGTCCGAATTACCATGATCACTTACTCCTTCATCCTGCTGATAGTCTCGAATAACCTCCATGAATGCTTGTCCATACGCTTCTAGCTTTTTGTCGCCGACTCCAGAGACATCTAAAAATTCCGAGTCGTTGGTCGGTAACTTTTGACACATGTCAACTAAAGTTGCATCGGTAAAGACAACGAACGCTGGTACATTTTGCTGTTGTGCTAGTTGATAGCGCAAATCCCTGAGCTTCTGAAAGAGCGCTTGATTGATTTGCACTTTCTGTTTACTTAATATTTTACTGTATGGCGCTTTAGCATCTTCTTTACTTAGATCTTTTTTGACAGCCTTCATCGTAAGTTTTCCACCATTAAGAAGCCATTCTTTACCTTTCGTCGTAACCTTGGCTACTGGAAATTCGTCGTTTGTCAGTAAGATATATTCATTTAGCACTAGGTGGTTAATAACATCGCGGATTTCGTGCTCTTTTGCGTGTGCCATGATTCCATAGCTTTTAATATCATCTAGTCCTAGTCTTATGATTTTCGCTGCCTTACTACCGCGCAATGTATCTATTACCATTTTCACACCATAACGTTCGCCCATTCTGATGATGCAGGATAGAATTTTCTGGGCATCTTCAACGATATCAACTTCTTCATAGTTCGTGTTACAACTGCTGCAATTACCGCAGCTGCTATGGGTATACTCTCCAAAATATTTCAGTATGTACTCTCGTAAGCAGTTAAAGGTATGGCAGTAGTATGTCATTTGCTTCAATCGTTCGCGTTCTTTTTCTTTGATTTGGTCTGCAAACGCACTGTCTAATTCATTATTTTCATTGTTTTGATCAATTAAAAATTGATTGGTTATCACATCTTGTCCACCATAGAGCAAGATACAATCTGCCGCAGTACCATCGCGTCCCGCTCTCCCAGCTTCTTGGTAATAACTTTCGATGTTCTTCGGCATATTGTAATGAATGACAAAGGATACATTGCTCTTATCAATCCCCATGCCAAAGGCATTCGTTGCCACCATGATGGTTTTCCTGTCATAAAGAAAATCATCCTGATTCTTAGTGCGTTCATTTTCGGACAAACCTGCGTGATACTGAGTCGCTTCATACTGATCATTACTTAAGCGCTCATATACCTCTTCGACTGCTTTTCTAGTCGAACAGTATATGATACCACTGCGGTTTGGATTGTTTTGTAAGTATTGAATAACTGCCTTGTACTTGTCTGTAGGTTTTTGCACTTCAAAGTAAAGGTTTTCTCGGTTGAAGCCTGTCGCCATAACGAAAGGATTATGCAAACTCAACAGGTTTTCAATGTCTTGTTTTACTTCTTTAGTAGCCGTCGCTGTAAATGCTGCTACTATAGGTCTTTCTGCTAATTCATTGATGAAGTCACGAATCTTTAAATAACTCGGTCGGAAATTCTGACCCCATTGAGATACACAATGGGCTTCGTCAACCGTCACCATTGCTATACGTGCATTCATGGCAAAACTATGAAACTCAGGTGTTTCTAGGCGTTCAGGTGCCACGTAAATTATTTTATATTTGCCTGCCTTTGCATTTTCCAATGCTTTAAGTGTTTGATTATAGTTTAAAGACGAGTTAATAAAGGCTGCAGAAACTCCACTAGCAATCAGGGCCTGCACTTGATCTCTCATTAAAGAAATCAGCGGTGATATGACGATGGTAATGCCTTCCAGCATAAGTGCTGGCACTTGGAAACATAATGATTTCCCCGCTCCAGTCGGCATAATGCCTATAATATCATTGCCCTGAAGTGTTTGGTTAATTAATTCTTCCTGCCCTTCACGGAAGCTGTCATAACCAAAATATTGCTTTAATACTTGTTCTTTAAGCATATATTTAACCCCTTGCCCGTTTCACTGGATGGCGCAGTACAGTTTTCATTGACTCTGGTTTGCTCTTTCTTGGATCAGAAATATAGATTTCATGGTGCTTGCCACCCTCAATACCAACGCAGTCGATAAGCCCCTGCTGCTTGATATATTCAGTCATAATCTCCACCGTTTCTGGCTCCGTAGAGTATGGACCTATATGCATCATCTGAACGCTGAGTCCTTCTGCAAAGGATTCAAATCGCGCTAATTCTAGTTTTAATTCAGGTTTTTTCTTTTCTAATTCTTTGCATGCCCATTGAAAGACTTCTTCATTGACGAATTCAGGTTGTCTAATCATCACTGTCCACTTCCAATTGTCCCGTTCTGTCAAACAAAATGTCCCTTCCTCAATCCACCATAAACCTTCAAGCGGCGGAACTACATACTCATAATACCCTGGAGGCTGTTGTCCTTTCTTGTGACTCATTTTTATTGTATAAGACAGACCGTAAAGCACTTCTACTGCATGCTCGAATTCTGGGTTGTTGTTTGGATCTCCCGTGCCGTCAACCATAATGAAATCCATAGACGGCACTTCAATTAGCATCGGTTTGTTCTTTGGTAAGTATAGTTCTTTATACTCTTTTTTATAATCTATTTTTTTGTTTGTCATGCTATTACCTTCTCCCATACCCATTCTAATTTACATATGATTTTCTCTAATCCTCATTAGTAGCTTTTCCATTGAAATTCGGAAACCAGCAAAAAGTGCCGCAATTTCTTCATCCTTGTTTTCTTTCAAAGCCTTTTGGAGATCGATAGTCACTTTATGTAATTCGATTGCCCCTATACTTCCTGTACTACTTTTCAATTTATGAACAATTTGGATAGCTTCATCATATCTCTTGCTTCCTATAGCACTAGATAGCTTATATATCGTTTGTTGATTCTCATTATAGTATTCTTGTAAAACCTTCTCATACAACTGCTGGTTGTTGCCAATATGTTGTAACCCTATGCTTTCATTTAGTATATTTGAGTCTGACTCTAAGTTTTGGGATGAGGTAGATTTTGACTCTCGTTTTGCTATATTTAATATTTCTGTAATTACTTGAATCAAGCGTTCAGGGTTAAACGGTTTGCTAATATAATGTCCAATTCCATGTTCTTCACATTTTTCCTTTACTCCTTGGACTACATCAGCCGTCATTGCCACAATTGGCACTTCCACTGACTCCTCTCTAATTTGCAGCGACGCATCATATCCATTCATTTCAGGCATGTGTAGATCCATAAGGATTAGATCAATACTTTGTTTATGTTTCTTGTATACACTTACACCCTCTACCCCATTATTAGCTAACCATACCCGAAAGCCTGTTTGTTTCAACACTGACTCTACTATTAATTGATTGGTCTTATTATCTTCCACCACCAGAATTCCATAGGGATTGTTTTCTGGGCTGCAGAAACCTTCATTCCATACACCCAGTTCTTGATTAGTTGCTATTGCGCTCAACTGAAATAACTCTAGAATCCCATTAAATAGAATCGACGGAATAATTGGCTTCACAATCCCTATATCAACGCCATACTGCTCCAGGTTATCTAGTAAATCTTCCCGATTCATTGGTAGTAACAGCATAATTTTGGGTGTTTTTTTTATCTTTTTATTTTCCCGCACACCTTTGATGAAGGCAAATCCTTTTTCATCAGGTGTATCATAGTCAAGTATTAACAAATCAAAAGGTTCCGCATATTTTTTGTTAGCATTTTCTAGCATACTTATTGCACTTACTTGGGATGAAGTCAATTCACACCCCATGCCAAATGCACTTAAGTAGCTATCTATGACATTCATGTTTGCCCCTGTCTTTTCCAATACTAAAGTTCGTATATTCGCAAAATAGCCCGATGCTATTTCTTCTATAAACTCACTTTCTTTTTTACTATCTATTTCTAGCGATAGCTGCACAATAAACGTCGAACCTTCCCCTTCTGTACTATAGACTTGTACCTGACCACCCATCATATCTACAAAGCTTTTCACAATAGACAGCCCCAGCCCTGTCCCCCCAAATCGCCGATTAATACTAGAGTCAGCTTGGGAAAATGGTAAGAAGAGCTGTTTCACTTGAGCTTCAGACATGCCTATCCCTGTATCTTTGATAGAAAACGACAAGTGATGTATGTTTGATTCCTTAGCCATCAGGCGAACATCTAATGATACTTCACCATTTGATGTGAATTTTGCAGCATTGTTAAGAATATTTAATAGAATTTGCTCAATTCGTTTTTGATCACCGTAAAGCCAAGTCGGAACATTAGGATCTTTTGTGACCCTTAGTCCGATACCTTGTTCTTCTATTTTATAAGAAACAATTGCGATTACATCCTTTATAACCTCGTCTAAGTTAAAAGATACAATCTCTAAATCAACTTTTCCAGCTTCTATCTTTGAAAAGTCTAAGATGTCGTTAATAATGCCTAACATAGTATTTGAAGCTTGTCGAATTCGTTCGATATACATTTTCTGTGTAAGTGACACATTAGTTTTTTTTAGCAGGTACGCCATGCCTGTTATGGCGTTCAGAGGCGTTCTAATCTCGTGTGACATCCTCGCCATAAAGTTTGATTTAAAATCATTGGCTATTTCTGCTTCTCGCTTCGCCTGTTCTAATTCTACTTGAATTGCCTTTCGTTTTATTATTTCTTTGCGCAATTGATATATCCAATAAACAGATACCAACCAAATAAGCAATATAAAAAATCCGACTCCAGCAATGATGCGAATAATCGGACTATAATCGATTTCTGTTTCTAAACCAATCCATTTATTATGTATGGCTATTCTCTCTGCTTCTGTTATTGTTGCTAACGCCTTATTCAAAATACCAATAAGTTCTGGCCAGTCCTTCCTGACAGCAAAGTATAACCCTTGCTGCTGTTCCGTATCAAAGGCAGTAAACTTTAAATTGGTTAATGCAGTGGAGCGAATCAAGTAATTGGTGGTCGCTAGATTACCGACAAAAGCAATTTCAGTGCCATCGGCTACAGACGTTAATGCTTCTTCCACTGAATCATATAAACTAAGATTGATTCCTGGATATGAAAGTAGATAGCTATGATGAGAGCTATTTCTCTGGACAGCAACCATTAATCCTTCCAAGTCGTGAATCCCTTTTATATAATTGTTTGTATCCATTGTTACAATGACTCTCTTGAAATTATAGTATCGATTGGAAAACAAAAAGTGTTGTTCCCGTTCAGATGTTTTGGCTACTGCAGGAAGTACATCAATATCACCAGCAAGAGCTTTGTCATATGCTTCTGTCCATGTTAAGCCACTGACTACCTCAATAACCAAACCCGTTCTTTCTTGAACCAACTGAATATATTCGGCCGTAATTCCCTTATATTCTCCATCTGCATCAATAAATTCGAAGGGCACAAACGCTGGATCAACTCCGAGTCTAATTACAGGATTATTATCCATAAATTCGATTTCTTGTTCAGTCCACTGGATTGAAGAGCCTGTTGCATCGAGAGCAGATGAACTGATAATTAAAATACAAGTAATTGTTACTACTAATAAGAGCTTGCGCATTTAATACGCCTCCTCCAACAACTCTTCTTGTATGTGTTCTAGTGAAATAGCGATAATCTCATCCTTTACTTCCAAAAACCCCTGCACTATAGCTGGGTCGAAGTGCTTTCCGCTTTGCTCTGTAATATATTGAATCGTACGCGAACTGTCATAAGCAGGCTTATATACACGCTTGCTCATAAGTGCGTCATACACATCAATGATTGCCATGAGTCTGCCTGGAAGTGGAATTGATTCTCCAGATAAACCTAGGGGATAGCCTGTTCCATCAAATTTTTCGTGATGAGAGCCTGCAATTTCGATAGCTGTTTTAATAAAGCTTGGAATATCCTTCTCATCGTGTATCTCATCTTTCAATGCTTGTACTCCATAAACAACGTGTTTTTTCATGATTGTATACTCTTCATCTGTAAGTCTATCAGGCTTTAGTAAAATTCGATCTGGGATGCCTACTTTCCCAATATCGTGAAGTGGCGTCGTAGTCACCAATTCGTTTATATATTCATCTGTCAAGATGTCCCGATACGCTTCCTTCTTTTGCAAATGTCTACAAAGCACTCTCATAATTTTCTTAGTCCGTATCGTGTGATTGCTCGATTCAACATTTCGAACCTCTAACAATCCAACCAGTGCATGGATTGTAATGTCTCTCGTAGCAACTAACTCTCTGGTTTTTTTCGCCACCATAGCATCCAGTCGCTCGTTGTCTTGTTCCATTTTTCTTTGAGCATCTTTTAAACGGAGATGGATATCAATTCGAATTCGTAGTGATTCTATATTTAATGGCTTCCTGATGTAGTCAACCGCACCTAATTTCAAACCCTTTACTTCGTTGTCAACTTCATCTGAGTTTGTTAAGATGATTGTTCGAATCTCTTTATACGCAGGATTTCTTTTTATTTCATTAAGTACTTCAAATCCGTTCATTATAGGCATATTCAAATCGAGAATCATCAGGTCTATGTGTGGATCTTTTGCAATCAACTGCATAGCTTCTCGACCATCGCAAGCAGTTACGATATCATAATCATACAACATACCCGAAATAATCAAGCGATCTGTGCTGGAGTCATCAACAATTAAGATTTTTGATACCATGACAACACTCCCAATTACCTTATAATAGTAAATTATACCACCACTTAATACTAAATGATAGAATATTCTGATTTACTTAAAATAGTGGATGAATTAATCCTTCTCAATCCTTTTTCTTGTTATATGCAGCATACTTCTTCGGCTCATCTCCAAAAACTTCATATGCTGTTTTCCCTTCAGCTTGCGCATCTAATAAGTGGTCTAGTAATTCTGATAAGACTTCTTCTACCTCTTGATCTGATTTGTTATAAGAAAAGCGAATGTAGATAAGCATATCTTCATAGTACTTTAAATTAACACCTGTAAATTTAACGGCTAACATGCAAAAAACCAGCTATCTTGCAATACATGATAGCTGGTTAATTTTTGTTTTTTTACTAGGATTCTATTTCATTTTGTTGCTATTATTCTATTTTGTTTCGTCCTTTGAGAATTGTAATGCTTCTTTGATGTTCTTGAAGAAGCTAGGCTTACCGTACATTAATACTCCGCCTTTATATACTCTAGCGCCAAAAACAGCTAAGATAATAATTGTTCCTATTAGAATTCCAATCCCTACCATCGGCTCCCAAACAGGCAGGTTAAGCATGCCCACACGCATAAACATGATCATCGGTGTAAAGAACGGAATATACGATGTTATTGTAATAAATGTAGCTTCTGGAGTACTTAAGCCAATCATCGAAATCATAAAACCAGCAATGATTAAAAGTGTCATCGGTGTAATCATTTGTTGTACATCTTCGATTCTACTAACTAATGATCCTAAGAACGCCGCTAATGTTGCATATAGGAAGTATCCTAATATACAGAAAATAACTGCGTACATAATAGTCATTGGTGCTATATTATTGAATCCGAATACTTCGAAAAAGCCACCTTCAAGTGCAGAAAGATTTTGACTTATTGAAAAATACCCCACACCTAGAATCAACGTCAATTGAGTCAAGCTTAACATCCCAACTCCGAGTATTTTCGCGAACATATGCTGGGTTGGCGATGCACTAGATATCAAAATCTCCATTACCCGGGAAGATTTCTCCGTCGCCACCTCCATTGCGATCATACTAGCATACATAATTACTGCAAAGTAGATTACGAACAGCAATACATATACAAGGCCTCTAGCTTGATTTAACTCCTGTTCTGTTCTAGCATTTTCTGCTAAAGCTACTTGTTCGAACTGAATAGGCTCATAAAGTTTATCTAGTTGCTCTGCAGTTAGATTTATTTGTGATGCTGCAAGTTGAGTTTTTATCTGCTGTAAGCTGTTTTGTAGCTCATTTGGTATTGTCCAATTACTCATTGTCATAGATTTATATGTCGCCAAAGGTAGGTCGTTATCGTCCGCTGTTAAAATCAATAGTCCCCTAAATATCCCCTGTTCAACATCTGATTGAGCATTCTGTTCTCCTGCCTCGTAGTTAACTAACTCAATACTATCACTAACTATTGACTGCTCTAGCGCATCAAAGAACAAATTAGCTTCATCTATAACAGCAATCTTATCTGCTTCTTTATCTCTATCAAAAAACTCTACTATATTTGGTATATTTGTTAAGCCAATCATAATTGCTAGCGTTACTAGTGTACTAATTATAAATTGTTTTGATTTTACCTTGCTCTTGTACGTATGCATCAAGATTATAAAGAAGTTATTCATATGAAGCACCTACTTTCTCTATGAAGATATCATTTAAAGAAGGCTCTTCAAGTACAAACTTGCTAATGAAGCCTTTACCTACAATGTCCTGTAAGATTTTCTCAGCTACGTGTTCACCAATAATCTGCAAATGCAACCCTTCAGTGGTCTTTTTAACCTTTGTTACACCTGAATAGTTAGTTAAGAACTCCATATCAAAATCGCCATGAATTATTAAATTCTTCTTGCCAAACGAGCGTTTAATATCTTTCAATGACCCGTGAACTACTGGCTTACCATGGTGCATAATGCAAAGATGCTCACACATTTCTTCTACATGATTCATCTGGTGGCTTGAAAACACAATCGTCGTTCCATTATTCTTCATTTCTAATACAGCGCTTTTTAGCATTTCTACATTTACTGGATCCAATCCACTAAAAGGCTCATCTAAAATTAAAAGCTTTGGTTTGTGGATAATAGCCGTAATTAATTGAATTTTTTGTTGATTACCCTTTGATAGCTCTTCTACTTTTTTATTAAGGTAATCTGATATTTTAAAACGCTCCAACCAGTAATCTAATTCTTGTAAGATGTCCTGTTTTTGCATACCCCGTAGCCTTGCTAGGTAGATTACTTGATCTTTAACATTTAGCTTTGGGTACAGTCCTCTTTCTTCAGGAAGATACCCGATTTGTGGACTAGTAGAATAGTTAATTGGCTCGTCATTCCAAGTAATCTTTCCATGTGTTGGATTTAATATCCCTAATATCATACGGAACGTTGTCGTTTTCCCAGCACCATTTGCTCCGAGAAAACCAAACATCTCTTTTTCTGGTATGCTGATTGATAAGTCATCAACCGCTGTAAAATTTTTAAACTTTTTAGATACGTTCTCTAGTTTTAAAACCACTTGTGCCCCTCCTATATTGTTAGCCCTTTTTTCTTGGCATCTGCATCCATTCCAACTCCAATTGCTAGACCTATAGATAAACCAATAGGCAATCCTAATGCAAGGTTATCAAGTAGAAGCATGCCAAAAATCAATCCAAAACTCATACCGATAGACATGTAAATGCTCATATAATAATTTTCAGTAACTAATTTATGCTCTTTTTGCAGATGAGCGATTGCTCCATTCTTCTTGTGCAGTAACTCTTTAAACATTAATTTTTCAAACTGTTCTTGACGTTGAGTTAATTGTTCTATTTCTAACTTTAAATCTCCTAAATGTGTTTCACATTCTTTGCAAACATCTGCGAAGGATGCTAACCTTTTAATCACCCGCTCCAGTTGTTCTATATCAAGAGCTTTCGCCTGTTTCTCCCCTACCCTTTTCTTTATTTCATCCAAATCCGTTAGAATTCGCTCTACTTTCTCTTGAAGCATTAAAATCACCCCATTATAACGTCCATTTACAGTTATTCATGTGCAACACTTTATATACAAAGATTTGTTTACGATTCATCGTCAACAAAAATAAATAGTTCGTCTACAGTTGTATTGAAAACGTTAGCTATATCAAAAGCTAGCTTTAATGACGGGTTGTATTTCCCTTTCTCTAAGTGACTTATCGTCTCCCGTCTTACACCGACCTTAGCAGCTAGCTCTTCTTGCTTCATATTATATTTGGCGCGGTATTCTCTAATTTTTGTTTGCAATGCCATTATTCTTCACCACCATCTTTAATTTTCAGAAACTTCTAGATAAACTAGAATTACCGTGAAAACAAAAATTGGAAGTGCAAAATTGATAGCAAGGCCTGTTGCAAAGTATTGTGATAGCTCTTGAGTAGAGACATCTTTAAGAGTAGATCCATAACTAGCAACCAAAACTGACACAAAAATACTAACAAAAAAGCTAGGCGTTGCTGCTTTTCGGACATTTTCCTTGAATAATTCGTCAGGAATCACCTTGAAGTACTTAAAGTATACAAAAAAGCCAAAGAAGCCAAAGAAATAATAATTGCCTGAAAGTCCTATAAGTCCTATAAATCCTAAAAGACCTAAGTAACCCAGCTTATTATTTAAATACATAGGTTTTCACTCCTCTATGTTATATATTTTTAACTTTATATTATAAATATATAACATAGTCTGTTGTTATGTCAAGTTTGCTTTATACATTGCTTCACGTACACTTTTTTCCCTCGGGTCATTGACTCCGTAATAACCCATCTTCTTGGTAATATAAGCATAGCCAATTTTTCTTTGGGGATCTGCAAAGGCAAAGGAGCCTGTTGCCCCTAAAAAGCCAAAGGCTTTAGGGTTATCAGAAAACGAAAATGTCGAATCAGGCTTCATAAAACCAACACCATAGCGAGTCTCTATATTCATTACCTTGTCAAGAAAACCGTTCTTTGGTTGTTCAGGAGAAGCATTTAAGTAGTCAAATGTTTTGGCTGCTAGCCCTAGCTCCGCTCCACCGTTCGCCAGCATCCCATATAAGCTTGCTAACGACCTAGCTGTCGCAATTCCATTACCAGAGGGCTGCTCTACTCGCCAAGTCGCCCTTTTATTAGGGTCATATCCCCTCACCAATGTCATAGATTTGACAAAAGGTGAATGGATATTTAGCATAGCTTTCCTTATTCCAGCAGGCATCTTGCGAATATTAAAAATCGCCAATAACGGATTCACCATCTCGATGTCCGCTAGTTGTTTATCTGTAATTGTGTCTGGTAGCCCAATATGGATATCTAACCCTAATGGCTTCGCGACTTCCTCATGAAAATACACACCTAAGGTCCGTTTTTTTCTATCAACTCGCCTAACTATTTCTCCTAAATAAAATCCAATGGTAGTCGCTTGATACCCTTGATATTCTCCTGGGGTCCATAACGGTTTTGCTCTAGCAATTATTTTCGCTGTCTTGTCAAAATCGTGCAGTTCCGTAATATCTAGCTTTTCATCTAGAAGCACTAGGCCTGCTTGCTGGGATAACAATTGCTTCACTGTGATATTTTCTTTTCCATTTTGGGCAAATTCGGGCCAATACGTAGCTATCTTTTCCTCGTAATCTAGTAATCCTTCTGAATGTAATTTTGCTAAGACGACGGAAGCGATGCCTTTCGTCGCTGAGAAGAGTACCGCCATCGTATCATGCTCCCAGGGCTGATTCTCTTTCTTATACCCACCCCAGAGATCGACTACCTTTTGTCCTTTATAGTAAACTGCACAGGCAGCCCCTAGCTCCTTTCGTTCGTAGAAGTTCTTTTCAAATTCTATCTTTACTTCTTCAAAGCCAGGTGCTACCTCTCCAAAAATCTTAATTTGTTTCTTAGTCATGCTCTCGACCTCGCCTCCAACCAAGTACCATTACAAGGACTCCAATAGGAACAGTTAATAGACCACTAATAATGGTGCTAGAGTTCATAATGTCATTATTAATAGCAAGCCCAACGAAAGCCGCAATTGACAACACTCCAGATGCCCATAACAAATACCCAATTGCCTTAAGTATCCCTTGTTCCAATAAAAATTTATAACCAATCATAAGGGCACTTAACGCAAAAAAAGTATATCCCAATTGATTGGCGAAATACGGTATCGAACCCTGGTTATCAAAAAACCAGAGCTTTGCTTGCATCCAATCTCCCTCACGCAATAAACTTTGTAGCAACGTATACTGCGATGTATACGCCAAGCTTACTAGTGTGACGTACGGCGCTAGCAACAGAGCACCAAACCGATTAAGAAATGGTGTATCCTTTTTCGTTTTTATTCCGAATGCCAAGAGTAACATAATCCATGTAATTGCAGGGGCAATCAAGGATGCAACGGCAAAATTGATTGTATATACCCTTGGACTATCAGCAATCGTCATTAACTGTTCCTGCGTAGTACCTTGTACTTCAGACATAACCATCAATATCGGCCAAAGCACAATGATAACCGTAAAAAAAATACCAGCAGACAATAACGCATTGCCATTCGACACTATCGTTTTGACTGTTGACGCTTTACTCATTAACCATCAACTCTTTTCTCGACTATTTAGATAAAAAATCATTTATTATTCTCTTTATATATTGCTTTCTCTTATCTGAAGAAAAATACAAATGACCACACTCTTGCAAAAGATGCGTTTCAAGATTAGGCATTATTTCTTTAGCTCGATTAATTACTTTTTCACCTGGAAATAATACGTCTTTTTCGCCAGCAAGCAATAATGTGGGTGCCTGGTAATTCTTTATATCCTCTTTTTTAATATTACTTGGCATATTAGGATTAACTTTAACATAATGAAAGCTTGTGCGAATCATCTCCAATGTATCTTTATCAATCGCTTCCCCATGTGTTGTCATAGGTAAAAATGCTTTCTCAAACCATTTTTCTTTCTTTGTTACTATATACATCATCATTGGAATTCCCATGCTAAAAATAAGCTTTGATTTTGAAGCATTATATATACCTGCTGGTACCAGTAGTATTGCTTTTGAAATCTTTTCAGGGGATACGCACATAAGCTTAGCTACAATACCACCACCAAAGGACTCCCCAATGCAGATAATTTTTTCAAATCCTAGGGAGTCAATGACATCTGATGCCCATTCGCCATATTCAAGTGTATTTGATGATAAAACCTTTTGATCGCTTTTGCCAGGATGTCCAATAGTATCAGGTGCATATACTAAAAAATCTTCAATTAAATGCAAGTTCTGCTTTAATGAATATGCAGCTGTGCTATTCCCACCGTGAAATAGCAAGATCGGTGTCGCATCTGGGTTTCCCACTTTTAAAATGTGCGTTTTTCCAAATCTTGTTTCCACAAAGATATCTTCATATCCTACTCCAAGGCTCTCAACTTGTTGATTATATAAATCTTTTACTATGTTTTCTCCATGTTTTGTTTTGTAAATTGTATCCATGCCCTTACCCCTATCACATTTTTACTTGTATTGCTTCACAAAAAAATGCACCGAATCAATCATTTTCTTTATCACAACAGATGGTTCAACCATACCATTACTCGCCATAGCATATTCATTTGCTAGTGTCACTAGAATGTTGTTATACAGTTTTGCCATGTCTTTGGCATCTACATTTACTGCTGGGAGCAGCCCTTCATCAAGCAAACGTTGAAATACCCTTGTATAGTAATTAACTTGCTCTTCGATAACCAATGAGTAATACAAGTCGGCCGCTTGCTTGTTTCGAAACCTCTCGACAAATACAATTGTCGCAATGTGATCTAGTGTGCTATCTATTGACTGTCCAAAACGAACTATCATGTGCTGTAGTATTTTCTCGGCATCCTTCAGTAATAACAGTCCTTCAAACTCACCACCTAAAATCCTTGAACTATTCATCTTTAGCGAAAACTGTTCAAATAAAGCTGCCCTTATCGCCTGCTTGCTATCGAAGTGATTATAAATCGAGCTTTCTTTTATTTTGACGGCTGCAGCAATGTTTCGCATCGTCACAGCATCATACCCTCTCAATGCAAACAACTCCGCCGCTACCCGTAAAATCTTTTCTTGCGTTTCTTTGCCCTTTTTCCTTTTTGCCACGACCATTATGTTCTCTCCACTGGTTCTATTACTTACTATATTGATATCTTTATCGTTTCTTTCCATAATGTTTTTCTCCTTTATTTCCCCTATAACTATAAAGCGAGGTCTAACATTTAAGCTCGGTCTAACTTGATAATCATCTAAATAATACTAACAAACATTAGTTTAGTCAACATTTACACTAACAATCGTTAGTTAAAGTATGTGTTTACAAACCCTATAGCTTATTGTAGAATAAACTAATCTAATAACTTTGAACTATTATCGTACAATAGTTCATTTTATAAAAGGATGATTGCATGGGTAAGCAAAGTGAATTGAAATACCAGAGATTATTACAGAAGGCAGAAGAATTATTTATCAAGCGCGGATATAAGAATGTATCTATTGATGAAATTGCCGCTTATGCTGGCATTAGTAAGGTAACAATTTATAAGCATTTCGACTCCAAAGAAGCGCTCTTTATTCATATTGTTACTGACATCACAGACAAACACTATAACCTATTAGAATCGAATTTAAATAGCATTCCATCTGCTGTCGACAAACTTCATTATCTCTTTTCTTTTAGTATAGAGTCACACAGAAAATACTCACAGGCCTTTTATCAAGATATGATGGAAATACCCTTCATATGGGAGCAGATATATGCGTACAGAAAGAACAGAGCTATTGCCATCTGTGAGCAAATATTAGAAGCTGGCATACTGACGAAAGAATTAAGAAGCCTTAATGTCAAGTATACAATTTCATTGCTCCTGCAACTTGGCGAAGCCCTCCCGAAAATGTATCCATTCGACAACCAAGCAGAAGCTGAGTTGTTTTTAGAAAGCTATTATGATTTTATCAAGCATGCCCTTATGAAACATTAGGAGGTTTAATTATTATGTATTTAAAATCAGAACTAGGAACAGTGTATTACGAAGTCCATGGCAAAGCGAATGCCCCGACTATAATCTTTTCCCACGGGGTGTCTATGGATCATCACACCTTTGATGCTCAGGTCGAGGCGTTAAAGGAATCCTATCAGGTCATTGTTTGGGATTTTCCCTTCCATGGCAAATCAAGCCCTATAGACACTTCGCTGTCTTTCTCAAAAACTTCTGTCAAATTGATGATAGAAATATTGGATGAACTACAGATTAACAAAGCCGTCTGGGCTGGATTGTCCTTGGGTAGCTTCGTGACGCAACGGGCAGCTTCGATGTATCCAAATAGAGTCTCAGCAACCGTTCATATTGGAGGCGGTTCTATCTACCCGAGTGTCACAGGCTTATTAAAAGCTCTTAAACCTCTAGTATCACTATATATCGGTCTATATCCCCCTAAGGCCATGTATAAAGCATTTGCCGAGCATAGAGCACTCGCTCCTGAAACCAAGCGTTATATGGAAGAAGTCGCATCCAAAACAGGGAAAGCAGTAGTTACTCATTTAACAAAAGAAATGCTTAATGACATGGTTGAAGGGCTTCCTAGTCCCCTAGCACAGCCAATGCTTATTACTTATGGGGATCAGGAAATGAACTTCATCAAAAAGAATTGTATTAAATGGCACGAAAGCAGCTCAAACAGTCAGCTTGCTGTTATTCAAAACGCACGTCATATTGCGAATCAGGATAACCCAGATGATTTTAACGCCGTGTTATTAGCGTTTTTAAAAACTGTATAATCATTCAAATCCCTTGAGTTCTTTAGTTCGTTCTATACATATGGTGTATTGTTAATTCACCAGCAGCTTTATTTTCAATCAACTTATACTTTAAGCGTTCGTATAGACGCTTATTTTTTTCGTCGGCTGTGTACAAATATGTTCCAGGTGCCCCTGAGTCATTACTAATCCTATGCACTTCAGCTAATAGTAATTTTCCTATCCCTTTTCCTTGATGTTCTGGAAATACTGCAAGTGCCGAAAGAATTATATGATTTGATTCCAGTTTATTGGTTAAAGATACACCCTTTGCTAGTTTAATCGTGTTTCTGATTTTCATATGCACAACCAGCGGCAATGAAATCCGTATTTTTCTGAGGACTTCTTTGACCTTATTTATTAGCGGCTTCTTTTCTTCCATATGCTTTTTAATTAATGCCGCTCCCACTACCTCGTCATCCTGTAAGGCGACTAACAAAGAGTAGCCGTTATTCTTCATGTTAAAAATCAAGTCCTCAAATATATGCTTCTCTAATAAAGCTTCAATTTTTTCATTAGAAAAATCGTATACATACCTATTAATTCCCTCCTGTTGAAATGCTCTAGCAAACACCTTTGCTGCCATTTCCATTTGACTCACATTCTTATTAACCATTTCAATACGTATCATAATTATTACCTCCATCTTATTTAGACAAATTTATTTTTTTATTTTTGCACACTTTATGAATGAATAATTTAATATTCATTCATACGAACTTAAAAAAATTCATGCGCAGTTTTAATGCTACTCTAACCCGCGCACGATAAACTCTACCATATAATCAAAAAACTCAGGGAAGTACTGCTCACCTATTTCTTCCCTATGTAAATCAATATATTGCAGAGAGTTGAAAAATGCTAGAATCAAATTCGAGTCAAAATCTTTTCTAATCTTCCCTTTGTCTTTCCACATTTCTATTAAATCAATAAAAAATCTATAGGAAAAATCATGATGCTCTTTGCCTGTCTCGTCTAAATCAAGCTTTTTGTTTATCTTAATAAATGTGTCTAGGTTATACCATTCCATTAAGATTGGATTAGAACGGACTCCGGTAAATATTTCTTGAACGATTTGTTTACTTACTTTAACTGGCTCATCATCTAAATCAAGTTTATCAAAAATGCTTCTTTTTAAACTATCCCCCTCAGCAAAGAAAATTTCTGCAAAGAGCTGTTCCTTGGACGAGTAGTATTTATATAGAGATCCTACCCCGATGCCAACAGCTTTAGTAATGTCAGACACCGACGTGTCTTTAAAACCCTTTTCGCTAAAAAGCTCTTTGCCCGCTTGTAATATATCTGCTTTTATATGTTCCATGGCACTCTCCTGAATGAATATTATTTTATTCATTCATATAGTATCATTTATATTTTCTTTTGTAAAGGGTTATTTGCGGAATCTTTATGCTGCTTTATTGTTCCTCTATATTCAAGTAAATCTATCTCGCATCCTGGTCCAATCTCAATGTTAGTTCCACGTACAACCTTTGCCTTCACGTGTTCTATATAAATATCATCGCCTTCTATACTGTCCGTCACTAGTCGTCCTTGGTAGAAATCCTTTGGCATAAATAATAATTTTATCATTTTTTTCAAAATCATATCTGTACCACGCTTTATACGTATAGTACCTCCACCAATTTCCTTAACATTACAGGTAGAGTGTAGCTCCAAGTCAATTTCACCAGCATTTAATAATCCACCAACCTGAAAGGGTCCTTTAACTTTGAATGTTTCCGTGTTACAGTCTCCTTTAATATCTAGTAATCCAAGTATATTCGCGTTCTCTACAGTTGCATTACCACTTATCCTAATTTCGCCTTTAATATCTAGTTCTTTTACATTGGCATTATTATCGACGTCAATATCTCCGACAATTTTTAGTTTTTCTGCGTGCAAATCTCCCTTAATTCGTGTCGTTCCAGTTATCTTCGCCTTTGTCGTCTTTAAGCTACCTTGTACCTCGCAGGTTCCTGTTGTCTTCAAACTAATACAATCAACATCACCGTTAATAATTGCTTCACCAATTATTTTTACTTTATTATAATGCCCACCTGCCGCCGTACCGTCTCCAGTTAAATGTAGGTTTTTCCTTTGATTAGCTTCCATGCTCCATCCCCCTCAAAGCTTCTACTTTAATCTTTAATTCTTCAATGCAATTCGCTAGCGCCAGCCTAACAACTACCTTTGCAGCACTCTCGAAATATATGTCATTCTGATTTAGTGTTAAACAAAATACGGTAGTCCCCATTTTACGTATACATATAAGCTCACATTGTTTGCCTGCAAATTTTTGATAATGCTCATTCATAGTCCGCAACAAATTCTTGCTTTCTGCTAAGCTGATTTCCCCTGATTGCAGCAATTTATCTAATACGTATATAGAAAGAATTTTATCGAAGCTGTAGCCATCCATTTCTCCAAGTTCCTCTTGGTAGACTTCTATCGCCTTTTCACTTACAATGCCATGAGCAAGGATATCTTGGTTTCTTAAAATTACACCTGTCAAATTGGCAGAAAAAATATTTGCCAAATCATCGAGTGATAAATCTTCTTTCATATCCATAATTTTTGCAACCCTTGCAAGGATTTTATCTTTTGGAAAAAAGGTCTCTTGCCCAGTAAAAGTAGACTTTCTAATAAACCAGTCCTCAGGAATTAAGTTTTTCCGTTTCCAGCGATATAGCTGACCATAGGATATTCCAGTTAACTCCAACAAGTCTTTTTTCGATATTAGCTCTTGATCCATCCTCTTACCTCCTTCAATTTAGCTTAGTTTCCTATGGGTCTTTACCTTTGATGAGTTTGACATCTCAAATTGTCCTTTATATTCTACTAGTTCGATTTCACAACCTGCGCCTAACGTAACATTGTTACCACGAACCACTTTCGCTTTCGTATGCTCTAAATAAATTTCGTCACCTTCGATAGTTTCACTACTAAGCCCTTCATAGTAATCCATTAGCGGAATGATGGATTTTATAAATTCCAAGATACTAAAAGACTGACCTTTGCGAACCTCAATCGTTTCACCACCAATTTCTTTCGCCTTGCATGAGGCATAGAGCTTCACATCGACTTTACCAGCATTCAATAATCCACCTATCTTAAAAGCACCTCTTGAGATAAAGCTTTCAGAGCTACAATCGTCTTTGATTTTAATAATCCCTTCATTCTCAATCGTGTCCGCTTCGACGCTGCCATCAACATTAACCATTCCTTCAAAAGTAAGGCTTGTCGCTTTAATATCGCCGCCAAATCTTGCACTTCCATCTACCGTAAAGCGCTCTGCCTGTAACCCTCCATTTATCTTCGCTTCACCGTCTACCCTGCCCGTTTTTGTATTGACACTCCCTTCAACTCTTCCAACACCATCTATGACAAAGTCATCGCATTCAACATCACCGTTTATTTTTCCCACTCCACCAATCAGAACTCTACCGAACGTTCCACCTAAGGAATTGCCAACACCTGATATTGTCAAATCAAATTTCTTTTGATTATCCATACTCTATACCTCCGTTTTCTAAATGTAGTGTGTTTCGTTGATTTGATTGTAACATAACACTGTTACGTTGTAAATGCTAAAAAAAGCAGCAAATAAATTTAGTAATATAGTTAATTTTTGGAGATTGCGGCCGATAATGGCTATAGTTAACTAACAGAAAGGTGGTAAGTTAGAAATGAGTAGCATTTCCAATCATTTAGTGTCGAGCACCCAACAAAACTATCCAACCATAGCACGGAAGGAACGATATGAGAAAAACAAAGCAGAAAATCAGGACAACTTTCAGGATGTTCTGAATCAGAAACGACAATCAGCAAAGGCAGAACAAACAAATTCGATTGACTCAGCGAAATATAAGATTAATTCAGATGAAGCTTTGAAAATCGAAGAAGCAGCATCAAATCAAAGCACATTAAGTAAAATTATTTTCCCACCAGAATCTGCCCCTGAGGAAGTTAAAGAAGCTTTTGATAATTTAAGTGATCTAGAAAAAAGGATGTTAATTTCAAGAGCTCGAATACTATTTTTAATAGAGTCAGGAGCATATAGATCAATACTAGAGACAGGGAGGCCTAAATCTGAATTATTTGCTATAGAAACATTTAACAACTATTTTAATCAAGAAGACTTCTCTTATATAGAACTTGTTGACAAAATGATAGACTTGGTAGAATTCTCAAAGCCATACAATACCTATGAAGTATACAAAAATAGCATGACATTATTAGAAAAATTCAAGCATGGTATACTTCAAGCACATAATGCACGCGAAGCCCAATAGATAAACTGCTGCAAAGCGAAATTACTTGTTCGCCTTGCAGCAGTTCTATAGTATATCAGTTGAGATTCAAGGCTACTATTACGTTCTTTGAAAACCGTAATAGAAGTGCGTTACTTCCGTTGTATCGATAGTCTTCAATTTTTTCAGACCAATTTTTGCAACTTCTAAATTTTCAAACAAACGGATTCCTTCCCCTAAAAGCACTGGCCTTAGATGGATATGCAATTCGTCCAAAAAACCATTCTGCATAAACTGCCGAATAATATTCGCTCCCCCCATAACACATACGCCACGTTCACCAGCCGCTTCTTTAGCTAGCATCAGTGCTTCTTCAATACCACCAGTAACGAAAGTGAAGCTCGTCCCTCCATCTTTAATTATTGCTTTAGTTGGGGTACTAGTTATTACAAAACAAGGCTTATGTATGGGTGGATTTTCTCCCCATTGGTCTATAGATATATCAAAAGTCCTTCTACCCATGATAACAGCTCCATGGGCTAAATCTGACTCATGGAGAATCCTAGCGTTAATATTATACTTTCCCGAGCTCTTCAGAATCTGCTCCGTATTTACATCGTCTCCATACCAAATAAGTTTTTCCCCGCCGTCCCCCAGCGGATTATCTTTACTACTGTTAGCTCCAGCATACAACCATCCAAACTCATGTCTACGTCTGCAAAAACGATTTTCTTTTCTATAGCTCATCTCTCCTTAAATAATTTTAATAACAAGTTGTTCACAAACAGAAATTGCTAATAGCTCAACTTTAGATTAGCGAATACATCCTTCACGGAAATTAGATTATTACTACAATGACAGCAAAAGGTCTATCGAAAGGACACTTCGACGAGTTTCAATTCCCTTCACGGAAATTAGATTATCACTACTATTCGTTACCATCCAGGCATCATTACAATCATAAAGGTTTCAATTCCCTTCACGGAAATTAGATTATTACTACAATATAGACGAGTTTTATCATGGTGGGGCTGCATTGTTTCAATTCCCTTCACGGAAATTAGATTATTACTACATGAAAAAGATAGGTTTAATTGCTTTAATCTTGATGTGTTTCAATTCCCTTCACGGAAATTAGATTATTACTACTACCTCGCATGTTGGGTGGACGTGATACAGGGCAAACGATGTTTCAATTCCCTTCACGGAAATTAGATTATTACTACGAATGTATTAGGTCATCAGTTTATCATAGCGTGTGAGTTTCAATTCCCTTCACGGAAATTAGATTATTACTACATGATTTGCGAGGAACTAAATATTGGCATCTGTCGAGCGTTTCAATTCCCTTCACGGAAATTAGATTATTACTACCTAAAGAATTAACAAAGAAAATCGACGCTTGGGCGTTTCAATTCCCTTCACGGAAATTAGATTATTACTACACATACCTGGCAACTTAGAGGAAAAAGTAAAAAACTTAAAGTTTCAATTCCCTTCACGGAAATTAGATTATTACTACCTTAAGGCAAAAAGGAAAAGTAGCAGAGCTTGCATTGTTTCAATTCCCTTCACGGAAATTAGATTATTACTACGTAAAAAAAGAGAGGAGAGGTTGTCATGAGTGTTGTTTCAATTCCCTTCACGGAAATTAGATTATTACTACAACAGGGAGGGGGATGCTTGAAAAAGACATCAATCTGTTTCAATTCCCTTCACGGAAATTAGATTATTACTACCAGTTTATAGTGCTTTTCGTAGCAAGGCGAAGCTTAGTAGGTTTCAATTCCCTTCACGGAAATTAGATTATTACTACTAGCTTTAGCATGTTTAAATCCAAGTGCTACATAGTGGTCGTTTCAATTCCCTTCACGGAAATTAGATTATTACTACTTAAAGGTAATGGTACATATAGTATCGAGTTACCGCTGTTTCAATTCCCTTCACGGAAATTAGATTATTACTACGCTTGCAAGCGTAGCTGCATTGGCGATGTCAATCTATCCGTTTCAATTCCCTTCACGGAAATTAGATTATTACTACCTATGAGTTATACGAATTCCAAAGACCATTCTTGACGTTTCAATTCCCTTCACGGAAATTAGATTATTACTACATGTGCATTTTTCTCAGGCATTGGTCAGCGTCAAAGTTTCAATTCCCTTCACGGAAATTAGATTATTACTACACAATATTTCAAGATACTTAACAAGCTGCTCAACTGGATTCGTGTTTCAATTCCCTTCACGGAAATTAGATTATTACTACTTTAGTAGCAGAAATATACAACAAAATACAAGACGAGTTTCAATTCCCTTCACGGAAATTAGATTATTACTACGGAATCAGGATCAGGAAAAAGTACAGCTTTATCTAATAGTTTCAATTCCCTTCACGGAAATTAGATTATTACTACATTTTGATGGTGCTTTGTCTTATGGTAAAGGTAACGTTTCAATTCCCTTCACGGAAATTAGATTATTACTACGTGCAATACAGAAAGGGTGAATAAGCCAGTGGATAAAAGTTTCAATTCCCTTCACGGAAATTAGATTATTACTACGATAGTTGGTTATGCAAAACGGTTGAAAGGCAGGGATAAGTTTCAATTCCCTTCACGGAAATTAGATTATTACTACAATAATAAATAATTCTATGGCAGGGGTATACTTAATGTTTCAATTCCCTTCACGGAAATTAGATTATTACTACTGCAACCAAATTAAGACCTTATAGATAATGGGTTTTCTTAATATTATTCGAGACCCTAATAAAAGCAGCTGCTTTTAACTTATAGGAAACAGCCCTAACCCTATAAAGATGCAGTAATACTAGGGTGAAAATCTACTCGAGTGACCTATAGTATTTTTAGCCACCTGGACCTCTCGATTTGTGCTAAGTTACTTGTTTGTACATGTTTATATTATTTATTCTACATAAACAGCAAATTTCCTGTTAAATAATTAATACACGAGATCAATATCACCAAATACCACCACATTCGTTCCTAATCTCTCCAAATCACTTTTACATCTGCCGCATTGAGAGTAAAATATGATACTATCTTCTTTTTTCATTAGACGTTTCAACCTATATTTTAGATTAATATAATCTTCATTGGTCAGTATCCCTTCAAATACACTGTATTGAACTGGTGTTGCATAATCTTTTAGTGTTTTAAAAATCTTTGTTCTACGTTTGTCGTCACGAATATCATAAACAATCACTATATGTTTCATGATTATCGCACCTGATAAGGGATATACTCTGGCCACTCATTAGTTAGTACTTTTCCAAGAAAGCGCACCTGTAACTCTAACATTCTTCTGTAGGAAACTCTATAATTAAATATTGGATGAGTTGCTTCTTGATTCATCCTGGCTTGATAGGCTTTGAAGAATCCTTTCCTTCCTGTTTCTTTTAACTCACATCCACCAATTGTTTCGATAAAATCTTCGGGCTTTACCATTCTGGTATTAATTGCTGTAATCACAACAGAGTCTGCTATGATTGGTCTGAATTCTTCCATTATATCTAGTGCCAATGCAGGTCTTCCGTATTTGTCTGAATGGAAAAACCCTAAATATGGATCTAGCCCTACACGTATAATTGCTTCAATTACATCTTTTGTTAGAAGGGTGTATGCAAAGCTTAATAAGCAGTTAACAGGATCTTTTGGTGGTCTTCGATTTCTATTTACGAAGGAAAATCCCAGCTCTTCTTTTAACAGCTTATCAAATACACTGAAATAATATTTTGCTGCTATTCCTTCTACTCCCATAATACTAGCAATAGAGTCACATGCTTTTAATTTTTTCAGACAGGAATTCAGCTCAGCAGTTACCTCTTTAATGCGTTCATCATTTACAGTTCTGTTATGTCGCATAAGCATTGTCCTGCAGTTAGATATTTTCCCAGTAACAAAAGCCTTAGCAAAACCCAATGTATATTCACCGTTGAAGTTTGCTGCGTATTGAGCTTTCCTTAATACTACGTTTTTGTTCAGTGTCGGTTGTAACCAACCTTTAACTTTTCCTTTATCTAGCACATAGCAGGATACTCCTAAATCACACATCGTCGCTAATAATGAGCCTGTCATAGCAGTAGGCTGACCCAAAACTACTTGATCAATAGCGGATAGCGGTATGTCTTTTGTCTCATCATTTATTTTTAATTTGATTCTACCTTGTTCTTTCTTTAGATACGCCCCAGGAGTGTCAACATATAGGATGCGCCCTAAGTTCATGGAAGGTGAAGGTTTTCTTTGGGTTGAATTTTTTTCGCTTTTTGTCGCTTGCATGAGCATGTCTGTTTCCTCTGGCAAGCAGCGGCTAATGAGGCTGCACCCATTGCAGCGGGCATCATTGACAGGTTCTGGTATAATATTCTCTTCAATGATTGTTCTAGCGTCTTCAATCGTTTGCATAGCTATTTCTCTTAATTCTTCTGTGAAATCTACCGAAACACGTTGATTAGATTCACAATAATAGATATACCCCTGATCAATACACACATCCAAGTTTTCTTCTAACAATAATGCTTGTAAACACAGCTGTACTCTATCATTTATCCGGTCATTATAACTACCCTTCTTAAACTCAATTGGATAGATAGATTGGTCATTTTCTTCTATGGTATCTAATACTCCTGTTATTCCTAAATTATCTGATGTCAAATACACCTTCCTAGTTTGTATCCCTGTTGGTCTAACTTTTCTCTTGGTCAGGTCGCGTGCTTCTTCCTGCCATTTCCCTTCTAGTAAATGATTGTTCTTCTCTTCCGCCATCATAACAGTGCGATAATAAAAATTCCGTGGACAATACAGTATTTCAGCAATAGATGATATTGATAAATACTCTATCTTTTCTATTGTTTGTTCCATTTAATGAGCCCCCCTAGCAAACTACTATTCATACTCGCAGTATTGACAAAAAAGCTGTTTTTAATAAGTAGCTGAGGAGACGTGTGAAAACTATTTTATATCTATTTTTGAGACATCAAAAATACTTTCTTGTTCTAAACGAACCCCTAATTCTAACATTACATCTAACAAAGATAGCCAGCCATTATATTCCATACTAGCTTTCATATCATTAATCTTATTGCGATAGCTCTCGGAAATAGCCATAGCGTTTCCTTGATGACTAACTAAAACCTCTGTATCCATCAATAGTGGCTTTAGTCCTGGGAAAAACCTATTTTTTATATAAAAAAATATTTTAATCCCGCCTATATCAATATCTCCCCAATGAAACAAAGGAATATTATGTTCTTTTTGTTGTGATAAGAATACAGATAATTTTTCCAGGAAATTTTGTAATAGCCTATGTGGATACCCTCCAGTGTAAATTACTAACTCATTTTCATTTATTCTTTGTCTAATCCATTGTTCGTAACTTGTCAAATTCTCAATTAGTATAATCTTGTTAGCACCTATCTTGCGTATATCCATATTTTGAACTGTTATATCTGAGATTCCTAGTCCACCAATAAAATCATTTGATGATACTTCTTTTCCATTAATACCCCAACTTAAGTCACCTTTATATATTACTAATTTAGTATGCTGTACGATACCAAAGTAAGCTAGCAATTCATCGTTAGATTTAAAGTCCAATTGATATATTTTATTCAACAATGATGCCAATGGTTGCTCTACTTGTTTTTCAAAATATTTTGAATCCGAGAATAATTTATGGCTGAGTATTCTCTTCGGCACATTACTTTTAATATCTGGTAAATAGTCTAATACTCTAGTTAAATCCTCATATATATCGATATCTTTAATATTTAACCCTGTTTGCTTTCTTACATTAAGATTCTGGATAGTCATATTAGCCCAATTCTGAATTGATTTCCATTGGTGATTTTTTAGGGGTTCTATAATATTTTTTAATCGATTTAACTTGCCTAGTTTTGATTCGATGCCTGCTATTTTATATGCAGTATCTATTTGTTCATAGTTAAGAAACACTTTAGAAAGCTTCTTTCCCTCCCAATATTTCTCCCATGCTAAAGAAACTACCCCTTTCTGCTCTAATTCTGCTAATACTTCATGAATCCATTCTTTTTTGTAATAATCCATTTCATCAAAGTAGTCATTCGCAAAGGGGTTATTACCTATAAAGGAAATTTGCGGTCGTCTATTTGTTGGTTTCCCAGTATAAAAACTATTACTGTTTTCATACTTTTGAAGTAAATAAATCAATATTTCATGGCAAAATTTACTTTTGAATGCTGTCTCGTTTATCATATTGGTGTTTCCTCAAATTCATTTCTATCTACCATGTCAACAAAACAACTATAATTATGTTTACTTACTATTAGGGTCGTTGTTACCTCTGGTATCATGTGCTGCATTTTTTCGTCAGGCACCGCTGCAACTAATTGCAACCCTAATTGTTTAATTAACCTTAAGCTTGTCTGTATCCGCTCTTCATCCATCTTGTTAAAAGCTTCGTCAAATATTATCAGTTTTAATGCTTTATGTGAATTATATAAGTGATAAAATGATGCTAATGTCGCGACATAGAATGGTGTTTGGGTTTCGCCGCCAGATTTCTCTTGTAGAAGTTTTGAGAAGGACTGGCGTGATTCGTCAGGAAATGTAATTCTTATGTCAAACTCTAAGTAGCGTCTATAATCTGTAAATTCATCCATCTCGCCATCTTTGCCAGATACTAGCATATCAAACAACTCATGTAAAACTTGGTTGCGTTCTGCATCTTCTATATCAAAGAGTGAACCTCTTTCAACAAGCATAGGATCCATTATCGCTTCGTAAAATCGTTTATACTTTGAACTTGCAGTTATTTCGAAGTGATATCGTTCTTCATCAAATGGGAAATTTCGCAAAGCGTAGTTTAGATTGTCAAACTCATGCTTCGCCATTTGAATAGCTTCTTTCAACTTGAAAATGAAATGTGATTTAAATTCGTCTTCTGAATTTTTTAGAGCAAGCTTAATTTTATTTTGATATTCTGGAATGTTAACGTTTTCAATTTCATTTAAATATTCATCATACGCATCATTATTATCCAGACTATTAGATGATTGGAAATTGTACTCCATATTATAATCTCTGCGAAGATTCAATACTTTCTCATACTCATCATCTCTTCGTTTTATGTAGCCTTTCTGATTATTCGTCCAATTATTGATTTTGTGATACGTAGGTATATCTTGTTTTTCTGCATCATTCCAACGTTTTAAAGCACTTTGTTTATTTTCAATTCCGTGTATATTGTCCCATTCTGTTAGTTTTTGAAATTTTTCCTTCACTTTATTTTCTTGAAGATTTATCTCCGCAGATTTATGCTGCCGATTATTTTCATTAACACTTTTATCTCCTTCTAAAAGAATCCTTTTTTGATCCCATTCTTTATCAATCTCAATCCACTTTTCATAATTTGCTTTTAACCGATTAATCTCATTAAAATCTAATAGCGATAACTCTTTTCTTGTATCGTCTAGCATTTTTATGCAGTTGTTCAGTTCGTTACTCAACATGATATTTTGTATAATATTATCGTATATTGACTGGCTATCTTTTAGCTTTCTGATCCAAGTCTTGATATCATAATTAATTGATCTTAACTCTTCAGATTGCTTATTTGCTTGGTCTAATTCTAACTCTTTTATTTCTAATTGCCGAGAAATTGCTAGCGCTCCTATATATGGGACTGCATATCTGTCGGAAAGCATCTGACGAGCAACCAATCGATTATAGACCATACATGATTTTGTGACTGCTGTGTTATAATTACGTAAATCTTGTTCGTCATAAGCCAATATAACATGTCCAAGCAAATGTTCTAGATGCGCTTTGACAATTAGATTGTCTGCTACTAATTCTTTAGCTAAAGAATTATCTTTTGCAGAGTTGAGATATTTTCTTTCTTTATCAGTATCTACTAGTCCCACACCTTCAATCTTATACTTCCATTTGTCTTTTTCATAAATCGCCAGTGCTTTTGCAAAAGATCCTGGTTCAACTAAAATATCAAAGCGTTGGGTGTTTAAATATCCCTCTATTGCGTTTCTCCACTCCTCATTTACTACTTCCATTTCTTCACAAAATATATAGACTTTCGCTGACCCTCCTAATACTTCTGCTAGTCGTTTTTTTAACGTTTGTACAGCTAATGGATACGGACGTTTTTTCTGTTTTAAGTTTTCTATCACTTCTTCTATCTCTTTAATCAACTCGTCAACATCCAAGATTTGCTCGTCAATTTTACTAGAAGTAACAAGCATTGAGTCATATTTATCCCTAAGAAAATTCGATGTCGCTTGTAAATTTGATTTAATGTTATCAATATCCGTCTCTCTTAGGACTTGTCTTTCATCAAATATATTGCTAATATGCGCCATAATCTGTTTGCTATTATTTAATAGCCTTACTTCTTCATTGGACAACTGCCAAAGTGAGTTGCCTTTCCAATCATGCAATTCAGATAATAATTTATGTTCGTCCTTTATTTTTCTACTTAATATCCCTATGTTCTGTTCAAGTGTTTGCTGATCCATTAATAATTGGTCTATGCGTTTTTCTAATTCTTGTTTTCTTTTCTCAGCTTGATGATCTTGCCATGTTCTATAGGCTATTTCCTTTTGTCTATTGGCCTCATCTTTTTTAATATCAGCAAGCTCAATGCTTCTAATTATATTCTCGTATTTGTTTTTTAACATCTGTAAATCTTGTTGATGCTGCTCCAATACTTCTTGTTCATAAACATAATTCAAACTGCGAATTACGTATTCTTGTTCGTTCACCGTATCACGATAGCGGCAGTAGTTTCCATATGAATTGCGAATTGCAAATAGCTTTTCTCTACGTTTTTCTAATTCTTCAAGCTCCAGTCTATATTTTTCATGGATTTCAAAATTTTCCTTCATAACATCTAGCTGCAACTCTCGTTTATCAAGGATGTTATCATATACGTAATCTCTTACACTCTGGATTGGTTTGAAATATAACCCTCTAGTAAACACAGAGAAAAACCGCTCATGCAGTTGTCCAAACCTATTTAATACTACTTTCTGATAGTTAGTTTTGTTTCTTTCAAATATGCTCACATTCCTAGTAATATTGTATAGTCGTTTAAACTGTTCACGGTTTTTTAAAAACCCATTATTTGACATTAATTCTAAACTGTCTATTTTTTTGCTTGCTAATATAAAAAATTCTTCTTCATAACTAAAATCTTTATATACATCTACTACAACCCCAAGTACAAAGCTCTCCTTTTTTACATCATCTCTAAATTCACTTAAAATATAAGTAGTGAAATCACCCTCCCTTAAATACGTACGCTCATCACTGCCTATTTTCCCTTTCAAGTAATTAATTAAGGTTCTTTTTGCTTCATCATGTGCCGCAGTATTAAAACGAATTTGTTTTTGATTTCCAATTATAATGTATTGTAACGCATCAATTATAGTGGATTTACCTGCACCATTTTTCCCGCTAATCAATGTTTGCATGCCAAATTCAAATGTCTCATCCTGGAAATAATGCCAGTTAATCAACCTCATTTTCTTCAGCCATTTCACTCAATAATTCCTCCTTATCTTGTGCTACTAATAGCGTGATTTTTTTCGTTAGAGCTCCAGCCTTATCTATATCAAGAACATATTGCCAAGTATGAAACAAACTAAATCTACAATCATCTGCACGTATATTAGAATCAATAGCTTCCAATAATTGATAACGAGTGCATAGACGTACATACTTTTCTAAAGCTGTTTTATTTATCCATGGCAATCTAAAAGTTTCATATTTATTTTTTATTTCTAATGTTGTAACTATAGGAAAACTAGCAAGCGACAAACTTTGACGCTTTTCCTGATAAATCAAGCGCAATATTAAGAACCATATAGTTTCATCTTTAGTTAATATTTTCCTGAGTTCGTGTTTATCAGTAAATAAAAAGACACATTCATGCCGCTCATCTATTACCAAGTCCCAACCAAGAAATTTAAAAAATTCTTGCAATTCATTTCGCAATCTCCGAATTAGCAAATATGTTGTTCGCTCTTTTTCTTTTACTAAATAATTAATTGCTAGCAAACGATTGACAATATTCCGTAAATGCTCCTGGTCAGTTTGGTTTAATTGGCTCCACATTAGCATGTGCTCCTTTACAAATTACTTTATCGTGATTATATGGTTATTAAAGCGATATTGGCCTATACTAATAATCACTCTATCAGTACTCCTTCTTATACAGAATCTTGTCCCTTTATCGTTTCCATATAAGAAAACATAGCCTAGCATTAAGTATTCTTCTAAACTAGTTGGCGAAAGCTCTTTGATTTCCATCTCAGATCTGTTTTTCAGTTTATCGAAAATAAATTGCTCTACTTTCTTTTTATTTATTGATTTTTTGAATCTGTCAATTTGGTCTTTTTTAATCTGATTTTTCAATTCATCCGGAATGTTTTTTATAACATGCTTTTCTGGTGTATGTTCTTCCCTTTTGGTTCGTGGTGAATAAAACGACTTTCGGCTTATAGGTGCTATATGATTTAACTGTATTAGACAGTCGGTCGCAAAACTATCTTCCATACAATTATCATACATATCAGAAATTGCAGCTAACAAATCAATTACTTGTTGATCAAACCCTTGATTTTTTTGACTTAAATAGCGTGCTCGATCATATGAAGATTTTAAATACTGATTATGCCTTAAATCTATTTGATAAATGATTTCATCTAATTCTTGATATATCTTTTCGATATCGTATAAAGCGTTTCTTATATCTGACTCTGCATCTTCCTTTGTTTTGTATGTATTATCTTTCAAAGCGTCGATAACTGTTTCTTCCATTAGATTTTTGTCTAGCAACCATTTTCTAACCTTATCTAATATCTGAAAACGATATCTTGAAACATGGTCTGATGTTTTTAGCCGATGATAACTTTTATCCAGTATTTGTGCTTTATAAACATCAAAATGATGCTCTAATACTTCTTCAATAGACGATTGCTGAACGATTTCTTCCATATGATGTTTCATATTTTGATAAAGGGCAATCAATTCTTGTTGAAACTCGATTGTATATTCCCTTGCTTCTAGAACTACAAAAGCTGGTCGTCTTTTCGCTTCTTCCCCTGCTAGTAGATTGTATGTGACAAATGCAAATCTCTGATATTCTACCACTCGATCTTCGCACAGATCCTTAAATACATTTAATATTCTGCTAGTATAGTTGGGAAGAACAATATATTGTTGAAATCGATCTCTAGTTTCAATTTGTATCCATTTTAATGAATCTAACCGTCTCAATAACAAGTTAGCTTGAGCACGAGAAACTTCTTCAGTGCTAAGTTGCTCTATAATCTTATTGACAGCTACATTATTACTTTTATTTGGACCTTCCATATCATCTAAGCCATCGGCATCCTCACCGAAATAAACTGTTATCCCATTTTGATAATGCGTTTCAAGCAATTCTTGGAATATATCTCTCATATCCTCGTAAGGAACACCAAATCTTGTATATTGTGATTGTTCATATAATAAAATTAGTGCCTCCGCATAGATATATTTGTTTTTACCTATTAATAATTGAAAAAAATTTTCTGGTATCACATCAAACAACTTTTGCATCTGTCTGAGTCTCCCCCAATAGCTGATAATAAAATAAAAACCAATAAAGCAGTTATTGTGCTGACTTTACTGGTTCATATCCCATTAACCTACTAGCATTTTTTTATTTAATCCTGTAGTTATGATTTCTTTAGTTAATTGATTGCTGTTTAAATCCATTAGATTACGTTGTGAAATCTCCATATCATCTAAAGTTACTAAAAATTTATGCAAATCTAAGATACAGTCCTCGATGTGATAGCAAGAGTCAAAGTGCAGACTGTGCAGTAGTGATATAATTTCCTTTTTCAATTCTACGATTTCAAGTTTTTCTAATATATGCATCTCTAGCTTTTCCAGATGTATCACTCCTAATTTCTATCATTTGACTCTATCAATATTTCCAAATTTAATAGAGTCTATACATAAAATTTATAAGCTAAATTATTTATTGTTTGTATAGATTTTTACCTGCCCCATACCCATTGTTGTCTTATATCCGACTCCTGATAGGGTAGCAAACTGAGCTAATGAATTAATTGCCCATTTCGTTACTTCTGTAGAATCTTTAGCAAATGTATACGTGCACTTGCCACTAAATCCTATCATATTGTAATTGTTAAATTGCACTAATGTCGTCTTTAAATCATACTTAGTTACATTAACTTGTGATAAATCAAGGATTGGTAGTTGTATTTCACTGAAATATTCCCATTTTTCTATTAAACTACCAAAAACCAGCTCTGGCTCTGGGAATAATAATGCTCGTCCGCTCCTACGAAAGCAGGTTGGGGTGGTGAATTCAATGTTGATTCTTGAATCTTGATTTCTTATTGCCATAAAGTCATAATATGTTCGTTTGTCCGTTACTTCTTTAGCACTCAGATAAGTAAATCCAGCACTACCTATAACTAACAGGGTTTTTTGAAAATATTCTAGTACATCAGGAACGATTACTGTAAGTTTTTCTACTAGGGTAGCCAATGTAAATGAATAAACATTTCCTTCTTCTATCTGTGCTATGCCATCCCGCCTTTGAATTTTTCCTATCAATGGTCCAATTATAAACGGTTTATATTGCATTTGATGAAGCTCGGATGCAAGTTCTCCATCTGCGTTTTCTAATGCTTTAAAAAATAGTCCATGTAGTTCCGTACCTGCATGACCTTTAATCATACCAGGTTCCTGACAGAGTAATTGTATTGAGATTTTTTTTAGCTGCATGAATACTGTCCTCCGTATATTACTGTAAAAATTCATTTGCAATTTTTGAGATTATTAACTTTGAGCTATTAACTAGGGTTATAATTGTTTTTCTTAAGTTTTAACCTCCATGTTTTTGGATAACCCACTTGCTTAGCCTTTCCTTTTTCATCCTTTTGACTAAAGTAATTCCATGTGATTCTCAAAGGATGTTTATAAGAACCATCTTCTAATTTGTGTTCATCATGGCTATTATATATCTTGCTATCAATATAAGCCTTTAAATAATCAAGGTATTTTCGATCATGCTTTGTCATTTCAGCAATAAAAGCATCTATTAAATCGTATTTATTATATTTATGTTCCTCACTAATGCTATTGTATGTTGCTTCCATCAGTGATTCAAAACTACTATCTGTCTTTTCTAGTTTAATATCTACTATATCAATTTGTACCTTTCCATACCCGTATGGCTTTGCCCCACCAATCTGTTCAAAAAGTCCTTCGATAATACAATCATTGTTCTGTATGTACTTATTTGAGTATGTATTTGTTTTAAGAAACTCCCTAATATCCAAACTTAGCAATAACAATCCTAATTCCTGTTGAGTTAAATTTTTAAAATATACTTTGCCAGATAATTCTTGATTATTTACTCTTAATACTTTTCTTTCACTTATTAATTTTTTAGGTTCCTTAGCACTTTCCTGCTCTGTGTCTAATATATGATAATACTTGTATCCGTTAGGTTCTGGTTTTATTTCCTTGCCATTATAACTAATCCCTCCTTCATATGTAATAATTTTTTTACTATTGTGAGTTTGTTTCAAATACATTGCATTAGAAGTAGCAGAAGGAGTATGAAGCATGAATTTTTCATCATTATAATCTTCTATAGATTTTTCGCTAGCATCAATTGGACTGAAGCGTATCCGCGATTTATATGCAGTTTTTTCTAATGGATTATCCTGATCTAGTTTGTCAGCTACATAACCAAACAAGCTATCGGCATAATCTAATCTATTATTACTTTTTAACGGGAGTAAATCAGTTATTGAATTTTTGTAAGGGATTTTAAAGTATGGCGTCCGCCCCATTTTAATCACTTTATTATTGTCTGGTTTGAAAAACACAATAATACCCACAGGATTTGCCTTAATTAGCCTATCAAAGTTCTCTTTATTAAAAATGTTATAAAAATCTTTTATTTCTTTATTATCATCAGTAGACTTCATTTTTTTTAAGTTCTCTTCGTAGCTTATAATTGCTGTATCATCAACTTTGAATCCACTATGATATCCATCTGGTTCTCCTACTAAATAATGACTACGTTTTGAACTAGCATTTGTAGAGTTATATAAGTATCCTTTGTTTTTTGAACTTTCAGTAGGCGAAAATTCTATGTTCTCTATTCCACCGTTTGCACTTTGATTAAAAAAGACTAACAATTGGTATGGCGAAAATTTTTTGTTAGATTGCATATAAAGATAAGTAGCATGTATTTGTGCCTTTAACATCCAACGTTTCGCCAAACACTCGAAATATTCATTCATTTCATTGCTATCATTTTTTGCCAATACTTTTAAACTTGAGAGCAGATTTTCTTTTATATTCAGAATATAATTATTTATTGCTTCTGTCCTGCTGACGTTCTGCATTTTGTTCTTTTCAGCATTTAACTTATTTCTATTTATACTTTTAAGGAATGAATAGTCATCCATAAAAAAGATGTCAGATATTTGTTTCTTCATATTTTTCGTTAAATGAACGGATAGGTCAGCTTTCAACAATTCGATTTTCTTAGTTATTTTATCAATTTCTTTTTGAATCATGTTTATTTTGGCAAACATATTTGCAATGTAATTATTATCGTTATCATCATTGCCAAATAAAGAACTCACCTTATCACCTATTACCCCCATGTCACGAAGCCTGTGTTCTTTTATCGATAAGAAAAACTTGTCATTGGTTATCTTCTTAGCTGGTATAACATAATACCCGTCATCATCTTTTCGCAAGAATCCAACTTGGATTGACTTTTCCAATCCATTAGTTTCATTAGCAATATCTAGCCTAGTTCTATAATTTTCGGATAGACCTAGACTGTTTGTTATATCTCTATATAACATAGGTGTTCTGTTGATGAAGCGTGGATAACTCTGGCTTAAAATTTCTAAGTTTGAACGAATTTTCCCTCTGATATTACTACCAGATATATAATATTTTTTTTCAGGGGTTTCTCTCAGTTCAATTGCCATGTCTGATTCAGGTCTAATTGTATATTCGATGTACCCAGACAAGTCTCTTTGTCTAGCATGGCTAGGTAGAGAGTCCATAGCATATGGGTAATAAAACTGTTTAGGAAACGGCATGAAATCATACGGTAAAGTAACATATTGAATATTATTATCTCTTTTAGTATATGGCTTGTCTTTATGAGTTTTACTATTTGTTCCCATACTCATCCCCCTCTAATTTATACAAAGCTGTCTTTTCAACATAAGCTAGATGATTCTCTTCATCATAATCTACATACTCTTTAACTACTAATCTCTTATATTTTTTCTCTTGATTGGCTTTCTCTTGATTGGCTTTCTCTATTACATAATTTCTGGTAATAACTCTCTTGTTTTTCGATTTGCAATTAAAAGTCCCATGCACTAATGGCTCATATGCAACTAAACCATCATCATTTCTTGCAACAAAGAACTCCTTTTCTTCATTAAAGATATGTAGTTCCAATATCTCATCTTGTAAAATAGCCGCTGTTAATAATTCTTGAATTCTTTGGTTTTGTTCACCAAACAAAACACGGTCCAATAAATGGACAATATAGAAATACTTTTTAGAAAAGGGTACTCCATTAACGATTTCATTGAGCGAAGGATTCTTATCGACACAACTCTCTGTTACACCATTCTTTAAATAATTCATAGTCACTTTTCATCCTTTCCCCTTGTTCTTTTGTCATATCTATATTTCTTGCATCTCTTATTAGATTGAAATCTCCATTCACAGACCCTCGTAGCATTATCTTATTACCATGAAATTCTCCCAGTCCTATAGAAGTTCTCCCTCCTATCGGAATTGCGCCGGCTGCAATTCTTTTCAATATATAAATCGTTGGGAAAACAAAATGTTTATCTCCTTCTAAACATATATCAATTGTAGCTTGACCATAAATTTCATTTTGTCTTATTAATGCACCATCATATGCTCCGCCAGTTAATCGGTCAATTTTAATATATATGGAATCAGTTTCTTTTACCTCTTTTGCTTTTACTGCTTTATCCTGATTACAGTTTTGCCCCCTAATTGTTCGGACATAGCCAGCATTTTCAAGTATTACATCGTTAAAAACAAATGCTCCCTTTTTTTTCTGACTACCAAATGCTTCTTCCAATTTTTGTTCTACTTTTTCTTGATCTAAAAACTTGCTAAGTAAAATTCGGAATTCACTGCGAAAAATGCCTTTGATACTAGTTGCAGGTAAGTAATATTTACCATTTCTATTTTGCAATCCTGTCCGTTCACTATCATTAATCTTGAAGTTTTGATACAATCCGTAAGGAAAACTACCACTTAACGAAAATTTAATATGTGATTTAGTTGTTATTGTTTTAACAATTTCAGTAGATGGTATAGGCTTGAACTTACCTTTTCTATGAGAAAATATATAATCTTCTAAATCTTGTTTTGATTGTATCTCCACTTCTTCTAAACGCAATTCTTCTAAATCAAACTGTCCGAAGCCATTGTTCTGTTGTCCACCCAATTTCAATGCTCCTTGTATAAAGCCATTAGCCCAATCGTATACAGTTTGTCTATAATTACTCTCTACTTCGCTATCTTCTACTTCACATTCAATATTAAATATTATTTTTGTTCCTGGCAGTAAGTAATCTAAATAATATTTGTGTTTGTCTTTTGCTGAGCCAGTATCAGAGTTAATCATAGTTCCTTCTTTTCTTCGAATATAATCCTTGTCAGAATTATTCACGTCCAAGATAATCTTACCATCACTTATATAGATGCGACTTTCCTCATAGTCTACTCCATTATTCCCGCCCATAAAATAACGAATTTTATTATCATCGGTACCTAGCTCTTTAAGATAATTCCGTAATGCACCACCGATTGAACTTCCTAGTAAAATTGGTTTGTTCTCTGCATTCTTTATAAGTTCCCCTTGTTGCTCGCTTCCAAAATAAACTGGAGTCTTAGCCATTAAGGTGAATTGATACTTGATAATCTTACTCGCCTGTATCATTACCGTCCAACCTCCTTTCAACATGTAATCCTGCTAAAAGTAAATCAATCAGAAATATTTTATGTCGAAATTCCTCGTTCGTATCATTATAAAATAGCTGTCCTAGTTTCGAATTGATTTTATTCTTAGTGAAACTCTCTAGTTTATTATTCTTCTTCTTATTTAGAAATTCACAAATTTCATTAAAGTTATATCCTGCAAAAGAAAACTGCTTATCATTTTTCGCATATCGATTCTGTAAAGGTTCTATATGCAAGTGGTTCTTTATAGTTATTTTTTCAATGTACTTTTCAAGTTCTTTAATAAACTTGTTTATATGGTTATTTCGAAGTTCTTTATTAATAATCAATCGATAATCATCATTAGAATTCGCTGAACATTTTATTACAATCATATGCAGCCAACGCATTTTGGCATTTGCTAATCCAGACAATATAGTTTTAAAAGTTTGCATTTGCTCATCTAATTTAAAATCGTATAGACCACTTGTGCTTTGACTTGCTGCAGTATTATTGTTTTCAATATTTTTCAACTCATTTAGCATTAATTTGTTAGGATAATCCAAATCGATTCCTAGCCACCCGTAACCATCTTGAGTGCGATATCCTAATAAATTTTGTTCGAGTAATTTTCCTACTCTATCTCTATCGGTCATAGAAATGCCTTCTGGCATATTAAAAACTAGTACTGTTCCTGCTTTTAATGTTGCTTCCTTAGGATATCTTGCGTTCCATTTAGTATTATATCCTTCTGTTAAGCCCGTTTGAATAAACCGTCTTCCGATGTTGACCTTTATACCAGAAAGCTGATATATAAAATCATCAGACAGATAATTGGTCGGTTGTCCATACTCATCTCTAAAAACACAGTCCGACAAGCAAACAACCACCATCTCATTGGTTTTATCCTTGTTTCTCTTAAATCGAAAACCAAGCGCATTGATAGCCTCATCGTATTCTATGTAAGAATCCCCAACAGGAGTAACTTTGCATTTTCCATAACCTGACCCTTTAGAACCACCAATATAAACCGTTTCTGTGCTACTGAGTATTTGTTTGATGTGTGAACTTAAATCTTTAGAATATTTCAATAACGATCTAAATACTTGACCTGATGATATAGCTTCATACCTGAAAAGATTTTCTGGTTCATCTCCTTTGATAGCCGTTGTATGGTGGAGTCTAAACTCTTTTTGAACTTGTACTCCATGAAGCCTGCCGTCCACTTCCGATAGAAATGAGTACTTCAAGTGATTTTTAGCATTATGATTGTTATTACTGTCTAAAGACAAATTTGCAATATCAATTTCATTATTTTCTCCTTTAGAACTCTTTTTCTTTCTCCAATCATGCTTGTCCATACGAAGATGATACGGTGTTGGTAAGAATAAAGCTTTAATATCTTCAACATATGGATAAGCATTGTAACATTTTAGATTATGTAAGATGCTGTTCTTGTTTTCATTGAATAATCCATATCTCACTAACTGTGAAATTAAGGCACCTCTTATTGTTGAGCCTGGCAAATACTCTTTAGTTGGTTCTGTGAAAATACTTTTATTCCCACCTGCTCCAATTTTCAAGGGCTCTATGCTGCGAAACTCAAGAACTCTGTACTCATACATTTCTTGCACCTCCATCTCCACTTGCAATCAGCGTGTGATATGGCTTATTATCTTTGCCAACTAATAATTGGGCGCTTATTTCCCCTCGACCCCTATGAATTCCGGCCCCAATTCTTTTAAATGAATATATGATACGTGCAAGGTCATCTATTACTGGTTGTTTTACTTCTGATACATCTTCAAAGGTAACATTCGAATAGAAGTACATCCCTTCCTTAACTGTGTGATAACTATTGAACATGTTGTTTTTGATAACACCATCTTCCATTTGGATTCCGATACGCACATTGGTTTGTGCATTTATTAACTCGTATGGAGATAAGCGAAAATAATCTTGTTCAAGGTCTTCTTGATGTAATTGAATAAAATATCTTCTAATAGTCTCATCCAATTCCAAATTACTAAGTCTCATTACTCCAGGAACACTACCACGGTTAGAATTGTATTTGTTACCTTCAGGAAGTTTGCTAGTTTCCTGACTATTAAAACCAAATAAACGGACTATTGACTCATAAAAACTTTCTCCATAATTGGTTTTTTGAATTTCATCAATAGTTTTATATTGCTTAAGGAGCCAATATGCTTGTTTTTTTAGCTGTCCTTTTAATGTTTTAGCATGAAAATATACAAACCCATAGGAATCAGACAACACCTTTGACTGCACCGTGTTTCTCTCTCGTTCTCCACTATCAAAAATAGCTTCACTACATAACCTCATCTGAATTTTATATGAATCACATACAGGCATCATTCCTTATCACCTCGTCCCACAAATGGTAGTAGTTCTATAACATCATTGATTAAATATGTATACCCATGACTTCCATTTTGTTCTTCACTGATTAGTAGATGTTCAAGCTTTCTACCGATAGCATCTTCTACAATTGCCTGCAACTCTGCTGTTGCCTCTTTATTTATGTTTAGGAAAAAGCGATACGGTTCAACTCCACCATACATATGCTGTTTTATTCCCTCTAAATAAGAATTGCTAATAAAACTACTTATAGAATCCATGTTATCTCTGTCTTGATTATGTATTTTAATTTGGTTAACTATTTCAAAAAATGCATCAAAGCTAATAATATTATCATCTTCGATTCCTACACACTGATCAATGCACAAGGGTTTCACGGTAAATTTCTGATTATAGTCTTGGTTTTTGTTATATTCTTCAAACTTAATTCTTTCATTCACTTGGCTTTGTACGATTTCCCAATTGATAAACGTTTGTCTCTGATAATTGCTTGAACTTGATTGTGTCTTGTGTAAGAAATTTTTAGCTTCATAGCATAGTTTTTCCGCTACTTTTATTGCTTCAAAATACGGGTATGCATGCTTGATGATTGCAACACCAGCACAAGCCGTTAAGTATTTAGTTCCAAGGTATTTTTCTGTAACATTTTTATAAGTATCATCTTGAGAAAGCGAAATAATTTGTTTTAGAATACTTGCAGCTATTCCAACTGCATGATTTGCTTCAACAATTATACATATATCATCACCAGCCTGTAGAATTGGTGTGACTAAAAGTTTATTACCTACCATATCAAATTGTTTCTGCATTTCCTGTTTTTGTTCAGCATGTTCAATTAGTGCATTTTTTATTGCAGTAAAATATACATTGTTAATATACTCACTTACTTCTCTTAACCCTTCAAAGTCAACCACATTCTTAACTATATCTCCCATTCCGTTCCCATCGATTGATATGACTCCGATATAACTTTTTCCGTTTTCTTTTTTATAGTGATTCAACTCTGACGTCACTCGTACGTTCTTATCCTCAACTTCTGCTTTTATGTCTCGCAGAATCAATTCTCGTATGCTGTCTTTATGACAAGAATCTTTTTCATAACTTTTTTCTTCATAGATTTTTGCTCTTCCAGTTTTGTCGATTTCCTCTATACCATAACTCCAACGCTTAAACTGAGCACGACGCTCGTCCTTTATTTTGTCAGCTCTTTTCATTAGTAACTCTCTTATTTTATTAGCGTTCTCTGTCTCTAAGTTTAGTAGTGTATCCTTATCAGCCTCTTCATCAACCATACTTATATATAGTTCTAAATCTGGGTACTCTTCTAGTACATGAAACGAATAATTCTTTATAAAGCTTTTAGCTATCTCTGCACCGCTAAAACGAATAATACTATTCCCTCCACCAGAGTATTCGAAATGAAACTGTTCTTTAAATTCAGTATTCAAATAGCTTTCTAGTGACAATAGCTCTCCTAGATTTGATTGAATATCACTAATGTCGTAGCTTTCACTAGACAGTCTTTCTGTTACAGCTTTAATAACAAATGATCTCAACAGGTTGTCTTTCAACTTATTGTTTTTATAGATATACTCTTGTTTTTGGGATACATCAAGATAGACATAGGCTGCCATGATTTCACTCCTTTGTTTTTATGATTTTGTGTTTACTCACACACTTCGACAAAACTTAATTATCTCCTCGTTCGAATCTTGTCGTATATTGTCGAACTGGCAATTTTTGTAGTCTTTTTAACAAAAAACAACCTCCTCTCATGTTTAATCATAAGTGAAGGTTGCATTTCTATAATATTTGTTACATACTTTTTCTCTCTACACGATTACCTTGGAAAACATTCGTTGGGTACAACAAATCTTTAACCTTATCAACTGATGCTTTTTCTCCATTCAAAAACACATTAGGAATACCATCGCTACATACACGTATATTCTCAATTCCAAACAACTCTTGAGCTGATTTAATTGTTTTAATAAGTGAACTTTCTGGCTCTTCCTCTTTAATCCTTTTCATATACTGTTCAATTCCTGTTCCATAAATCCAGCCATTAGTTAGAATTGAACTTTTACCAACTATTGAGCAGAAGAGTTTGCTTTCCCCTCTATTTTTTCTGGCAGAAAGAACACTACGATAAATCACATCATCTAAAGGAAGTGAATATCCCATCAACACCACGTGTTTAGTTCCTTCAAGAGATACCCTCATATCGCGTTGGACTTCTTCAATAAATGATGGGTGGAACCCTTTAAAATTACTTTGCATTATAAGTGGTGCATCAAAAGTTTCTGTCAATGTACCACAAAAAGAGCATTGTATAGCATCTATCTTGCCCATATTTTGTGCTCTAAACTCCTCAGCAGATCTCGCTTGAAAACCAAATTGAAAGACTGGCAAAGGAAGTGGCGGGAATAACGATGCTGTATTTAAACCCCAATCACTACCCATATACATTGTTAATTTTCCACAATTCGGGCATTCGCGCCAACCAGAGCATCCATGCGGAAAATAGAATTTTCCTACTCGAACCCTTCTTCCTGTTACATGTTCTGGATCATTTATCCTCTGTACAACTGTCTCGTTAAATGGATACCAAACCTGTGGTGTTTGACCATCAATTTGGCGAACCCCCATGAAATGACCACCCATATCGTGAAAGAGCTTAAGTGGCATAGGTGGAATCCCTATATGTGTACGCTTCAAGTCATTATTCTTTTTATGTACATTGAAAAGCAGCCATAATAAAATAGGATCCCAATTCATAGATATTATTGAGTAGCTAAATAAATAAAATTCTCGTTGAGTCAGCTTCTTATTCATGCCAGGGTATAAATCGTGTGCCTCATCAACCATTAGCTTATATAATACTTCTACAAAACTTTCATATTGATTCAATATACTTCTGTTATTTAAGATTGCATTTTGGAAATCAAGGGTATGAAGCAAAACTGTCAGCATCTTCAATGTATTACGTACTTGGATTAACTTTCCTGATGGTATAAATGGTTCGTCACCTGCATGATTATAAGCGTAAAAACCTTGATTATTCTGGATATGCATATCTAAAATATTGAATAGATCTGAAAGCTCAAAATCTTCTTCGCTTTGTCCCGGACAGATGCGAATAATATTATATAGATTACCCCAATCATAACTGTCTCGTAGTTGTTTTAGCCTAGTCTGACGTTCAACATCTGATAGATTTGGATATTGACGTCGCATGCAATTCGATACATCTTCACTATCTTCTGGATCACCCAATATTATCAGAAGATCTTTTACAGCATTTATCCATGTTGAATTATCATATTGAATCGCTTGCTTTACACGTTCACGCAAACTTACTCCAGGTATAACTAGCCTATAAATTGATACTCCGATAGTCGGGGTTGTTCTAACCCCAATCGCCGCTGTTGCTCCAGCACCCCAAAAAACTGCTGTTTCAGGCCATATAGGCTTATACTCTAGCATCTTCATTTTGACTCTATAGTAATTGAAGTAATTTTATATTTCCCATTTTCATTGAATTCAGCAGTGAATTCGGCAATCATGCTATTTTTAAATAAGTACAAAATTAGACTCTCAAACTTCTCGTCTACGTCAAATTCTTCTGACTTAGATACAGGTCTGATTTCAAGCTCCTTATTTACATCTTTTTCAAAAAATAGGTTGTAAGTATACTCTTTTTCAGACGGCATCTTAAAACTATAATCTGCGTTACTAAATAGTGTAACCTTCGATTTATTTTCTCCTTTACCCCAACTTGTAATTTTCGCTATTGTTTTCACTTGCTCCATCTCCCTTGATTTTAACTTGCTCTAAATTGTTATTAAACATCTTTACACAAGCTAATATTATTTCACTCCTGATTTTCAGATTTAGTAATTTTTTTAGCAATTTCGTTAAATTTATTTGCATAAGCTATGTGCGGAAAAAGCATTGGGTTGTTTATAAGCATTAATAATTGGTTAAGTTGTAAGTTTAATGTTAACAACGGGTTATTTTTTACTTTTAAAACTTTTAACTTATTAAGAATGCTTGTTTCACATGAACAAAATTTAAGATATTCGTATTTTTCACTACCCCTTACTCTACCATTAATAACTAGAGGAGTTTCTTTGTCTCCGTCGCAGTTACCCTTATTCAAATATCTCCCCCACCATCCCAGAGATTTATTCTCATTCGGAGTAAGAAGCTTAAAAAAGTTAGATTGCCCTGCTTGCTTTTTCTGCATAACTATAAAGTCGAACGAATCTGATAAGTCTTTTTCTAAGTCTTCAAAAGTCTTTTCTTTCTCTAGTCCCTTTATTGCTGTAAAAATCTTTATTGGTCTAGTCCTTGACTGTGTTCCATTTGTTATGCCACATGAAAAACCAGTGGCAAATCTAGCTATACCCGTTGGATTAGGTGTTAAATCATCTATAACCTTGGCCCATCCCTTTAGATTTTCAGTATCATAGCTTGTACTCTTACACTCAATAACTATAGCAACCGCTTCAATCGGAATAAATTTCAAAGTATTATAATTAAAGACATACGGAGTATACTGTTCATCATACACAGCAATATCTACTTCTTTGGATACTTTACCCATTGAATCGATAATCATTACTCCTTGTGCCATAGAAAATTTCTTAGGAATCATACTTCGAAATAATTCAATCCACATTTCTTCCCTATAATTCCCTGTAACCCCACCATGTAGTGAAGCTATTTCCATTTCCTCAACCATCATATTGTTAAGATACTTGTAATTCTTATAGATTTTTTCAAAAGCATTGTTTTTGTCTTCGTCCATGTTATCACTATCCTTTTATAATTTTATCAATACGGTGATTTGTGGTGATACCTCATAAAACCTTATTGTGACTACCTTCTACAAAACTCACCTATCTCCTCGTTCGAATTTTGTCGTAATTTGTCGATATAGTAATTTTTTACTTAATATTACAAAAAACAACCTTCATGTACGCTTAAACATACACACAGGTTGTTTTGATTTTAAATTTCAATACTTGATAACTTGATTTTTTAATACTAAAGCGATAAAACTATTCTTTACGCAGCAAGATGTTTCCATTCCCTTCCACAGCAATTAGCTTCTTACTACAACTCCTATTGAATGTGAAGGCTACAGATGTTGTCGTTTCAATTCCATTAAAAGAAATTAGTTTCTTACTACAAATTGACAAGTTGCAAATACCAACATACGTAGTTAGGTTTCAACTCCCTTCACGGGAATTAGCTTTTTACTACTAAACCAACCTGCGAATAACCTTTCTTTATCAGAAGTGTTTCAATTCCCTTCACGGAAATTAGCTTTTTACTACATAGCAAAATTGCTCGAATGCACGAAGTTAAAATGTTGTTTCAATTCCCTTAATGGAAATTAGCTTCTTACTACTAGAAAACACTATTAAACTAGCATTGGAATATGGCGGCACAGTTTCAATTCCCTTCACGGAAATTAGCTTCTTACTACCAAGCAGGCAGTGAAGTGGCTGAAGGAATTATATCAGCGTTTCAATTCCCTTCACGGAAATTAGTTTATTTCTGCCTAATGGAAATCTTTAACGATGACTATTCGCTAAATTTCAATTCCCTTAACGGAAATTAGTTTCTTACTACTGGACAAGCTCAAACAACGTCAGAAGCAACTTAGGTTAGTTTCAATTCCCTTCACGGAAATTAGCTTATTAATATATCTGCCGCAAAATGATAAGGAAGCAACAGAAACCATTAGTTTCAATTCGCTTAACGGAAATTAGCTTATTACTATTTAGAAATAGCAAAAAAACAAGGTAAATCAGAATTGTTTCAATTCCCTTAACGGAAATTAGTTTCTTACTACGGGTGCAGTATAAGAGACAAAACGGAGGTGATATATAGTTTCAATTCCCTTAACGGAAATTAGTTTCTTACTACAAAACATACCACGGGAGGGTATCATATGCAAACTGCTGGGTTTCAATTCCCTTAACGGAAATTAGTTTCTTACTACAAGGGAAAAAAGCGTCAAGCATAAAAGGTTTAGTTGTGGTGTTTCAATTCCCTTAACGGAAATTAGTTTCTTACTACCCGAAAACGGCAACGAAACAGTCACTGTATATTGGTTTCAATTCCCTTAACGGAAATTAGTTTCTTACTACGTGCTTTCAACTGACTGCGAAGGACTTTCCCAATCGCCTGGTTTCAATTCCCTTAACGGAAATTAGTTTCTTACTACTTTCAAAGATACATCATTAGAACATAGCGGAAATATGTTTCAATTCCCTTAACGGAAATTAGTTTCTTACTACAAGACAGAGCTTACAGGATGGCAGCCGAAAAAATAGTTTCAATTCCCTTAACGGAAATTAGTTTCTTACTACCTAGACTCTTTTAAATCACGTATAAGTCAGCATTTACAGTTTCAATTCCCTTAACGGAAATTAGTTTCTTACTACGACCCGTGGAGCGTTCAAAAATGTGACACTTTGGAGCGGTTTCAATTCCCTTAACGGAAATTAGTTTCTTACTACACCTACTACGTTACCATTAGAATCTACTTGAATGCGTTTCAATTCCCTTAACGGAAATTAGTTTCTTACTACGTACTACGGAACTTTTAGTTGTGGTTGTGAGGGAGTTTCAATTCCCTTAACGGAAATTAGTTTCTTACTACTTTGGTCCGATGGGATTTAAGGTTTATCTGCTTGGTAGTTTCAATTCCCTTAACGGAAATTAGTTTCTTACTACATATTAAACCAGGGATATGGCAGCCATGGTGCTAACAGGAGTTTCAATTCCCTTAACGGAAATTAGTTTCTTACTACACATTCATTAATATCAGGGATTTGATGGACAAAGGGTTTCAATTCCCTTAACGGAAATTAGTTTCTTACTACACCATACTGGAATGTCATGCGCTCTACAGCAGATGTTTCAATTCCCTTAACGGAAATTAGTTTCTTACTACGAAGAACTAAAACAATACCAGGTACCATTCAAAAAGTTTCAATTCCCTTAACGGAAATTAGTTTCTTACTACGACAAAAAGAATATTCAATAAGAACTGGCTAAGTGTGTTTCAATTCCCTTAACGGAAATTAGTTTCTTACTACTAGGCAATCGTATATAGTGCTATAGTGCATAGTGTGAGTTTCAATTCCCTTAACGGAAATTAGTTTCTTACTACATATTAAATACAAAGATATCCCTGCTAAATATTTGTTTCAATTCCCTTAACGGAAATTAGTTTCTTACTACGAGTATGATTATAAGCAGTAGCAAAGGAGTGGGAGCAGTTTCAATTCCCTTAACGGAAATTAGTTTCTTACTACGACGCTAGTATTGATGATTTAATTAGATTTTTAAAATGTTTCAATTCCCTTAACGGAAATTAGTTTCTTACTACGCAATAACTTATCTTCGTTTTCCCCCATAAGTTTTTTTGTTTCAATTCCCTTAACGGAAATTAGTTTCTTACTACGCAGCGGACTAAATAACGCAGCACGCATCAATGTCGTTTCAATTCCCTTAACGGAAATTAGTTTCTTACTACAGAGCAAAACAAAGGGCGAACTAGGTGTCAAGGTATCCTGTTTCAATTCCCTTAACGGAAATTAGTTTCTTACTACACCATAACATTTCCCCATTTTGAATAATTTGCTTATGGTTTCAATTCCCTTAACGGAAATTAGTTTCTTACTACGAGAAGAACTTACTGAATGGCGAAAAGTATTAAGGTTTCAATTCCCTTAACGAAAATTAGTTTCTTACTACCTAGACTCTTTTAAATCACGTATAAGTCAGCATTTACAGTTTCAATTCCCTTAACGGAAATTAGTTTCTTACTACTTTGGTCCGATGGGATTTAAGGTTTATCTGCTTGGTAGTTTCAATTCCCTTAACGGAAATTAGTTTCTTACTACGAAATTTTGTCGCGAGTCGTAGCGAAGCTTTAGAGTGTTTCAATTCCCTTAACGGAAATTAGTTTCTTACTACTGCGTTTTCCCATGTTCTTGATTTTGGTGTGTTCAGTTTCAATTCCCTTAACGGAAATTAGTTTCTTACTACACCGAAAAAGAAATGACACTAGCAATATAAATATTACGTTTCAATTCCCTTAACGGAAATTAGTTTCTTACTACACAGGAACAGTTGATAGAAACGGTAGATGCTTGCAATGGTTTCAATTCCCTTAACGGAAATTAGTTTCTTACTACGACAGGCACAGAAGTAAGCGGAACAGGCTACGCAGTTTCAATTCCCTTAACGGAAATTAGTTTCTTACTACGTGGGTATTGAGCGAGATATCCAACGTATAGACAGATACGGTTTCAATTCCCTTAACGGAAATTAGTTTCTTACTACTTAGTTTGCGGTAACCGCTTTGGAAAGGACTTGGGTTCCATGTTTCAATTCCCTTAACGGAAATTAGTTTCTTACTACTACAAAATATCGAAGTTACTAAAGAAGCAGTAGGTTTAGTTTCAATTCCCTTAACGGAAATTAGTTTCTTACTACAATGATAGATATTTTTATAAAGATGAGAGAAATTCGTTTCAATTCCCTTAACGGAAATTAGTTTCTTACTACCTACATGGATACCTTGGATACAATATACACGGTATTTGAGTTTCAATTCCCTTAACGGAAATTAGTTTCTTACTACGAAATGGCACATCCTCAGAGAGACTCATTATCGGATTAGTTTCAATTCCCTTAACGGAAATTAGTTTCTTACTACAATAAAATACTGAGTGGCGCAACAAAAGACCCTAAATTGTTTCAATTCCCTTAACGGAAATTAGTTTCTTACTACGTTTTAAGAAAGAGTTGATAGAAAAAGAATTTAATAGTTTCAATTCCCTTAACGGAAATTAGTTTCTTACTACGAACACCGACCACAGCAGCATGTGTTGCCGGAAGCGTTTCAATTCCCTTAACGGAAATTAGTTTCTTACTACTTGTTTGGTTGCATATCATCAGCCCATATAACCATGCCTTGTTTCAATTCCCTTAACGGAAATTAGTTTCTTACTACAACAGACTCAAACGATTTAATTAAAAATCTAAATATGGGTTTCAATTCCCTTAACGGAAATTAGTTTCTTACTACGAAATTATCGAAGGTACACGCTTATTTAATATATCTACGTTTCAATTCCCTTAACGGAAATTAGTTTCTTACTACCGCTTACTATTTCCCCCTTTGATGGACGCCATTTTATTAGCGGTAAATCGAGCGGTTATGAGAATTGCGAATATTAATGATTTTAATATGCGCAACAACAATGTATTCCCTTGCTAGCAAAAGGAAAATAACGTTCGAGAGGCTCGTGGGATTTTCCGCCACCTGAGGCTCTCGATTTTTAGTTCTATATATCTAACATCTAACCTATATCTATTTATTCTATAATACTATCTTAATCTCCTTCAAAAAATATCAATTTCTGGATTTAACCATCACTACCATAAATACCACTAAGAAAAACAGTGCTCCGCTAATAAACGGTAAGAACACGTTGAAGTCTAAAAGCATTCCAGCCCATAGTGGTCCGATGATTCTTCCTAAGCTCATATACGACTCGGCAATGCCCATCGCTTTGCCTTTGCTCATCGTTGTATGCTTGGAGATGTAAGATAAGGACGACGGCTTCAATAGGGCTACTAATAGTATGAATGTGCCCATGGCGAGTAACACCGTTACGAGTGTATTCGCTAGCAATATTAATCCAAAGCCAATTGCGCCTCCTAACAATGCGAACTGAATTGTCTTGCGTTCGCCAAACTTCTTCGTCATAGGCCCTACTAATAACCCTTGCGCTAGCGCGTACATCACAGCCATTGCCATCAGAATTGCCCCTACTTGTTCAGGCCCATAGTTAAATCGTTCTATTGCATACAGTCCAAATATGCTTGAGAAAATTGTCTGTCCAAAGATTCCCACAAAGACTACAATCAGACCGAACTTCATCGGTGTTCTGAGGGCTTGCCAAAGCCCTTTCACCTGCATGAATTTTATTTCTGTAGCTTGACACCTATGCTCCTTCCCTAAGGATTCTGGTAGCCAAATCAGTATAATAAAGAATGTCAGGACACAAAATCCAGCAGCTATGTAGAAAGGAGTTGCTAGAGATGTTGATGCTAATAAGCCGCCCACTCCTGGACCTAGTACCATTCCTACGCCTATAGCTCCTCCAATCTTACCCATAGCACCTCCCCGCTCTTCTTCGTCTGTGCTATCGCTAGCGTAAGCTTGAGCCGCGGGAATGGCAGCAGAAGAAAGGCCTCCAGATAGTAGCTGCGCAATGTAGAGCATCCACAGCTTTGTTGATACTGCTAGTAATAGCATAGCCATTCCCAGGCCAATCATGCCTATCAACAGGATTGGCTTGCGCCCGTAGCGATCGGACAAGCTTCCCCATACAGGAGCGAATAGTAGTTGCATTACTCCGTAGCTAGTAATAAGAAGTCCATAGTGAATCCCTTTGCCGCCCATGCTTTCAATGTAGAAGGGCAGGACGGGCATGGCAATGCCATAGCCCATCATCACAATGACTAAGCTGAAGAACAGGATTCTCATATTATTTTTTCCACACTTCCTGTTTCCCCATTGACACGAACAATCTGCCCGTCTTTTAGCTCGGAAGTGGCTGCAACAACACCGACCACTGCAGGGATTCCATATTCCCTAGCGACCACTGAGCCGTGGGAAATTGGACCACCTGTTTCCATTATTAGCGCGCCAATTTTCAGGAAAAGTGGTGTCCAAGCAGGGTTTGTAGCTGACGTCACTAAGATATCACCCTTCTCTAGCTTGTTCCCTTCTAGCGGATTCTTTAGCACCTTAACCCTACCCTCATAAACTCCAGGCGATACTGGAACGCCAACGTAGGCGTTATCGCCAGCTGTTTCTACAGCAGAGTAAACACTTTCCCCTGTACTGATTAGAAGCCTCGGTGGCATCGGCCTTGCCAGCTCCCTTTGATATTCCTCTTTGTTCTTCTCCACAATATCTAACAGCTTTTTCTTAGATTTAATATCTTCCACTGTTACATAAAATACGTCCATACGATCTTTGATTCTACCAGCCTTCTCTAAGTGCTCGCCAATTTCAATCAACACAGCGCTAATCATGCTAAGACCCATTGACATATAGTATTTAGGCAGCTCCCTTAGACCAAACATTTCCCGATAATTCCTTAGAATTTTTTCTACTTTCCGTGCTACGCGTTTGCCAGCCTTTTGCTCTAATTTTGCTTTTATTCTTATTATCGCTTGTTCCGCTTCCTCCTGTCCTTTATAGAAACGATCGATTTCCTGATTGTAATTTTGTAGGTCAATATAGGAGTTGATTGTGTCTATTACAAACTGCGGATCTTCTCTCCATGTTGTGCTTGCAACCTCTAGCTCAATGAAGGAGTTCTTGTCCCCATACTTATCTAGGAAATTAATAATTCTCGGTTCCTTCGCCGTTGCTCTACGACCATGCCCATCTAACTCTTTTGCAATGTATAGTAATTCCATCCCCATCTCTGTTGTAATGTTATAAGGAACGGCTTTCTCAACATGCTGCAGATCTGATATATCGTCAAGATATTTCGTCATGATTCCCTCAGCTTTGCTTAAATACGTGAGGGATTTGCCACCGTAAAGCAATATTTCTAGGCTTCCCATGACTCCTGCATCACTGATTTCTTCAATTAGCTTTAGCTTCTGCTCGACGGTCTTGCAGCTCTTCATCTGCATTCTTATTCGTTCCATTGTCTGGTCAGCAGTCTGCTTCGCTCGTGCTCGTGCTTCTGCTGGATTGATTGTTCCATATATTGACTTAAACACTCCATCGACAGCTATTTTTAACAGACCCATATTAATTATGCTCATCATCGAAAAAGCGTCGATTTTACTGTTAACAAGCGCTTGCTTATTGTTCTCTAGCACCTGTAGTAGCGCTTTTGTTGTTAATGGGTCTTTGTCGTTTCGCTTACTGTCTCTTAGGTTGGCTTGCATCTTTTCACTTTTCATAATACTTGTTATATCGGCATAGACTCGACCACCAAGGTTGTGTAGCCACCACAGCCGATTACCTTTATAGTGCTTCTTGCCAAATTTCGTCATCATGCCCTGAAATCCAAATCTAGCAATCTCAAAGCCCATTGGGGTAAAAGGCTCTTTCATAGACTGGGAATACATATACAGGTTCAGGTAGACGCGGAAGTCATCTGCATCTGCGTTATCAGGAATCGGATACAGGGTAGTTATAGGTCTAGTCTGAACTAAATAAAACTCCCCGTCCTCACAGGCCCATTCGAGATCCTGGGGAAAGTTATAGTAGTTTTCGACTTGGATTGCTAATTCGAGTAGCACTTGTTTTTCTGTATCATTTAATGTAGCAACTTTTTGTTGCTCGCTGTCTACCTCTATTAGTTCGATTCCTTTCGCTTTGCGAATCGTTTGTACTTTTTTTGTCGCTACCTCTTCCTGTACGACGCTTCCAGTCTTTTTACTGATGATCCATTGGTCTGGATTAACTTCTCCGGCAACGATTGCTTCCCCCAAGCCCCAGGACGAGTTGATTAGGACTTCATCTCGCACGCCATTGACAGGGTTTGCTGTGAACATGATTCCCGATTTTTCTGCATTGACTAGCTTCTGTACGACGACTCCATGGGCAAGATTGTTATTACCAATATTCTGCTTAATTCGATAGGCAACAGCCCGCTCGTTCCATAATGATGCCCAGCATTTTTTAATATATATATAGACTTCTTCTTTGCCTTTGACATTAAGATAGGTGCTATATTGTCCAGCAAATGACATCCCTGGCATATCTTCTGCTGTAGCTGATGATCGGATAGCAACTGTTGGATTCCCCTGCTGTTCATATATTCGATCTATTTCCGCTTTGATATCTTCTGGGATTTCTCCCTGCTCAAATAATTGTTTAATCTCGTTAGTAGCTTCGTTTAGTTCCTCCGTATTCGTTCCATCAATATTCGAGAACAAGCGTACAATCTCTTTTTGCAATTGGTTCGCCTCTACAAATCGTTTATAGGCGTTCGTTAGTACTACAAAACCCCCAGGCACAGGTAGACCTGAACCAATCATTTCTCCTAGGTTTGCTGCCTTACCTCCAGCTATTGCTACATCCTCTTTACGAATTTGCTTTAAATTACATACATAGTTACATGTATAGTTAGCCATAGTTACCGTCCCCTTTCTTTTTTCTGAACTTGCAAAGTAATTAAGCCGATTCCGATATCCCTTAATTGTAATATTAACCCATAAACTGCAGAAATGTCAGGTAACTCACCACTTAATATAGTGATTCCTTTATCGTTCCTTAGCGATAATCCAGCAAAATAGTCTGTACTCCATTGATCAAGTCGAGATTCCGTATGCACTAATACCTGCCAAGTATATTTCCTAGCTATCATATCCATCCTCCTAACTTTCACATTTGTCTTTGCTTTCTCACTTTGTCTACGCTCTTGCACTTTATCTATGATGTTTGTTTCTAGCTTATCTATAATTCGATAGATTTTGACCTGACGAAAGTTAGGGTTTTGGTTGGTTTGGGATAGTTTGGGTTGGTTTGCAAAAGGAATATACCCAACAATGTCGAATACGTATCACATAGGAGGCGGAGAATAATGGCTAATGATATTCTTAAAGTGAAAATTCATATCCCACCTCTAGGTAAGCAGATTCTAGTGCGCACAAAAATCTTTGCACAATTAGAACAGGATGTAGCAGATTCGCAAGGCTTTACGCGTAAGCTGACGCTCGTATCTGCCCCTGCTGGTTTTGGAAAGACAACCGTAGTTCGAAGCTGGATAGCTGGTCGTGAGCAACAGACTGCATGGTATGCTATTGATGATGCTGATAATGCTCGAGAGCAGTTTTGGTTGTACCTATTATCCGCAATCCAGACTATTAATAAATCTGTCGGAGCAGCTACGATGGAAATGCTACGCTCCATGGATATTTCCTCTGAAGCTCCATCATCACTACTAACGCCTGTTTTAAACGACCTGTTTTCTTTAGAAACACCGTTTTTTTTAGTGCTAGACGATTATCACTTGATTAACAATCGTCAAATCCATGATGATTTGATATTTTTCATAGAAAATGCAGGGCCTGCACTGCATGTTATAGTTACGACTAGATCTGATCCCCCTTGGCCGCTGTCAAAGCTACGGGCTAAGGGCATGATGAATGAACTGCGCCTTGAGGATTTAAAGTTTAGCAAAGATGAAATGAAGCAATTACTTTTTCAAATAAATAGCTTTGAGCTACCAGAAAATCAGTTGGAAACCCTTTATAATAAAACAGAGGGCTGGGTTACAGGCATACAGCTTGCTGCTCTCTCGATTGCTAGTAGCTCAGATACCAATAAATTCATCAACGACTTCGCTGGTAGCGACCGGTTTGTTTTACACTTTTTAAGTGAAGAGGTGCTATCTGGGCAAGCGCCAGTAATTCAGGATTTCTTACTTAAGACTTCGATTTTAAACCGTTTATGTGCACCACTATGTGATGCTGTAACAGGCCGAAATGATAGTTCGGAGATACTCGCTGACTTAGAACGCAATAACCTTTTTATTATTGCATTAGACAATCAAGGGTACTGGTATCGTTATCACCATCTATTTAGCGATCTGTTGTCACATCGCTTGAAGGCAATTTCAACTGATACAATCAAGCAATTGCATACCATGGCTTGTAACTGGTACGTAGCAGCTGGCGCTTATCGCGAGGCTCTGCACCACGCTTTTGCCAGTGACAACAAAGACAAAGTTGCAGAAATACTACATGATTATGATACAACCATACTGCAGGAGGAGGGTACTACCCTTCTGATTCGTTATCTTAATAGCCTTCCGCTAAATTTACTGCAGAAATACCAACGTCTTATAGCCTACAAGGCTTTTTATCATATAGCACGGGAAGGTAGTCAAGAAGCTGAAAAATACCTAGCTATCGCACGTACTCTGTCCTATAAAGACGCTGCAAAACAACAGGAGTATCTTGGAATCCAGGCAGTTATCAATGCTTTCCACAGTATTAATACGCAAAATATCTTAAATACAAAAAAATATGCCGAAGAAGCTCTGCGCTATTTACCTCCTGGCAACCACTTTTGGCGGAACAGTGTAACTATTATATCAGGTGATGCTATGCTGTTTTCTGGAAGGCCCAATGAAGCCTATCCGTTCTATCTAGAGGCACACCAGAATAACCAAAGGTGCAATCAGCACTACTTCCTAATATCTTCAGGTATAAAGCTGGCCATTAATCTCCAGTATTTAGGTGAGCTTGCTGAGTCAGAGGCATTTATTCAAAGCTTGCTAATGTTTGTAAAGGAAAAGGGCTTAGGGAATTTAGGTAAGGTCGGTATACTTTGGGCTTTACTCGGGGATATTCTCCGTGAAAAAGGGGATTATGTAGAGGCTGAACGCTGTATAGAGCGTGGTCTGTATTTAAGCAGGGTAAGCAAGCCGTATCTTAGCTGGAACTTACTCTACCGTATTGCCTTAGCTTATTCACAGGGCAAAAACAACCAAGCAATGGCGGCGATTCGACAGATTGAAGCTTTAAATAACGAATTTCAATTGCCTACATTTATCATAACTGTCGCAACCGCCTGGAAAGCTCGAATACTAATTGAGCGTGCTGACATTACACAAGCACGTAACCTATTATCTGAGCTTGGCGTTAAAGAAGATGTCCCAGTCAAGGGCGGTCAGGAGCAGGTTTATCTTGTACTTGTACGGCTTCTATTAGCCGAGGATAATAAAGACTTAGGGTTAGTGCGTACAATATTAGATGATATCCAGCGGTTAGCCAATTCAGGGGAACAAAGGCAGATTTTAATAGAAACGCTTATTTTAAAAGCTTCATTGGAGAAAAAGGCAGGAAACTTAGCATCTGCCGATAACTTAATACAGAATGCTAAGAATATTGGGACGGCTAAGTTTAACCCATCTGCTGAGAACAAACCACATAGCGAGAATAAGACATCCTATCCAAGCTTGATAGAAGACCTTAGCCCCCGCGAGCTAGAAATAGTAGAACTGATAAGCCAAGGACTGTCAAATCAAGATATTGCTAATAAACTATTTATTTCCTTAGGCACTGTCAAATGGCACACTAGTAATATCTATGGGAAGCTGGGAGTCAGGGGTCGGACGCACGCAGTGGCCGCAGCTCGTAAATTAAAGCTTATACGTTAACTTTTCGTTAAAGCATCGTACGTCTAACAAACGATTGCCTCATATAACTTTCATCGAGGCAATCGTTTTTATCTTTTAATATACTGATACGCCCGATCGACAACAATAACTAGTTCAAATGGCAGCTTGTAATCTATCATTTTTGCTACCTCTACATTTAAGTTGATTTGGGGTGCACTTTGGTATGTTTGCTCTAAATTCCGAGGCAGCTCACCTTCAAGGCACTTGATAATAGTATCAGCGCCAAATCTACCAATATTGGTGTAGTCCATTACTGATACAGTAATAAGAGCTCCGTGCTCTACTTCAATGCTACCCATTTGCGAGAACACCGGTACCTTATATTCATAGAAGGGATGTAATAGCACTGGAAGTCTGTCGCTTTCAATCGATGCAATACTTAGGTAAAATGCATCAACCTTACCTGCTAGCTCTTCATAAGCCTTACTTACCTGCTCGTAATATGTTGGGAACTCATCTGCCTGTAGTGGCTCTGTTACATGCTTACTTATAATATTAAAGCCTTTTTCCTCTGCAAGTGCCTCTAGTTCGTCAATTGCCGAATAAACCCTAGCAGCTGGAGAATCTTCATATACTATGCCCAAGGTTTCAAATTCAAAAATATCGTAGAACGCCTTTACTTGTCGTTCAAAGCGGTGCTCATCCATATGAGCCCACAAATAATCCTGTCCTGAGTCTTCCACTGAGTCAATAATCCCAGAGCGTACAGCATTTGACGCTGCAAACACAAGGGTATTCGTGTTATGTTCAGTCGTACTTAATAGATGTCCAGCAGCTGCACCCATAGTAATTAGTAAGTCTAAATCCCGTGTATTTTGCACACGTTCAATTATATTCTCTCTATCGGAATCATTCTCCCGGAGATTATAGAAGGCTGTATCAACAAAGCTCAGCTTAGTGCTGACATCATTGCTTGATAGCCACTTCCATATTTCACTACTGTTATTAGTGGCTAATACCCTGGCTAACCCTTCATCTAAACCCTCAGTCGATAATAAATCAAGCCACCCCTGTTCATTAAGACCGCGAATAATAGCTACTAAAGTTTCTGGGTAGGCAGAAAAAGTTTCACTCTCAACATAGCCTAATCGCCATCTATCGTCGTCAGTTGTAACTAGATGTATTTCGTTTCCAATATTAGTTGCCGTTAACTCATTTGCTAGTATTGAAGGGAGACTACTAGCTAAGAGAGCCAGCCCATATATAAATACACCAACAACAATAATCTTGGCTAGCATTGTCAGCTTGTTTATATATTTACGTTTAATCGTAGTTCCTTCTATTACATTATTATTCATACACTACACCCCAGTTATTCTTTAGGCTTAGTAATAGGCTGAGCAAATAAAATCCGTACCCCTTCTGGCGTTCGTTCTTGTGAAAACCCAAGATAGCTTTGTTCTAATAGCATACTTTGAACTTCGAAGTCTTCAATTGCAACTTTTCTAACCGTTGACATGTTCAATATGGTAGGTTCATGCATATCCCGACATACTACATAGCGCGTCCAATCATTATACATTTTCGTTACTTTAACAATATTTAGCCCAAGGGATGTGACTGTTTGTACGCTGGGATAGTTCCAGGGCGAGACTGTAGAGAATAGATATCTCTTGTTTCCACGCTTTATGGCTCTTTCTACTAAAATCCCCGCTAACCTCCGTTGCAATTTATGTCCCCGTGTACGTTCATGAACTAAAGACATCTCAAGCTGCTCGACCTGCTGTTGTTGCTTCTTATCAAAGCCGACTTCCTTAGACATATTAAAGTCTTCTAAATCAAATTGTAAAGCACATGCTGCTAGTAATTGATTATCGACTAGGAAACCAACGCATTCGCCATGCCCCGAAAGTATAAATAGCAATTCTTCTTTAGTAAACGGAACACTAAGTTCTGCTATTTCTAAATTACTCAAAATTTCTTCCTGTAAATCTAGTAATGCTGTAACGTCACTAGTATTTAATAAGCGAATGCAATATGCCTTCTCATCTGTTCCCTCTAGCTTGATTATTCCCTGTTCCAATAGTTCAGTAGTATCTTCATTGTTATTGTGGTGGTGCGACCGTTGATTCATGGGATCCTCCAGTAGTTTTTTTGTTTTCGTTCCAAACGAAAACTAATATTAAAGCAAGCATTGTAATAGCTATGATACCAATACCCGTTCGCATTCCAATGGAAACTGCAGCACCAAAAATAATCGGGCCTGCCATTCTACTTGTGTTTACCATAAAGCTAAACCAAGCTACACTTTGATTTATTTGCATATCGCGTATTCCTTTAGACTGTAGGAAGTACGTCGTCTTCATCGACAGACCAAAGCTTTCTGCAATACCTAGTAAGGCAACTGTCACAAAGGCCGCTGCAATTGTTCCCCATAGTACATAGACGGTTAATGCTATCAATACTATAACCATTGACGCAATAATTCCATTAACATTGCCAAATTTATTATTCACATAACGAGTTAGTAATGGCCCTAAGTATATAATCATCAAACCGTTTAATAGAAAACCACGACTAATGTCACTTTGTGATAGTTCATTAGCAGAGGCAAACAACGGGAAGTAATAATCTAAGAATGCCCCACCTATAAAGAAAGGTATAAATAAACAGGCTAAGAACAATACAGCTTTTTTATCTGTAACAAAATCCCGCATTTTTTTGAAGACCGATTCAGTTGCTGGATCTTGTTGTTTAATTTCAAAACTTCTCATAAAGAGCTGAACAAACACGAACGGAATTGCAGCTGCTAGTGCCGCTATTGTAAATACCATTTCGTACCCAATACGGTCAGCTAACATCCCACCAATGACAAGGCCACAGTTTAGTCCAGCTATTGCTCCTGCTGCATATGCGGCAATTGCAGAATTAGTGTTAGGCATAGAGACTACTAAACTACGGGTAGTCATTAATATATATCCTAAACCAAGTCCCGCTATTGCTCGGGAAATAATAAAAATTATTGCACTCGTACTGTTAGCAGACAGGAAATTCCCGATGATTAAAAACAACACACCTAAGTAAAATACACTTCTCCAGCCATTACGACTAATAAGCCAGCTAGATAGGATAATTGCTAGCATTCCGCCAAGCATCTCTGCAGATAATGGTAATCCCAGCGTTACATCCTTAGGTAAACCTGCAATTGGTTCGTATATATGGCGCATGTATATTGGTATAAAAGTAAACGGTAGAAATGCACTAAAGTTGATAAAAAACGCTAACGACCTTGACATTCCATGGCTTATTTCTGTGGTTACAGCTTTGTCCTTAATTTTTTCTCTTGCTAGTAAAACTATCACTAGCAAAGTCATCTCTACCATGAAAAATACTGAAATAACTGTAACCGTTCCCATATCAAGTAGAATTCTGTTTAACTGCTGCTTGATGTAGCTTCCTGAAATTGTTACATTAACTGCTCCACGAACCTCTTCTACAGTTTCTATCTGTGGAAGGCTATCTCGAATAGTAGCTAGATAGTTATCGAATCCTGTAATATCCTCCAACGTAAGCCCTTTATCGAGAATATTCTCTAAGTTATTCGTTGCAATATACTGGACAAAATCACTACTTGTTTGTGCCATATCTTCATAGGCTTCCTGGAACAATTTATAGTTTGCCCCACTGTATGTTATTAAGGCAACACCAAGTAATGTAAGAAAGACTAATAGCATGCGTTTTTTATTGAGCTTTTCTGCACCGCTAATCCAGTTTGTACGAAAGAAAATCACTGTTAGGATAAGCATAATCACACTTACAATCACAACAAGAATAAGCCCCAGTTGCATGCTAACCTCACTGTCCCACTGAACGAATTGTTCCCTTGGAAAAATCATTAGCAAACTGGCTGCCAGTTGTTGTGTGTGGTCATTGATGCCAACAAATAAATATGCTTGTTCCTGATAAAATATAAAACTACGATTTTCTCCAATTGAACTTTCCTGAAAAGTTGCTGTTTTTGTTAGGTCGGCTGCTATAATTCCATCTCTTACAAACCCATTTTTGTCATAAAGAATCCTGCCCTGGGGTGAAACAATATATACTTCCTCAGCCTCTGGAACAATCTCTTGCAATGCCCTCAGTGTATCGTTCATGCCATAGTAATTATCAATTGGCTTACCATAAACAAGGGCATATTCAATACTACGTACGAATTCTTGTCCAGGCACTGCATACGTATTAGCTAATGCATTATTATAATTATCTGTAAAAGTCATGTAATTGGCAAAGCCAGCAAAAGACATTACCACTATCAATACGCATACTACAAGAAATAGAGCTTTACTACGTGCGTAAATAGAATCCATATTCTCCGAAGTCACTGCTGACCACCACTTTCCCTTGCTTCGTTACCTCGTCTTTAGTTGCTAGAATTATATGTTTCATTGACACTTCTCTACCTTCAGCGGCAGCAAGAAATGCGGCATTAACTGCAATGTTTTTAATGTTACCTCCCGCAAGCTCAAATTGCTTTGCTAGGAACGAAAAATCTACATCATGAGCCACTGGTGTCTTGCCAGGGAAAATTCCGCGCCAAATCAGTTCGCGGGATTTCTCATCAGGAAACGGGAAATGCAGAACATACTGTATTCTACGTAAAAAAGCATTATCAATGTTTGTAATATAATTCGTTGCCAGTACACTAACTCCTGCAAATTCCTCGATCTTTTGTAACAGATAGGAAGTTTCAATGTTTGCATAGCGGTCATGGGAGTCTTTAACTTCTGTTCTTTTACCTAGGATAGCATCACATTCATCAAAAAACAGAATGGCGTTACTCTTCTGCGCTTCATTAAAGACCTCTTGGAGGTTCTTCTCTGTTTCTCCGATATACTTAGATATGATTTGGGATAAGTCTATCTTATACATTTCTAAGCCTAGTTCTTGGGCTATTACCTGGGCTGCCATAGTTTTACCTGTGCCTGGTGGACCAGCAAATAACATACTTAACCCTTTGCCGTAGGGCAGTTTTTCTTCGTATCCCCACTCATCAAGCACTACATGTCTGTACTTAACATGGTTGCATGCGTTCGTTAGTGTTCTTTTTTGATCAGTTGGAAGAATCAAATCTTCCATTTCATATTTCGCCAATACTAATGATGCTAGTGTTGCTAGCTTGTGATTAATTTGTTTATAACATGATTTATACAGTGTGTCTCTAGTGATATAAGTATCCCCTTGCCAACGGGCTGTTGCCCTTGCATCGTTCAAAGCGTTAATAATTTGTCCAGGGGTAAGTTGGAATTTATTTGCTAGCTCATTAATTGTAATCTCTACAGCCAGATTATCAGCCTCTGAAAATGATTGCCACAGTATGCTGCGTTCCTTTCTGTCTGGAATATCGAGCTCAAAATCAATCCAATAGTAACTACTATTATAAGGTTTATCGTGCCATTTGCTTTCTGATAATATAATCAAAGTTTCTACATCTAACTTAAATTCTTTAAGCAATTCTGTAATGAAGGAAGTTGTTTTAAGCTCAAGCTCAGTTCTTACTTCGTCAAAGTCTGTCAAACATAATAATGCATCATGCAATAAGGTTTCCCGTGTTACCTTTTTTATTTGAATGCTGTTAAGCTTACCATTGTCTTGAAGAAACATGCTAGTCTTAGTAAAAACGACCGACTTATGCATTTGTTTAGCCATTGTTTTAACCTGCAGCTGTTTACCGCTACCAGTAGGTCCAAATATAAAACAAACCGTAGGTTGTTGCTGGTGTTCCAGAATCCGTAGTAGCTGATGTTGTTTATCTTGTTGAGTTAGCAAATCTGGTATGGCATCTCCTGGATAATATAGTTGCCAATCATATTCTTTGTTTGTAGATATATCGTTAATATCCATGATAAATTCACGCAGACGCTGATCAAGCTGCATTGTACAATTTAAGATATTGTGATTTTGTTGTTGTTCTATGTATATGTACCGATATAAAGTTCGCTCCATGGTATGCAAAAGCTTCACTTTATCAATGTTATGATTGTTTGGATAATAAATTTTTATTGCTAAATCAGCAGTAGGATTTCTACGTGTAATATCATCTTGTAGGTAAGCAAATATTTTCTCGTATTTCTTGTCTATATGGGGAAGTAAGCTAAGCACAACGCAAAATTGCTCAAACTCATTAAGCTTTAACATGTGGCTCATGTACAAAAGTGGCAAAAAAACCCCCTCTTTAATAGTCTTTCTAGCCCTATATGCTAAATAAGCCTCTATTAATTCCTGGGTTTTATGAAATTCCATTAAAGACTGTTTGTCTACTGTTGAGGCTTCTAATGGGGTATTAAATTCATCAAGAATTTGCAGCATTTCTTCCCGCCCTACAACCAAGCCTTTGTATTTATCTAGCTTGTTTGAACTCATATGCTGGATATCCATAACCTTTTCCATATAGAAAGAAATAAGGTAATCAGCGTAATGAACCCAATCCTCAATATATGCTAGGTTATTATTATAGAGTTGTTCGTGCAATCGCCTGTCTACTATTTTTGCTATAATCTTTCCCATATCTCTTCTCCTAAGGTACCATGATTTTCTGCTGGCCTGGCTGGTTAATTTGAATAACCCCTGCCCAATTACACATGAGCTTAGAGTTATGATTTAGCGCAGGCTTGTTCCCTACTAATACCGTTGGTGAGCCTGGTGCCCAGGGTGCACTTATCACTGGTATACAGGGCTGCGGAGTTAATACACCTAGCGCAGCTGCTGTGGCTGCCGCTACCTGTGGATTAGCCATCGATGTGCACATGCCAAAGGGTAGGATATTTACCATCGGTTTATTATCCATAATATTAGCTATCGGTTGTGTCGTCATGACTTTACTAATGGGTGGTACTTGCAATGATGCTGGCGCTGTACCAAATGAACACTGACACATGGCTCCGCCACATACAATTATCGCCAAAACTACTCACCTTCCGCTGTAATTATTATTTCTGATTTACGTCCTGGCTGGAGTTTAACTTGTTGTTTTTGATATGATTCATCTATATATATATAAAGCTCTACTTCCTCTTGGATAAAAGTCTTTGGTAAAGGTAGTAAAACTACACCTTGTTCATCAGTCAATAATGACCAAGCAGGGTACAACAAGGTACCAATTTCTAAAGGTGACGCTAACGGTTTCTCTATTGTATAACGTCCTTCCTTTGAAACGTAATCGATAATTTTTACTACCTCTATTTGATTATCGCCCCTATGGATTAACCATTGTTTGCCCACAAGGGCATGCCCTTGGTTACTATATATAGGTAGGTGTGTTTCATCTGCTGCAGTATCCTCTATAGCACGTGCACATACACTATGGCTAAGCAAAGCTACTAAAATCTCTTTACCTACTTCAATCGGTTTGTGTTGTTGGTCTCTAAGCTTTAGCTCGATACGTGTTGTATCTTGAATTAGTTTACTATCTGATCTGTGCTGCAAATGAATAGGGAGGACAGGGGGTGCCTGTTCTCCTACATTTACTTTTCTTGTTACTTTCATATAAGAATCCGCTTCAATAACAAATGTATAGTCTGTCGACTCGAGATTAGTAAACACATAGTAACCATCTTTTTTGTTAACGTAAGGTCTTAATGGTATATCTGCTATTTGTATAGACGCGTGTGTTACTGGATAACCAGTATAGCTATCTAGTATATAGAACACAACTGAAGCTTTATGAGAAACCTGACAGCGTTGAACCTGGGCGTTAATGGACATAAAATCACCTTGTCTTGTAATGTTTTTAAGTTCTCTTTCACTTACTTACTCTGTATATCAACTTTAAAGTCGACTACTGGTTTAGTATCGCGAATTATATCAGACTCTAGATATACAGGTCCTACAGAGTAGTACAAAGACAATTGATATGGTTGATTAAAGATGGACCATATTTTCGCTTTGTCGTCCATACTCATTTGTATTGCTGAAATTTCAATATGTGGGTTTCCCTTAAGTTTACTAAAGTCATGAAAAACCTGCATAGCCCGCCCCAAAATCCTTTGTTCATCGATGGCACGGTTAGCTAACTCAGTTTTTGAATATACGGTTAGCATGTAATAGAGCATTAATGGAATTGGTGGATCCTTCTGTACCCCTGGGCTGATGTTAAGCATACGTTGTGTTCCCATATTTTTCTTTTCTTCGATGTTATACATGTGTAGTCCTAAAATATAGTTGCCAGCTTCATAAGGAGGGCATAGTCCAATAAGCTCTTCCTTAGCTACAGGCTCCGGTGTTAAATTCTTCCTTAACAATTCTACTAAAGAGCGGCTTACATCCGCTATTACTTCGTAACTATCCATGATAATGCTCCACCTACTCTCAATATCTAAATGTTACCTCATCCGTGCATAGATGACACCATCTCTTGTTTCAGAAGTCATCCTGTATGCATCTAAGAGTACTTGCAACGGTATATAGGTTTGCCCATTTTTACTTTCCATAGGATGCTGCAAACGTACACGTCGATTATTAACGTATATCACATCCTGATTGAGGGAGTACTCTATAAGCATTGAATATCGTGGATCTTGTGCAATAATTCGTTGTTGTTCGGCTTGCCAAGTGACTTTTGCACCTAGTAATTCTAAAATTTGTCTGCTAGCTATATATACTGTATCGTTACGGTATATTAATGGCTCACGCACGTTTATATTAAAATCTGTAAATACAATGGAATACGGACTGACAGGTGGTAGAGTAATAGTAGGTCTACTCTCTCCTAAGCCTTTATCGGCGGCCCGTTCCTCTATCCTGTCAGCAGTAGTTAATAAGGCGTCTGCTGCTCCTGAGTTGCCAAGCTTCTCATATTGGTCTGCTTTATCCTGTAATTGCTTTAGCACCGCTGCTAGTTCCTTATCCTTTTGCTGCTCGCTCATAATTTCCTCAGGTATAATAGCTAACAAGTCAACGAGATCAGCAGCAACTATTCCTGCCATGCGCATTTCGTCATTTTGTAGTGCATCTTTCAAATCACTTTTCAAATCATCTAGCTGCTGTAAACTTTGTAACGCTTTGCCGTCTATTTGGTTCTCTAGTCCTGCCATTTGTAGTAAGACACCGTCTAATTCTGAACGCAGACGGCTTTTATCTATATCTGTTGTAGCAGACTGTAATTGCTCTTCTAGATTACTTTTTTGATCTAATAGATTTTTATAATTTGCTGCAGCTTGATTTTGTTCAGCTTCCACTAATGCTTTCAGAGAATCTAGCTGGGCTTTAATCTTTTCTAATGCTTCTAAATCACCTATTTCTGCAGCTCTATAATACTGCTCCTGTATATCATCTTCTAGTTTTTGGAGTCGCTCTAATTCAGCAGTTTGCTTAGCGATTTCTGGCGAATTTGCTGCCTTAGCTTTTGCTAGATCCTGTGCTAGACTTTGGGTACTTTCCTGGATTGTCGAAGTTAAGCCCGCTTTCATATCATCGTCAATCCCCGCAGTCCCAGTCGGTATGGACGCTAGCTCATCTTCAAGGTTACGCAGGTGTTTAAGCATATCTTCTATAAGTCCAGCATGTAAACCTGGGTCTGTACGAAATTTTTTATACTCTAGCAAATCATCAATTTCCTGTAATTTTCTTTGCAAATCTGAAGCCCGTTGATTGCGGAGTCGATTCAATACTGCTTCCGATTCCCCATTATCCTTAGCTGCCTTATACTCGTCCCCTGCATCTGTAGTTAATAACTCTAATGTAGCACCTACCATATCCATAGCTTGCTCAATTAACTCTAGTTCCAATTTCCTGTCTAGGATTCTATTATTAAGTATGCTGTCTATACCTTGCATTTTCAAAAGAGTATCATAGCCACCAGGGTAATCCCCAGCTTGAACTTGTGTAGCTAGTTGTTCAGCTAATTGTTGATAAATTTTTTCTAATGCTGTGGTTGGTTCACCGCGGTCAGCATCTATCTCTGCCTCACTAAAAGACTGCCGCAGTTCGTCAATTGTGGAGCCATAGCGACTAATCAATTCACCATCCTCAAGCATAATTGCTATCTCTAGCTCATCATATAGTCTTTCTAGCATAGCCTCATATATCTTTGTATCTCTAATAGCCCTTGTAATCTTTTTTTCTTCAGCAGCAATATTTAATAGACGGTCTGGCGCCTGCTTATCATTTATTAAATATTGTATAAAGCCATCAAAATGGTCTAATATTTGTCTAAGCGCATCTATCTCAGTATCTTCGATTGGCGCAAATACTCTATCTATACTATCAATTTTCTCTTTAGTCTGTTCAATTTGGCGTTGTAAATCCCTATCCTCATCATCACTATCGGCAGCTGTTTCTTCTAATGCTTGTAGTTTACCCTCTTGTACCTCTTTTTCAATTTTTAGCATTGCTAGTTCAGGCAGATTCTTAGGGTCTTCCATCGATTCTATGTCTTGAACACTAACAGCTCTCCCAGTCGCTAGCTCTATCGTAATTCCGTCACTCTTCGTCCAATGGGTTAAGATAAGTGAGTCTATCAATTCATTGCTTACGGCTTTACTTGTGGATATACTAATATCCGTAACACTTTCTGCATTAGTTATGTCGTACCATACACCTTGATTCAGGTCTGATTTATAGTATACTCTATCCTGAACTACACCATCTTCCCTTGTCTTCATATCATCTGCGCTTTTTATGGCGATTTCTAATATTTCTTGATTAAGGGCTTGTAAAGCAATCAGATGGGTGCCAATTATTAATGTCCCGTCGGGAATCTCACTGGCAGATGGACGTGCACTTGCGTCAACACGTAGTGTTTGGCTATAACCTAAGCCTACAATAAGCACTACGATTGCTAACCACATAAACAGTTTGTATTTTGACTCTTTTTTTCGTGAACGCCTCATGGTCTCCATCCTCCCATTACTCTGATAACTCTACTAATATACCTGCATTATTCTCTACCACTTGTAAGCCTAGCTCTGTTACAAAGCTGCCATTAGAATATAAACGAACCTTCAATTTCTCAGGCTCTGAGAACGTACTAGGTAAGTGGCCAATAGGGGCACCTGCATTAGTGCGTTCACTACCAATTTGGATTCCATCACGGTCTCCATAATGTAATGAATATTCATCCCATACTATATCCTGATGGATGCCCATTTCAAAGATGGCTCTATATTGATTCTCCATTGAAACCTGCCAAGTGCCAATAGCTATATCTATTGCTTCTGGTAATGTATCCTCTGTCGCTTCTTGAAGCAGCAATGGTCCCGTTACACCAAAGCCATCTAATTGTGCTATATAACGTAGCTCATCATCCTTATAGAATTTCACGTATAACATACTGCTCTCTTCTAGGCTTAACGGTAAGTGACTAATGGTTTCACTAACTACTGTTCTGTCTCCGATTTGGACGTGGTTGGCAGTGTATAATTCATAGTCAGTAACACCTAATGTATCAGGAACTTGTACCCCAAAGGTAAACTTGTAGTCTGTTAACAATGTCTCAATGTACCAACTAGCTATCTCTCCACTTTCGCTTATCCAAGAATCACCATCTGCTAATGATGTTGCCTGGAAATCACCACTTAAAACATCTAAGTAACCACTGGAAAACATATTAAACATTGCAATTGTCTTGCCATATTCTAAGAGCGCTTCATAGCTTCCATCCTGTTGTTCGTAGAAATTCATCTTCTCTGAATGCAGTTCTTGGAATGTCACTAAACCTAACTTATTATCTCGAAGACTTATTTCATAGTTGCGCTCCGCACGTGCTAAGTTGCGTATTGCGTCCTCATTGACAGCTTCCATCTGCTTAAGTGTGAAATAGGTGTCTTTAACCTGTTGGATTAAATTCTCACGAATATCGTTTTCCATATCAATTGCTTGGTCCCTTTCGACAAGGGCATTAAATAAAGCGTACTTCTCATCGTCAAAATAACGTTCGGCAACAGTCCCTAGCTTGAACCATTCCTTAGGAATCCTAATTGTAATAAACAAAATCCGAAACCTAAATGAACCACTCCAGGGTGCCTCAATTCGATTAAGTGCAGGCTCATAGTAGGAATTGATAAACACATCGTAGTTAATGCGCCTGTCTAACCGCTCTGCCTGCCTACCAATCTGACTTTGCACATATTGGGTCATCGGCCTTACTGTGCTACCCCAACGGTTATTATATAAATCTATCAGTTCAACAACTCTTGCCTGGGCAATTTTCCGCTCTTGAGTAGCCTCAAGTAAGCTGTAATCATACTTAATTGCATGGTCAATGATATCATCTAACTGGCTTCTATCTAGATTTACTGACGGTACATAGTCAGGAAAGGTCGTATTAACGGTAGTTCTTAGTTGTGTAAGCTTATTTATTTTATCAATGCTTTTCTCTAAATCTTGAATAGCTTTTTTCAGTGTAGTTTGATGTCCTTCTAATGCTCCCTCAAGATACTCCACATCTCTGATATCTGCCAAGCCTATGCGTTGTTGCCTCCGTAGTCGCTCTAATGCCTCCTGTGTTTCATATATATAATCCCAGGTACGATTAACTGTATACTGTGCTAACAGCACATCATAATATGCTAGTTGGGCGTCATGCTTTGATACGATTGTTTCATATTGTTCTTTGTGCCTAAGCATGTGTAGCTCCGAGTTAATCTCAGGTAATTTCATAAGTAACTCGATTGCCCGCGGTAATGTATTCTTTTGCGGAAGGTTTATACTCATCAGTAGGGTAAACCACGGAAAGCGCTCTCGTCTTTGTGCTATCCTAACTGCTTCAATTGCTTCCCGACGCTCAATAGTTTTCTTAATTCGATTAATTCTAGTATCCCTTAAACCGCTATTATTTCTGGTAGTATGGTGTATTGTCTCCTCCATAGATAGCTGGTGAGTAGTACGATTGGCCATGACAATGGTAGGACTAACTAAGCTTATAACTAAGCTTAATATAATTAGCCATTTTAAAGTTATGATGAGTGTCTTTTTAGTTTTATGGCTATTACCAATCATTTAAAGCCCTCCCATTTCAAAATAGAGAATATCTCCTTGAGGATTCAATGCATAGTAGCGAACAAAAATATCACTGTGTAATATATATTTCACACTATATAACGATTCAAGATTGACTGGTAAGCGAAGCCGCTCTAACACGACCCTTTTCTCATCATCTATAAGGTAGTAAAATTCAAATTCATTTTCGCCATAATAATCCTTTAATCTTTCAATTGACATTCCTATAGGTCCACCTAAAAAGTCCTGTCCGCCAAGGAATAAAATTTTATGGACCTCAGGATCTCTATCTATTGGGTTCTCAAAGGCAAACATCATTGTAAGGTCGTGATACTCTAGCAAGTAGTGGAAATCAAAAAATTGCACACGGCTTTCATTACCAAACTCTTCTCTGACGATGTCTATTGGAGCATCAATATAGCGGAAGTAATCAATCTCACCCTGATAGAAATGACCGACATAGACGTCCTGCCCTTTCCAGTTATAGAGCTTGCCTTCACCATGGTAACGACCTTCACTAAACTCACCTTCATATACTATACGACCAGATTCTTGGTCGTATAGTCGACCAAAGCCCTCATGACGTCCCTTACGAAATTGCCCTTCGTAGCTGACTGTTTTAAGCTCTGGATTATAGATAGTTCCCGTGCCATTATATAGTCCATCTAGGAAAAAACCGTGGTAGAGCAGTGAACCATCTGCTGTGTATTCCTTGCCTTCCCCCTCTAAGTGCCCAGCACGGAAATTTCCTGTAAGCCGCACATTGCCGTTATCATGATACAACTGTCCTTCGCCATGGAACAAACCATCTTGAAACTGACCTTCGTACAGTAAATTACCATTTTCGAACAACTGCCCTTCGCCATGGTAGGCATTTGCTTTAAAGTCTCCACGGTAAATTACTGAGCCATCTGCAGCAAAACGCTCTCCTTTGCCTTCATATAGCTCATTAACAAAGTCACCTCGATACACTAGATGTCCATCTGGATGATAGAGACTCCCCTTACCATTGATTCTACCATCATCTAAGTCTCCTACGTATAATAGATTTGCATATGTGTCTAGTACTTTAGCCTTGCCAGAGTAGACATAAAACCGCTCTGTATTAATAGTCAATTCTGGCACCCAAAACCGTCCCTCCGCCCATGGATAAAGAAATCTATGGAATACAAAGAGAAAAGCTAATACTCCGACGAGGGCCATTAATATAACTTTCTTCGCAATGTATGTCCGCCCAGCTTTTACATAGTCTGCTTTCGCCTGTGGACGTAGGGAAAACATTGATCTTACTTTTCCCATGACATCCCGGAAAAGCTTTTTTCCCATTTTATCAACATTGGTTACGTTTTTAAATTTGGCTCTCACTAAATTTACATGTTTTCTGATATAGCCGCCGATACTTTTCTCAAATAGGTTTAGCATGTTTCATCACCTTCTAGAAGTATTCCAATATGCCTTCATGGTTATCTGCGGATTGCTGATTATATTTCTCACATAGGAATAGATAAGTCTTCGCTAGCTGATCGTTACGGTCGGCACGAATTACACGGATAAACTGCTTCCGAGCCTCGATAAAGTCTCCTGCCTGGTATAGACGTACTCCCAGTTCTAGCATATCCCTAGTCATTCGTTTGCTATTTCTAACATCTGGAGCATAGCTATCTAGGAACTCATACAATTCGATGCTTTTTGAACTGTTCTTATCCTGGACTTTGCCTATATAGCGATAACTATACGTTTCACTTTTGTCTAGTAATGTAAATGTTGATGCCGCTACTAATAGGTTTGCTCCAGTTTTTGCACTTATTGTTTCTAAAGCATAGGTATTGGTTAGTTCATCGGATATAACTGTAGTCGCCATTCGCTCCTCATGGCCTACTATACCTAAGAGCACAGGCCCTGTATTGATTGAGATTCCTACTTGGATATGTTGTTTATGCTGTTCATTGTATAAATTGATTTCTTCCATTATCCGTAATCCTGCAAGTAAAGCATCTTCAGCTTTATTCTTAAACAAAGAAATTGCTCCCGCTCCTTCAAAGCGTTCTACTACTCCATTATTCTCGCTCACTGTTTTAACAATAATTTCTAGTACTTGATTTACGAATTGGTAGTTCTCCTGCTTATCCATAAGCTTAGTCTGTTCTTCGATATTACGGAGATTAACAAACATCATAGTCATATCTGCCGTTACTTGTTCCCCAAGCTTGACATCTAAGATGCTCTTCTTCCCTAAGAGTTTGAATATTTCTTCTGGAACAAATTTCACATAAGCTTTGTTTAGCTGGGTGATTTCTTTGATATGGTCTTGGATATGGTCGGACATACGGTTAAAGGCTTGCCCAATGTCTCTAAATTCATCCTTTGTCCTGATATCTACCTTAGTATCCCATTGACCAGAAGCAACTTCTGCTACACTTGTTTTCAAAATCGATAAGGCCCTTAATGAGTACTTCAGCATAATTAGGTATGCTAAAGCGATTGTCAAGGCAATCCCTACCATCAATAAGGTTAATTGTCTTGCAGCAGCATTGATATCTTCATCAATTTGCCCTGCATCCATTCCATGCTCTAATATTCCAACAATATTGCCCTTACTATCTTTAATTGTTGTCATTGCAAACATCCACTCACCTAAACTATCCATAGTAGTTTCTGGCGTTGTTTTATCGTGCGCTAAAGTATCATAGTAAGATTGCGCCGTTTTAGCATCAAAGATATATTCAATTGGCGTATAGCTTTGGAAGCTATTTGATACCGCCACATAAATTTGCCCGTTCTCTATCAAATAGGTAATGTAGTAGATAACACCGTCGCCGACGTTAACCTGTCGTACAATTTCCATAAAATCTTCGCCAAAATCTTCTGCTGGCATGTTGATACTTGTAAATAGGTCACCATCCATAAGTTTAGCTGTTTTCTCTACTACTGTTGTTAGCTTTTCATATTCAGCATCAATTGTGGCTTGCTTAGCTTCATTTGTTAAATATAGAATTAGCGCAAACATGACAATAAGAAAAATAGGTACAAAAATCATAATTTGTTTAGCTACTAATCCAAGCTTACCTCTGAATATGTTGACCGAAATTACAATTAAAAAACTAGCAATAATGATTCCTAAAAACCAAACACCATAAGTAAAGAAAGCATTTATAGCACTTATCTGCACCCTATCTATCATTGTACCTGTCTGATTAGGGTAATAGGTCGCCAGTGCATTACCATCCAATCCGAAATGGGTATGGCCTGATAATTGACCACTAGAAAATTTCTTAATATTTCTTAAATCTCCTAATTCCACACTACCAGTTCCATCAATTTTTTCCGACAGTTGAAATACTGGCCCAGCTGTTAGGGTGTGGGGATTGATTTTTACAATATATTCGTTATAGACATCTGTGAAATAGACAAATCCTTCTTCATCGCTAGATATAGTGTGTGGAATTACGCGCTCGTTGCCATTATAGGATGTATTCACCTTCTCAACACTATAATCAGCACTACTAATCCGATATATGTCTGCATGTCTATTTAATAGATATATTTCTTCCCTAGCTGTAATGATAATTTCACGTAGTAAATTACTGTCTAAGCGAAGAATCTTTTCCTTTTCTACCCTTAAATTATTTGTTCCTAAGTCCAAGCTATATAGTGCAATTTCATTAAAATTTTCTTGGTCAAATACATATAGCTTGTTATTAAAATATTGTAATTGGATTAGTCGCCCACTACTAGCAGAGAACGGGTTATCCATTTTCTTTTCTTCTGTATGAACTATTTCAAAAATCTCCCTAGGGTTACTACCATCTGCATCAAATTTCCTTATCCACTCCCGTTCAATAATACGGTCTTTTTTACCTGCTACTACTACCGTTAGATAAATTTGGTCTTTTTCATCTACTACAATTTTCGTGTAAAACTGCTGCTTACCATCAAATTGCGTTGGGAGTTTCTTTTTGAATAGCTGCTCACCTGTGTTCGATACCTTATACAAATATGTGTTTTTTTGATTGTAATCCAGGTAGTAATAATTACCACGACTATCTACATAGAAGTCAATAACATGATTTATTGCTTGTAAATCAGTTATTACAAGACCCTGTTTACCTGATAGCTGAATATCAATTTGATCTTTAATAAACCAAGATAGAGAAAAACTCAATAATACACTCATTATTACAGCTGCTATTATGCTTTTCTTTTTCAAGATGATTCACCCCGTTCGCAATTGCTGACATATTAGGCAGCATCAGTTATAATTATTAATAAATACTAGCTTCCCGTTAGGAGGACTTATCGTGTTGTTACAATCGAATCAGCGCGTATATTCTATTTATCAGACACTACGTTCATACAAAGACTTGCAGGTATATTTGGCAAATGAAGCAAGTGTATCTAATCAAGCGACCCAGAAACAATACTTAATCAATGAGTTCCGCAATCCTGAATTAATCCGCAATTGTATTGAAGATATGTTATCTTTACAAAAGGATGCGACAGTAGCTGAGTTTGTCGATGTTTTCACATCAGGCGCTTGTCTCTATACTGTTTTCACTTACTCTCAGCCCTATCTTCTCAAAGATTACGTTGCTCGTCATAGGCTCTCCTTTGGCAACCGTGTCAATCTATTAAAAAACATTTTATTTAAGCTCTCTACATACTCTCAAGCACCGTTGCCTGTGCTGATACATCTTGTTGATACTGACAACATCCATGTCCATCCAGATGAAACTATCTATTTTTCATTTGCTTTCCATCCAGAACAGTTACAATCGTCGAGCACTATCAATACTCTCTATTTAAAGATTGCCAACTTAGTATTACTGCTGTTTCCCAAGGAAACTGACAGCCGTAGCAATAAGCAGCTACAAATGGTACTAAAGAAGTGTGAACGGGCTGTCTATCAATCTATTCCTGAAATCGTTAAAGATGTAGAGCGTATAGATACTTCTACCTTTACAGAAAAACTAAAAAACTGGTTCCAAGAACGAAAATCCCAGGTGCAATTACTTAAAAATATTTCTTTAGTTGCTTTGCTATTATTCTTCTCTTTTATCCTTTATACGCGTTTCATAGTCCCTGACAACACTACCCCTGTACAAGCGCCCGTGCCTGTACAGCAGGTAGGTGAACTACCAGTTTCTAACGGCAGTCCTGAGCAGGAGACAGAAGCACTTGAAGAACAAGCGACTGAACCAGCTTTGATTCACGTTGACGTCGGAAATTAAGCTTTTACAACAACATATGCGGAGGCTTTCTTCTGTGGGTATTTAACGCTTTGGGCTATGATTTCATATATACCCTCTGCGTTTGGCGCTTCATAAACCCCATTATAGTCGATAGTTCCTCCGTTATTTTCTTTTACTTGCCATCTACATTCTTTGTTCTTGGTTCCTTCTATATTGGCGATTAGATGTACTTTTTCCCTAGGAGCTACAGTAACCGTGTTAGGTGTGATAGATATTTTAATGTTCTTCAGTGCCCACAGTCCTTCATCTTTTTGCTCCTCCCCAGCATCCTTGTAAGCCCACCAACGTACTTTCATTGTTGCTTGTTTCCCTTGCTCTAGTAAGTGTAAACCGATCCGGAATGTTCCCTTGTCAGGGTAGGCAAGGGCGCCCATACGGTACTCAGGAGTGTCAGAGTCGAACTGACTAGATTTAAAAATACTATTCTCCCCAAAAATTAGTACCCTTTCTCCAGAATTCTCAACATATTGTTTAGTTTCTTCAACGGCTAAGACTATGGCAACTGGTCCATTACCTAGCCCATGGGCAATTTCATGGGAAAAGAATCGTTTGTTTTTAGTTTTGTCGAAACCTAAATCTATGTCTTCAACACCAGTTGCAAACCAAGACTTAGGGTCATCTTCCTTGTTTCGCAGCTCCTGCCACAATGTATCCTTACGAAACTCATACTCATTGTTGTCTACTTGGTTGCTTGTAGTTGCTGACGCTTCTAGCATCATTTGTAACAGGTTATTATTGATAACATATTGCCCAAAGGGCATTTTTTCAAGTGTCTCTATAATATACATATCGCCAGATGTAATAATGTGCAACTTCGCTAGATAGAGTGCTGTTTGACTATTACCAGAGACCATGTCGCTGAAGTCTTGACTGTAGAAATCTTCACATAACTGTACACCAATCGGACGATCGATAACCTGCACATTGAATAATACATCTTCATCAATTGTAAACGTTTCATCGCCAATTTTGACTGAGAAGCTAGCACTTGGAATACGTATTCTATCTAATGTTTTCTTAACCTGTTCAGCCGATAAAACGTATTTCTTCTCAATTCCCCACTCTTTTTTGTTTTCCTTTTCTTGGAACAATACCTCTAGATTAGGATTGCCAAGCTCGTCTTTTAGATGACCTGCTTCCATCATATACTGAACCTCAACTGGTTCAATTGTGCCTTTTTTCGATATATTAATAGTTATATCTAATTTTTTTCCTTGTTCTACGTATCTTGGAACTATCTGCTCAATTGTTAGCATTTGGTTCTGAAAAATTACTTTACGTTCTTTCTCCAATTTGTATTTTAGTAAAGCATCAGGAGCTAACGGCTGATCAGTTAGATAAAATCGGTATGACTCAGTAATGCGATTATATTGATTCCCCCCTGAATCATCGGTAGGAGTAGAAACAATTGAATGCACTGGTTCTGTAAGTGTTTCATCGTACTCCATGCATAAATAGATGTTAGAGGAGTCTTTCACCTGTTCGAACCCATCGATAAGTCTAAGTCTTTTTAACACAGGCTCTTGAACGACAATCTCTCTACCATAATCATCTAAAGCCATTCCAGATTCTATGGAAATGCTTTGGTCGTCTACTTGGACAACATCAAGCCCTGCAACAACACCCGTACCTTGTAACAGCTTGTTTAATAGTCTTCTCTTATTGTTGTTATACCTTTGCTCTACTTCAAAGTCTCTTACTGTTAGTAGCTTGCCATAAAAGTAATGATTTCGGTCAAAGGGGTAGTAATTTTTGTTCTTCATTCCGTGCTCCTCCATTCATCGGTCATGTTTGCAAAAGGAATACTAGATTTCCCATCAAGGATTAAGCTATTGCTTCCTGTTAGTATTGAGTTAACACCCAAATATGTATAACTATCTAAGAAAAGATATGACTTTAATACAACTAGTTGTAAAATTCCATGGGCTGGGGTAAAACTTTCTATAATACGTTTAAGTTCTAAATAGTGTTGCTGTGTAGGTACAGCATGTTCTTTAACCATAACCGTAAATGTGTAGCAGTTGTCTCCATATAACTTACTATATAATCTATCCTTCTCCCGTGAGTTTTCATTTGTGAGCTCATATTGCTCAATAATCCACGGACGTTCGTCAGTATAGATTTCTGTCACTTTCTCTATAGCTTGCTTTGTTCCTTTTACTTGATATAAAGCATAGGCATTCTTCATAAACATTCGTAGTTTTTCCTGTGGCCACAGATAGTGATCACTAATAGCAAGCCAACGACATAGCCAGGGCAAAAACTCATTGTCTGCCTTGTCGATATCTAGGTAGCGGCTATACTCTTCTAAATCTTGATCTAAATCACTCATTAAAGATTGAAATATCCCTAGATAGCGGTTTAAAAGATCCGTCGCTGCAGGCTCTTGCTGATAGATTTCTGGAAGATGCCAGGTGAGTGGCTCGATTGGAAAGTCTATCTGTACATCTTGAATTTGTGGGACTTCCTGTCCATAGCCAATATATTCAATCTTCAGCCATAAATACCTACCCTTAGCTTTATGTAACAAAAAGTCTGTGCCATTATTAATAATCTCCTGCCAACTTTCCGTGAATTCTTTTGAATTGCTGGCGTAATAAGCAATATAAACATTAGTATCCTTTGGAATATTAGCGTTTAACTTGCACCGATGCCAAACCGTATCGTCCGCCATGCTATCAAGGGCGTAACTTTGGAATGCTTCTTTTAGAACTCCGGTTTTTGAACCATTATATGTTGTTTTGGAAAAATGTCGGTTTATCTTTAATACGAAGGATTTACGTTGCAACATCTTAACACTCCTTAGCCCTGTTCACTGTGTATCAAAATCAGCTCTGCTTTAGAAATGTAAAATCTACTATAGGCTGGGATTGTAATATCCCCATTCTTAGATTTTGTGATACGATAGCCAACGGGCTCAATTCCTAAATAGCGAATATGGGATACACACTCTAGCAAATCGACAATTCCATATAGCTCCCCATAATTCAATACCACACGGCCAATCTGCCTTTGCTCTATCTTTTTAATATACTGATTGATTGCCAACTTAATATCTTGTTCTGCGTTCATATAATTTGCTTTTATTATTATTTCTCCATAAAATTCTAGTCCTACATATGTAGGTTCAATAATGAAAGTCTGCGTGGTAATTAAACGATAACGGTCTAAGTTTGCTATGATGTTTTTCTTATAAACTTCTGTTAATTGACCTTGACCACTTTTGTTATATGGTTCGACTACTATCGTGACACAATTGTCGGCCTTTTTGTTAGGGTAGTCAGATAATCCAGGTTTATATAAAGGTAATACTTTGACATTCTTGATAACTAGACCTGGCGTATTTTCTACGATGCGCTGATAATCATTGGTGGATATTGCCCGGTATTCTGTGTTTAAATCTTGAATTAATCTTCTCTCTAATTGCTGAATTGTTTCCTTAGTTTGCCCACCTGTTGCAGGCTCTAACTGTTGTACAGTAAGATCCTTAAGCTGCTCGTCTGGCACAACAATACTATCAATTTTGGCACTCAATATGTTTCCTTGGTTTGCCCTTGTTATGGCACAATCGGTTATCATAATGCTGTTAACACCAGGATCTGGAGCCCTTCCCTTGCGATTATCTCCAAATCTAATTAATCCAAGGGTTGGATCAAGTTGAAAGCATAATTGATTATCGTGTCCATGCTCTAGGGTTTCAATCGGATACCAATCGCGCCAGATAATTTCTCCATTTGAATGTTCTGCTACCATCAGCTTGAATTCCTGTTCCAATACATGCTTTAACTCTAATTCTATCTGTTGATGAATCCACCCTGTACTGCTTGCCAATGCTTTCTTTTGCCAAACTGCATTTTCCCAGGCTATTACCTTTACAATCGCATCGTCCGTCGCACCGTCTACTTCAGTTAGTACTCTTGTTAATTCACTTAGTATTTGAATGCGACAACGTTTTTTGCGCGTATCATGATGGACTCTATACTGACTAGTTTCCTTTAATTCTACCCAGCCATCGTATTTACGTATAAACACCTGCAGAATTCCGTAATACGCTAGCCAGGAATCAATTAATACTTCTCGATTTATAATGTCATGATTTTTAAAAGTCCAACTCTGGCATAAGCTTCTGCGTTGTTTAACGATGATACAATTAGTGTGAATTTGTCTAATTCGAGGAGCAACGTCATATGCACCTTCAACTAATCGACAACGAAAGGCGTAATAACCGAATTCACTATTGTTATCACCTGGATACAAAATTTGTTTTCCAAAGAGCTTTAGTTGTAGAAAGCCACTATAAAGTAGGTCCCTGGTAGTGTCCGATACGACCTGTAGCGGGTGCCAACCTTCCACACCTTTCTCAATCCCATAATATTCCCAGCTTAGCTTCACTAAGGCTTGAAAAAAGTCATTGCTATTAACCGCGTTTCTGCTAATTTGCCCATCTGCTAGATTCCATTTTGTATGAATTGTTGTGTTAGCCGGAAATGGTTTGTCAAAGCCTAAGTACAAGCTATCTCCAGGCTTAGGCATTTCACCAAATGCATACCAGTCACGACTCCAATCTACAGAAGAACTTCTATCTATTAAAACTCGCTTTTCTTGTATCTCTAGCTGGATTGCCTGTAGCTGGTTGTCTACTACTACTAAACGCTCACAAGTCTCGAAGGTTAGGTCTTGTGCCATCAATCTACTACCTTTTGGTAGATATTCCTTTCGCGAGTCAGATGCAAACATTACTTCTGTCTGTGCGCTCTGCGCAGGCTTTTGATAGAACTGGAGCATTGCTAGATATTTTTGTCGGTTTTGCTCACTACCTAATCTTATGGACTCTTGCTGTCTAACTTGTAGTTCTGCTAGCAACTCTAGTAGCGTTATACCTGGATCATGGGGAGCATGATCTGTCCATATTGGGTATTGATTTGTCAATTGCTTCTTGGCATCTGACATCAACCGACCCCTGTCTTTAATAACTTTTCCAGGTATATCTAACATTTCCTCACCCCACTTCTATATCTATAATAACCTCTCCACTAATAGGTACACTTAGTAAGAATAAATGTCTATCTTCAAGGTTAACGGCTTGCTTAATGGATTGTGAAACCAAATTAGCTGTGATTGTCATACTATCTATTCTTCTAATCTTTTCTTCTTGCTTGATTATATGATAGAGCTTCTCACGGTTTGGATATTCACCAATCTTCCAGCCCTTACCGTCATAGTTGCCGTGGATAGGCTCAATAAAGTCCTTAAGCCTTTTCTCCACTCGCTGTAATACTGTTTGATAGTCGTTATAATCAGCTATTACTAGCTTAATTTCTAGGTTTAATTCTAAATATTTAGTTTCTACAATATGGAGCTTGTCACCTTCGACAATCATACTAGGCGCTACATCTTTTAATGCTTTTAGTACGTTGTTTTTTATCATATTAAAATACATCGCATGCTTATTATAGAATATTGGCAATATCGCTAATGTAATTGCCCCTAAATCCTTACGACCTTGTGCGTTCTGATGTCGGAGACAACGTACACGTACTATGTTTCTGTCAGCTTGCTTTACAATATTGATATAGTCTTCTAGGGTTACAGCTGCGCCCCGACTACTTAATATTGACGGTCCCCTATCTAAGGCTAGCTCCATCGTCTCTTTGCTCGTTCCACCAATAATTGGCTCAGCGTTATATGCTTCATTTACAAAAGGTACTGCGTCAGAGAAGGAAGTCATTTCCCTTTCTGCTAGATTCCCATACTCACCCTTGCCAGCTTTATACTGAATGCGAATAGTTTCTCCTTGCCCTGATGTGGGAATGCGACCGTTAGCGCCATTACCAAAAATAACACTACCGTGATAAGGATCAACCATATAACATCGATCGTTAGCATCAGCTAAGAATACATCCTGAACTGGTTTCCATTGCACCCAACGGCGAACGATAATTCCTGTATCATCACGCTCAAGTTCAGTTAAATAATTTCCTGCTTCTATCAGTTTGTTCCACTCACTATCCGTTAGCTGTTCATGCTCATCTACCCACACACTCTGCCAGATTAAGTTGTCTCCTGTTAGCTCACAAACTTTATTAGGCTGATGTGGTTCTACAGAAAAGTATTCTGTAGGGTATGTTTCCTGCTGGCTTACTTTAATTGTGTTAAGGTAGCATCCTGTTATTTCTGGCACATCTTTTACAACGTTAGCTGCGATTGTGTCGGCATAACAAAGGACACGAATCCAATATCCCTCTTGCGCGAAACAAACTGCTTTGGCGGCATTTGACTTGCCTGTCATAGTCACAAGCCCACTTCTGCTCAACATCTTCGTTTCGTCAGACACCTTTAGCTCTACCCATTGCTGTCCTCCAACTTCATCCGCTAAATACTCCCACCTAAGTGGTAATTTTGGTATCTCCCACTGCTCCTTAACTGAGAAATATATTGTCAATGGCCCACCTTGAATCGGGTTTTTCAAGCAAAAGTATGCGGCCATATTGGCAGGATTTTGTTTTTGGAACAGTGCTTTTTCAGTATTATCATCAAAGCTAAGCTGTGTCACTGATAAATCTCGTTCCACAAGTAAGTGTTCAATTGCTCGCGTCTCTGCACGGTATTGATAGGATATCTGCAGCTTTTCAATTACTGGACACAGATACAGCACGTTTTGCTTATATGCATTTCGTACCTTGCGGATACGGGCGCGAATCCAGTAGTTTTGGTGAGCATTAATATATCCTGGCGCAGTGTCCTCTGGGCAAATAAAGGCTAATTTAATTTTTTGCACTTCCTCATTGCCTAAACTAAATATTTCTTCAGCTGCTACATCAAACATAAGACGTGCCCAGCCATCACCATTCCAGTACTCCCAGACTACTTCTTCGATAACTACATCTTGTGGTTTTTGCTTCTGAAAGTTTTCCTCACGCATTATCAATTTCCAATTGAGACTTTCTTCGTCAATGATATTAGGAGGTTGGAAGCGCTTAAAGGCCATTTGAAAGAGCAGCTCTACGTATGAACCACGTTTTGTAAGAACCTCTTCACTCCCAATATAAAAATCGTCATAAATTGCAAAATTCTCACCAAATGGCAATAGGCCATGGTTATCTAGTTCAAGGTCATTGTAAATCATAATTTCTGGCTGTAAGTATTCTGCCTTTGCAGACATTCTTACATTCTCTACAATAATTTCTGGAAACTCTAGGTTAGGGATACGTTGACAGAGCAACCAACGTCCTTCAATATCGTTATAAGTGCTAGTTGGTAATTCTTTATTTATAGTCAGTAATATCCTACTACCAGACGAACTTACATTTTCAATTGTTTCCCAGCCTTTTTCTGTTAGCATCATCCAGTGAAAGTAGGTTTTATCTGCTAAGTTAGCTGCCATATCTGGTCCTTGTAAGCGACGAATTCTGTGTTGTAATTCGATAGCTACTGTTGATCCCTGCCGTATGTTTAAAATATCTTGGTTTGAAAAATATACTGCGTGGTTTTGTAAATTCTTATATTTATACTCGTCAAATAGACGAACGTTCATTGTACTTGATTGCTGCCAGTGCCAAGGATTAGTGATAATGTTCCGCCAACCATTGGCGCAAAAAACATGGGTAACCTGATTGTCTATGGCAAAGCAATCATGTTCCGTTTCATATAAAACATGGCCTATTTCTTCACCTTTATCTACAAATAGCTTAGTACCCCTTTTAACATATACACCCTGCTCAGCGCCTTCATTGAGCCTTACAGTAACATGCCCTTCTGCTGATGTGCCAGGCAATAAGCCCACACGGATACAGTTTAAGAAATGCACATAGTTTATCAAAGGCAAGAGATTAACATGGTGCTGAATTGTATCAGAAAAAATCGTAGCAAATAAATCAGCTAGCGCATCTCCAACGTCAGTTTCGTCATTACTGTTATTCCACTCTGGTACGTAGAAGGATGCAAGACGACGTATTTGCTCTTTGATTAAGTTTTTGTCCCTAATATCTAGTAATGGGTATTCCATGTTATATCATCCCTATTAGAAATTAATTCCTTCGTTTACCTCAAAGTGAAATGCCATTTCTTCTGGAGTCATAGACTTATCAGTGCGATATTTAATAACCACATAGACTTTACCTTTGCTTCTAGAGTTAGTGTTAGCCTCTACTTCTAAATCGTAGATACGAGGCTCCCAACGATTTAGTGCTCGCACAATCTCATATTCCAGCTCTTTAAGCTCTGTGTAATTAATACTTTCAAACATAAATTCAAATAAGTTACTGCCAAACTGACGAGCACCAATCCGTTCACCAACTTTAGTAGTGAGAATGATACGTATTGCTTCACGGATATCATCGTCTCCAGCGACGGTCTTAAACATCCCTGTTTGGGCATCGATTTCAATTGGAAATTTCCATCCTCTAACCATAGCTATCTGCCCCTTAATTGATTTTTACAGTAGCGCCTTTAATAGTGGCAGGGCCATCTGACTTGACTGTTAATGAACTCCCCGCCTTAATGTCGAGAGTAGATTTTGCGCTTATACTAATTTGTTGCGATTTCATATGAATTGAAGAGCCACTTTCTATATGTAAGCTGTCTTTTTGGGCATCTAAAATGACATTAGATTTACCTGATTGCAGCGTAATCTTCTTGTCCGCTTTTACTTGAATTTGACCATTTTTTGAATCTATAGTCATAATGTTTTTACCATTTTTATCTTGAATCGTGATTACTTCTTTTTCATCATCTAACATGATAGAAAGTTGCTTAGGTGTCTTTATTTCAATACTTTCTTTGCTTTTCTCATCGTTAAAGATGATTTCATGACCACAACGGGTTTTAATTTTACGGATATCATTCTTTTGGTCTTCAATTTTATGGGGTGGCTTATAATGCTTGTTCCAGAGTGAACCAAGGACATAGGGCTTCATAATCTCTCCATGGCTAAATGCAACTAGCACTTCGTCTCCCACTTCAGGGAAGAAGAAGCTGCCCCACTCCTTACCTGTCATCGGGGTCATAACACGTATATAATCTGTTTCCCAGTCAGATTGATCTCGATTAATCAGTTTAACCTTAACCCTTCCGAGCTTAGCTGGATCATTAATATCGGTTACAATACCAACTGTCACTCCTGCTATGTTAGTACTTTTTTCCTCATTATCAATGGAGCTATAAAGAACATCGATGATACTCAAATTTTATTCACTCCTAATTCACCTTTTGTGAGATATCCAGAACTGTTTAACTGATGTGTTACCTTTTTAATATAGTAGTCGTTGTCATATTCCTTACCAAAACCTTTGATTTTCATCATTTTTCCTGGGATTATTTCTGGTATCCCAATGGTTTCAAATCTTCCTTGGCATAGCTTCATTGCGTGTTTAGCAAATTCAGCAGTTGCCCTAACCTTTGCTTCATCAACTGATTTCACCTTAGGATCGATAATTGTTTTTTTTGCTGTATTCTTCAACATGCTCGCAATTTCAGCGGCAGACTTTTTGCCTTGACCAATAGGTGTGATTGTTTTTACCGTGTATTCAAAAGGCTTATTATGATCCGTTTCGTCGTTAGAGCGGACCGTAACCTCCGCTAGCTGTTTTGTTAAGGATATATCACGACTAAAGGAATGTAGTTTGTCTGCATGGAGCTCTATAATTGGCTCCGTATCATTGCCAAAAGGTTCAAAGATAAGCTCACCTTTCACTATGTAGAACGAGTAAAACAGCTCATCGGCCAGCTTGGAAATAAAATCATAATCACTTTGCTGATTCTTCTCTAAATCAACCTTATATTCTGGTGTCTCACTAATCCTTGGTTTGCCAATAAATTTTGCATATTTTTCTACAATTTTCTTAATTGCCTCGCTAGGCTTTGTAATTTCGTTACTTATTTTTCCAGAGCCATAATTATTCATCATTAACAGTTTGACATCCATACACTCAACACTTATTTGCACCCCTGCCCCCGAATCATAGGACATGGAAACGTTAGTAATTACGCCTTTGAAGACAAGCTGAGTTGTTTCCCCATAGCCTAGGGATACTTCGACTGGCTGACCTAGGGTAATTAAATCATTTATAGTCTTGCTGATTTCAAAGCTGTTATTATTCTTATTAAAAGTATGGGCTTCTTGTAACTGAAAGGTGCATGCACTTGCTTCATTACTTGATGTCAAATCAACTTGAATCGCGGTAATTACCACGTTATCATCTTTCATAAGTTTATCGCTCTTGTTAACTACAACCTGAAAGCTAGGCATGAAGAATCCTTGATAGTCTTGATATAGTGTGTCGTAGTCGTAAGACATGCCTTTGTCACCTGCCCATTATAATAAGTTTCCATACTCTTTAATTGATAGACTCATTGTAGCTCTTACTGGTTTCCCGTCTTTGGTAAACATTGTATACGTATATGACATAGCTGTTATTAAACCTTTAAATTGAATAGATCCCCAGGAAAACGTGATAACTGGTGGCTTATCAGTTCCTTCAATCAGCTTGATGAATTTATCGATATACTCCTTTTTGACATCTTTTTTCAGCGATTCGATATACATGCTAGTGTAAGTATCGAAGAGAAGTTCCACTTTTAGCTCACGGGCATTGTGGTTTCGATATTGACTGCTTGGGATTTTTCTGGGGCTTTTCCAGCCCATCGTGACTGTTTCGCTATAATTGACACCATCTGTAATCGACAGTTTGTTGGGGTTGAACTGCACAGTAAGTTCTTGGCCTGAGAACTTAATTTTTGCTTTTTCTGGTTTACCAATATCAAGTAGCATTATATTCCCCCCCTATAGCAAGCCCCTTCTTCTACGCTCGCTTGCTAACCTTCTTTCTATTTGGTCGTATACTTTATCTACCAACGAAGATACTGGTATGATAGATTCAAAGTCAATTCCTTCTAGTAGTTTTTCACGTTGCTTCTGTAAATTATATTCTTCCTGCCCCGCAGTCATTACGTGATGCGTTTCACTACCTTCTGTAGTTGTATCTAGCTTAATAATATGGTCTACACTTGCACCACTACGTTTCTCAGATTTAGGTTCCGGTTTATGTTCAAACACCTGCTCAGCCTTTTGACTAGCCTGACTCTGCCTTCCTTGTGCGGACTCTTGACTAGCTAGTGCTTGTTGCTGGCGATGGGTTAGGTTGCTTCCCGTAACTGCCTGCTGATCTGCAAGTAAAATATTAGCTTCCTTATCAGCTACTTTATTAGCAATCTTATTAGTTACCTTATTTGTTACCTTATTTGTTACCTTATCAGTAGACTCAATACTACTTAATGTTGCATCAGACCGTATTATCATGTTGCTTTTTAAAGTAGTATTTTGTATTGATGTCGAATTGCGCTTTGAAAGTAATACGCTTCTCGAAGATATAGTATCGTGCTGTAATAATAAGCTTTTTTGCGCCACTATATTGCTTCGCGTTAATATGTTTTCATTCTCTTTAGTAAATGTTGAAAGTTCTTTCATTACAGCTTTAGTCATTGTTTGACTAAGTTTTTGTGTTTCTGTATAAATCTGCTGATCAAGCTCATTCTTCACTTGCGTCAGCGTATTCATTATATCCAGGTTTATGGTTTGAACAATTTTTTTAGAAGATTCAAAAGTAAGTTCTTTAGTCGATAGGTTTAAATGTAATCCAATATTCTCTTTAGTTATATCTTTAGTTATTTTATTGATAACGTTACTAACAGACTGCCTCGCCAATTCTAAAAACTGTTGCGACATAATTCGGTTATAATTCATCACACCTAGTAAAGGCCTATCTGTAATAACTTCAGTTTTAGCCTTGGTTAATGTCTGATTAGTTGTATGTGTTATTGACTTTGTTAGTGTTTGAGTTATTGATTTAGTAATCGACCTAGTTATTGAATTAGCCATTGACTTTACAATAAGCTCAGGTGCTCCTGTTGGTAATGCTCCTACTAGAGCTTGCTCAACGAGAGGGCTAAACTCTTGGCGCAACGCTAGCTCTTGGGCATAGGAGTAGTTTGTTGCATCATGTGCCGTTGTAATACTGCTAGTAAATGGTATTAGTACACTTATGTTCTTTGTTGAAATTTTCCTATTATTTGCAGTTGTAATAAATTTGTTAGACTCTCTATCTATAATTATCGTATTAAATGCTTCTACTAACGCATTACGGCTCGTTTCTATTAATAAATTTATTACCTCAGAAGTAGGTAGAGAACTACTTTGACGATTATTTGAAGTTGTCTTTGTACTTAACTCAATAACCTTAATCAAATGGTTTTCAATATAAGACTGGTTGACAGAACGATTGATTATTGATTCTATTCTTTCTAGTTTTTCTAATACATTCTGATTATTCTTATTGCTTGGATGTGTTATTTCTTTAACTAATAATGCTTGTGATGCTGGCATTATCTCATTTGAAACTATGTTATTTATTAATTTAGATGCTTCCTCGATAAGCAATACTGATGTATCTAATGGTAATGCTTCTACTAAGGCTCGTTCAACTATTGTAACGACCTCTTGGCGTAAGGCTAGCTCTTGTGTATAATAGTGATCTGCTGTTTGAGTTGCCCATGTAATACTGCTTATTAATGGTTGGTGCATACTGATATTTTTTATTACTGATAAGGACTGAATGTCTGATATGCGACTGATTACATTCGAAAATCTTCTATTGTCTACCACAGTATTAAATGTATTAGGTTCAATGAATGCTTTAGGTACTATGAATTCTTCAGGTACAATGAATTCTTTTGGTAGTCTCTCTGTAGGTGTTGTATTTAATGCTTCTACCAATGCCGTGCGGCTTGTTTCTATTAAAAGGTTTACTATCTCAACGGATGGTTGAATTATCTCATTATCAGATTTAGTTGTTAGCTCTAGAACTTTAGTCAACTTTTCCTCAACATAAGGCTGACTGAAATACCTAGTGACTATTTCTTCTATTCTTTCTATTCTTTCTAGCCTTTCTAGTCTTTCTAGTCTTTCTATTTCTTTTTCTATTCTCTCAAGCTCTTCCGTTCTTTGTATTTCTTTTGTTGACTGTAATTCTTCTATTCTCTTTAATACTTCTGTTCTTAGTAGCTGGTCGGTTCTCAGTAATTCTTCCGTTTGCTGTAATTCGTCTGTTCTTTGAAGTTGTTCTATTCTTTCTAGTCTATCTATTTTCTCTAGTGACCCTAGTGTCTCTGGTTTTTCTAGTTTCGCCACTTTTTCTTGCTTCTCTAGTTTTTCTGCTAGCTTCAGATTTTGAATAATTGTCGGCCTAACAGTTGGCATTATCTCATTTGAAACTATGTTATTTATTATTTTAGATGTTTCTTCGATAATTAATGCTGGTGTATCCAAAGGTAATGCTTCTACCAAGGCTCGCTCAACAACTGTAACAACCTCTTGGCGTAATGCTAGCTCTTGGGCGCGATAATGATTTAAGGTTATGGCATTGCCAGCTTGATTAACGATAATGTTTTTTGCAAATCGGCTACTTTGCGCAGTTAACGAGGTAATTGCCAAATTATTAAAGGTTACACTATTTTCTTTAATGTTATGAATAGTACTTGCAGAATAATTTGAAAATTGTCCTACTGATAGGCTGCTAGCATACTGATTATAGGTTGCTTTCTCTATTGTTGGAGGCGAATATGCTTCTTTCGCTACTGTTATTTTTTCAATAATGGTTTGAGCTTGACCTGATTCAAACAGCTGTTGTAATTGATTGATGTTCTCGTAGATAGTAGTAATTTCGTTACTAATTTGCAGTGTATGGGAATGCTCTTCAAGTAACTCTTTATGGCTTACCAGGTAGCTTTGTAGTTGATATATTAATTGATCCCTGACTCTTATTAAGGAGCTATTTTGTAACATACTGTTTTCTTGAATTGCACGGATTTGTAGCATCAGGTTAAATATTAGTTGCAGTATGTACTCACGTTCTAGTTCTTGCTCGATTCGATACACTAGCTCTGGATATGTGGTGAATGGTAGTTGGGCTGTTTGTATTTCTAGCCCTCTTGCCATGATTTTGTTGCTTACTAAAGGGATATGTTTACGGTGCGATGTCAAATCTTTTAAGACAGTCTTCATGTGCTAAGCAACCCAGCTAGTGGGACTTCAACTAATCCCGTATGCTGTACTGTGATACTATCTAGCATAATGGTTGGGCTTTTTGCCTCTAAATCTGACATGCTCCAATCACTTACTATCCCATTTTCAAACACAAACATACGTGTTGGCATTTTATTCTTATCTAATACCATTAGAACTCCTGGCAAAAATATATGGCTACTAGTAAGCAATTCTGCTTGCATCGTTGTTAATAATGGATTAATTTTAACAAACCCCTTCTCTAGAACGAGTTGATGTAATTCTGTCTGCTGTTTAGCCAGAATGACCGGTTGGTAGTTCCTTCCTCCTTCAGCATAGGTCTCTCTAGCAATTTTGCGTTCGATACGCTTAATACTAGAAAAACTACCTGTAAAAGTTCCAGTCATCTCAAAGAAAAAACGATCACCCGTTTTGGGGTTTGTATTAAATAAGTTCTTTAATAGACCTTTCATATCCATTGTAAGCACCCGCTATATATCAAAAATAGATTTCTGTTCTGTTTCGTTGTTTAGCTTTCTATTGATTCTAGTAATTTCATCACACCATTTGCGCCGAGTATGATGATCGAGATTCATAATCTCTTGGTATGACCAATGGAAATAATACGCAATAAATGATAGCTCTTCATACATGTTATCCGCTGGATAACATGTTATTGTGCTAAAAAATCCAGTGATACCTCATTTGTATGTCCACATTTTGAACAGTTAAATTTATAATTAGGAGGCTCAACTTGGTTAATTTTTTGATAGAAATCCTGCAAATATGCTAAATCCGGAGTAAATAGGTTTTCTATTACACGAGCATCAATATTTTTCAATTCGCCAAGCTCAGTAATAACCCTAGATAAAATCATAATGCTTAAGTAGCTTTGGTTTTGCTGTACTCGTACATCTTTCATAGGCAATATTTCGTCTGCTGCAGTTGCCAAACGCATAGTTCCTTTTTTGTGAACGTTACCATCGCGATCAACATAACCTTTTGGTAGTACAAATGGATATTCCGTTTGTAGTGACATATCTTTTCCTCCAACTTGTTAGTATCTTTAGTTTTCTTGCTTGTTTAACTACTTAAACTTGCTTAATAGTGGCTGTAAAAAGTAGCAGAACCCTGCTACTTTTTACAGTGCTAGTTTAAACTTACACTTGTTCGCGAGCTATTTTTTCAATAGCTAGCTCTAAAGATTCAAAAGTAATCTCTGATTTAGTACCACTGAATTCTGGTCCTGTATATTTCACAGGAAATGCACCTTCAACTCGCCATGCGGCAAGTACCGTAGCCATGTCGGCATCGCGTGCTTCGATGGTAACATTCTTATGTTCAGGTGGATCCTGTTTAATCCATTCAAAGAACTCGTAGTTGTCTGCAACTACTCCACCTTTTAATGTAATATTGCCAAACTTACGAAGGCCTGGGATTTTTCTTACGTGGTTCTCTGGAAATGTACCTTCTCTATATTCGTGCACTTCTACTGATACATCGATTCCAGTCACATCGGAAACATGAGCTACATCCATACCATCAATAGTAACTGCAAACCGATATGTTTGTACTAAACGTAGGGTTGGTTCTGCCATAATCTATAAGCACTCCTTTCATTAGTTCCGTTAATTATTGTTCATTCGTCTTTTGAGTAATGCGGAAGATGACAAATTCAGCAGGATTCACGGCAGCTACACCAATCACACAAATCAACCTACCGTTATCAAGGTCATCCTGAGTCATCGTATTAGGACCAATATCTACAAAGAATGCTTCATCTGGAGATGAACCTGCTAATGCGCCATTTCTCCATGCATTTGTCAGGAAATTCTCTATCGTGCGCTTTACGCGTGCCCATAAGATTTGATGATTCGGTTCAAATACTACCCAGTTTGTATTAGCCTTAATCGATTCTTCTAAGAATATGAATAATCTGCGTACGTTTATGTACTTCCATAGCTTGTTAGACGAGCATGTGCGTGCTCCCCATACGCGAATGCCTTGCCCTTGGAATGAGCGAATTAAGTTAACACCTTTAGGATTAAGGATTCCTTGCTCCGCAGCGTTATACTGACAATCTAGACCTACACAACCACGCACCGTCTCGTTCGCTGGGGCTTTGTGAACTCCACGCGCCTGATCACTTCGTGCATAAACACCAGCCATTGCTCCCGAAGGTGGCATCGCAGCGTTTTTCTTCGCTAACGAGTCATAAGATACAATCCATGGATGGTACAATGCTGCATACTGCGTATCAATCATATCTTTATGTGTTAACACATCAGTAGTTGTTTTCTTATCTTGAGGCACATCAAGGATTGCAAAGCGACTTCCCAAGTTCTCACAATGCGCTACAAGGCTCAGCTGTACATTTGGATCCGTGATACCTGGAATAGCCATAATACTTACTTCAGTATTATCTATAAAGGCTTGTAGCCCTGTGCGTTTGCCTGGTCCTTTGTCAGAGCCTACAAACACACTGCTATCCACTTGATCGATTGTTCCATCACTACCTCCACTTAAGGTAATCGAATGGGTCCCTGAATCTTTTCCTGCCAACAATTGGAATGGTGGTAGGATATTTTCTTCAACACTAACTTGTACGTCAACTAACTCTGATTTAGACATTACGTTACTAATAAAATTAGGGGCTGTAACATTAAAAGATACTGTGTCGTAAGCTTCTATAATATCTAAATATTTCACTTCAACGTTTAACTCGCAAGTAGTGATAACTTTACTTGGAAGCAATTGGGTGTCAACAACATCAACGGTAAAGTCTTCGGTGAACTGTAACAACCCTTCTTCAACTACAGACACAACATTATAAGAAATATCGCTACCATCTGAAAATGCCACTACATCTCCAACATTAAACCCAGCACTGTTCTTTACCTTATATTTATTACCTCCGCCTTCAACACTAATTACTTCTAGAATTTGTGTTTTAGCTTTACTAGCTGGTGCAAACGTCATATTAACCTTATTGCCCCATGCGCCAGGGTTTTTCGTTGTTACTGTCAGCTGGAGACTATCTGATTGACTATAAGTAGCGACTTTAGCGTTCTCAGGAGCTACCCTAGAAATGTAGCACCTAGAGCCTCCGTTCATAAAGTAATGGTACACCGCATAGCCTAGAAAACGATTCTCACCAAATTGACTCTCAGATAAGAAACCGCCGAACTTTCTAGTAAACTCACTAAAGTTTGTAACTAATATTGGTAGACCACCTACTGGTCCTCTTTCTGCTAAACCTATAAAACCCGTTGTGCTCGTGCTAACACCTTCCATTGGCACTGATGCACTGTCAAATTCTTCTACATAAACTCCTGGTGAAAGATACTCTGCCATTATTTCCTCTCCTTTCTTTCTTAAGAAAAAGTAATATTATTCTAGCTCCTTTTCTTCGTCTTCTTTAACTGGTTCCGTAACAGTAATGATTTCTTCTGATCCCACCCCTTTTTCATCCTGTCTTCTTTTCCTTCTTACGCTCATAATTACATCGAAAAAATCTTCCCTTGTAAGGGCTACCTCTTTGTTCTGAATGTTTTGCAAACCTTGATCAATTTTTTTGCTAAATTCACTTTCTTTGTTCTTCTTTTGCTCTATGATTTGGCCCTTGTTATGTACTTGCTTGTCTGCTTTGTTATGTATTAAATCTACCGACTCACTTGGGCCAGCTTGCCTAAGGTAATTTGTTTGTTTTTTTACTGCTTCCCATGATTTTTTTTCTTGTTCCGTCTTTTGTTGATTAAGAAAAGGCAGTACTTTTGGTAAATTGCCAGATTCATCATCTTTGATAAAGCTTTTGACCATATTAGTAGTTTTCTTTCCAGCTTTGTTGATAGGGTTTACAATAGTAACTGCGCCCTTCTGCCAATTTTGGGAATGTACACTCATTGTACCGAGACTTTTCTTCTCTGGCTTGTTTTTATTAACTTGCTTTTGATAACCATGTAATGGCTCAGACTTATTATCTTCTCGCCTCTCCATAGTCGTTAATTCAAGTAGTTCTTCATCCTTATCAATGGATACTTGAATCTGTCCTGTGGTAACTGAAAGTGTGTGTGATGAATTTTCATCCAAATTTCCTTGCTTATCTTTAATAGGTGTTGCTAACTCACTTACCTGATTATCCTCTTCTTGCTCAGCTAGTAATAATTCTGTAACTCTATTACCAATTACTCTTTGCATGGTCAGGATACCTAATTCATCTGCATCTTTATAACTGGCATTATCTAGTTCATAGCGCGAATTATTCTGGGGCATTTTCCCCAACGTTTTTTGGAAGTCACCACGTTCGCGCAATGGCATCACCACCTCATAATCAAAATAATCAAACTCTATAAATCTATTTTTACATTAATATTTATATATTGGGACTTAAGATTAGTTAAAGAAAAGCTAAAGAAATCTTTAAGTTGACTCTAGTAATTTTTCCAACGGGTCATCTGAGTAAATAGTTTTCATGATAATAGGTAAATACTCATCCATTGTTAGTATGTTTATGATAATTTGTCCCTCTATTATTCCTTGATCAACAGCTTGCTCTGAAAGTTGCACAGCTGTCTTGAAATGTAGTTCTCCCGTATCATAATCTAGTTCGAAGTTTCCAATTTTCAATCCGTAGTTGATACGGGTAATTAAGTGCACAATAGCATCGAGCCGATCTTCTTTAACCTTGCTAGTTAAAACAGAGTAAAATAAAAACTGACGGCTATCTTCTAAGCATCTAGCAAAGGTTGGCCAATTGCCATTTTGACCATCTACGTCGATTTTAATTATGTCTTCTCGTTCAGTGCCATTCCAGTTGTTTTTTTCAATTACTGCGAATAGTGCATCTTTTATTTCAGTAGTCAATTCTAGTACCCCCTTGGCAGCTCGTTCCAATCAATACCATCTGGCAACGGCTCATCTGATTTTGGTTCCCCTTCCTCTTCCTCTTTCTGAATAATTTCTTGCTGGGATTCTATCTCCTTTGTGTATTCATCAACTTCCGGGAAGTCTTTCATCTCATCAGTTTTGTCATTTGCCATGTCTTCTAAATGATTGAGCAACTCAGTCGTTTTGTCTTTTACAATTGTTTCTTCGGCTATTTGTTGGTCTTTTTCTTGTAGGAGTTTAAGCTCTTTATTCTTATCTGTTTCAACGTTCGCAGGCATACCTTTATCTAACGCTTTAGTGTTAGTTATAAACCCTTCATATTGCGCAATGAGCTGATCTATGTCCGTTACCATCTTTTCATTTTCAGTAATCTTATTAGTCTTACGGATAACAACTCTGTTACTGAGTTGCAATTTTTCCATATAATACTGCGTTCTTTCAAAGTCATACTTATTTACTTCTCTAAACCCACCACGTCCGTCAGCTGCATTAGAGCTTATTTTAGCTAGGTAATATTCTTTCTGGTCTGCTTGTTTTGTTCGACTTTCTCCTGCCTTTTTTGACTTTTTAGAGTAGAGTTCCTCCAGATCATTTCCTGCTAAGCCTTCTAATAGTGTCGCTGCATCTTCGTTAGCAAACACATTCTCCATGTTTCTTCGGTATTCCACAAGCCTATCTAAAGTTGTTGTGTCCTGTTCTACCAACGAATATATAGCGCCCTCGTTTGCGACATTTGCAACATCAAGATTCTGGGTTGCAGTTAAAACACTGTCGATATTCTCTAGTATATCAGGACGATGGACATCCAAAGCACCGCTGGTTTTAAGAGAGTGATCTGCACTTTTCAGTGCTTCGAATGCCGTTTTTCGTCTACCTATGTTGATAATTGCATCATCATGTGATACATACTCCCTAATAAGTCTAGCTGAATCCCGTTCTATCTTTGCTTTTTTACCTTCGCTTACTCCCGTAATATTTTTACCTTGATTACTTCTCATCTCTTTAGCAATTCCAGCTTTTTTCTTTTCAAGTTTCTTAATGTCCTTTTCACTAATGTTTGTACCAAACTTTACAGCTATTTGATCTAGACTTAGTGTATTTTCCCCTACAATACTTAATCCTTTCTGACTATGATTGTCAACTTGTGTAGTCGTTGCACTAGCCTGCTCATTAGTGGCTTGCAGTAAATGAAAGGCATTCTCAGTTCGTAACGTATGCTTAATGATACGCCCCATAACTAGTGGTCTTTTCTTGATTATCTCTGCAGAAATCGTTTTTGTATTACTTTTTAACATACTATTTAAAACCTTTTTATCCGATGATAGTGACTTCTTTCTGGAGGACGCTTCTTTAATTATTTTCTTACGGGTAGGGAACGTATCTTTGTCGTCTTGTTTGACTTTATTTCCTTGCTCGTCAAATTCTCCACTACTATTAATAATCCATTGATTAGAATCTAGCATATGCTCTTTTATTTTACTTTGGTTCTTCTCTTCTTTTATATCAAGGAACATTTGATATAAATCTTTGGCGTTTTTTAAAAATTCCGTGAGGCCGCCCCCGTCTTTTTTTACCTTTTTTGTATTGCCTTGTTCTCCGACATATGGCGAAAAACTGATTCTTCCACCTGAATAGGTACAGTCAAAACCCATTTCTCCAAAATTCCATCGTTTAAACTCATAATCATATAAGCATTTGTTTATTAATAATGACTTTACGAGTGCTCTGGCCCCTATGACAAAACTTACTCCCGCTCCCATATGGAGCTTCGCCTTGAAATTGTTATCATTTAGTGATGTAAACTCTTTTTCCCCTATATTAAATCCTTTCTCAATTTCGGAGCTAGCATCTAAATTTAGTTGCTCCCTGCCATATCCTTGTAGTGCAAGCTCAGCAACTCCTTTAGGCCCCAAATGTAAGCCCAAGTAAATTTGCAAGGAGGGCGAAACAGTTACTTGTGTGCTAAGCTTCGCTTGTAAGATTTTATCCTCCCCAGGGTTTTTCCAAACATCAATTCTACCTCCATAATTCAAATTACCCATTATGCTAAATCCTAAATCAATACTAGCAAGTCCAGGCGGAAAACCTATAAGCGGAATGGACGCATCCACATATGTCTTATTAACACGGTCCTTGAAATCGCAGTACCCTGTTTTCGTTTTTAGATCGTATAATACTTTTAGTTTTTTGCCGTATTTAAACTCCAATTTTTCAGTAACAAACTTATATTTTTCAATCTTAGGTCCTTTGCTACTAATACTAAACTTCGAAACCTGTATTCCAAATCCATGCAGGTTAAAATCTGATAAACGTTGTCCTAAATCATCATTAGCTATTTCTCCTATTCGAGGGTCATAGTTTGCTGAACTTCTACTTAATAAACCCGCAGTTACATTTTCAAAAACGTAGCCTTCACTTTCTTTGTATGATCCCTTGCCTAGCTTTAAAGCTAAATTTCCTAAGACAAGATTTACATCTTGAAATTCATTAGTTACTCCTTTTTCATCTTTTTCTAGCAACACAGTAGCTGAACCAATGTTTTTTTCTGTTGTCGTTCCTGACTCGAGATTACCTGTTCCTTGAATTATTACATTTTTTTCCCCTAAGGAAAAACCCAATCCAGAAATTGTTGTTTTTCCACTAAAAAAATTTAAGGATATCTTTTTTTCAGAGCTACCAGCAAGAGAACTTGTATCCCAACCCTTGTCATGACGTTCAATCTGACCTTTTGAACTTATTGTTATTCTGTCAAGTATGCCAATATTAGGTATTACATTGGTGTAATCAATAGTGCCCGTTACTTTTTCTCCAACATTCTTATTTATTTTCAAGTCTGCTATCTCAAATAAAATAAGGTCTCTAAATTGAGGCAAGAGTACTTTTTTAGAGTTAGCGCTCCAGTTAATCCCAGACCCATCCATTTGTAAATTTTCTATCTTTAGTGGTGCTGGGGTTTTAACATCTTTATCTTCTAGGGTTACAGTTGAATCGGTAACTACTAGTCTGTTCCTAGTGTCAAAATTAATATCTTTAGCTGTCCCAGTGAAAAATTCAGGGCATTCAAACTTATATTCACCAGAGTCAATCGTTGTGCTCCAGTCGGTACCCTCTTTATGCAAATTTAGTCCACCCTGAAACTTTGTAACATTCAGATGATCAATACTTTTCCCTGTATATTTAGCGTCATCAATAGCTGCTGTTATTTTTTGTGTGCAATCAGCATCTAAAGTGTACACTGCATCCTTTAATTCAAGATAATTAAACAACTTCAACACTTTAGCATTACTTGTTAACGACTCATTATTTAAACTCCAACCTGTTTCTGTTTTTTGGAACATGCTTACAGATCCGGACATTCTAAAGAAAACTATCATATCTTTTAAATTTATCATTTGAATTTGTAAGTTTGCTGCTGCAGATTGGTTTTTTTGTTTTTCAGCTATTATTAATTTGCCCCTAAATATACTAGATTTATCTGTTAGTTCCCCAGTTGCAGAAATTGTTTCTGAATTCCAACTAACACCTTCATTGGATACATTTAAATTTTTAAGCGTCGGTTTCATCTCACTCATTTCTAATGGATTTGTCGTGTCAATTTTCGTCTCATGTATCGTAGCAGTGAATTTATCCGCCGTTATGCTGTTATTATCCGAAACTTTCAGATTTTCTGCATTACCATCAAATATGCCTGTGCAGCCAAACTGTAATTTACCTTTGTTTATCGTAGCATTCCATATAGCGCCTTCATAATTATAATTTAGCGCACCCTCAAGTTTAGTAATTTGCACATTGTCATTAGCTCTGTTGTTTTTTTCCTCATCGATTTTTGCAGTTATTTCTTGTGAATAATCAGTGCTTAAAGAGTAGCCAACTTCCTTTACATTGAGAAAATTATATAACTTCAATTCTTTAGTATTAGTTATTATTGATTTATCTTTTAATCCCCAGCCAGTTATTGTTTTTTGAAACATTGCAGCAGAGCTAGGAATCTCAAAAATAGTACTAATATCGCTGAAATTTATCTTTATTGTTTTAATTTGTAAGTTTGCTGCTGCAGATTGAGCTTTTTCTTTTTCTGCTATTATTATGTCTCCAGTAATCGCAGTAGTTGTATCTATTAGTTGCCCCGTTGCAGAAATTGTTTCTGAATTCCAACTAACACCTGCATTTGATATATCTAGGTTTTTTAGCGTCGTTTTAACTCCTTTAACTTCAAGTGGATTTGTAGTCTCAATTTTCGTATCATTCATCATAATAGTGAACTTATCTGCAGTAATGTTATTACCTTCATTTACCAACTCAAGACCTTGTGCTGTTATTGTTAAAAAGCTGAGAGGAGCCTTTTCTATCGTCCCTCCACTAAGCGCAGCACTAAAACTGTCCTTCATAGCATCATATTTAATATTAATGAGTCCAGTTTTCAGCTTTACTCGATCAACATTGTTGTTAGCACCAGCTTGCCCTAGAATTGTTATATTCTTAGAGCTAATCTCCATATTTTTATCTGTGTTGTCGTCATTTATAGATACCGTCGAATTAGAAATATGTAAGAAATCTTTATATATAAAATCACCAATTGCTGTTGTTGCCTTTTTTTCTTTCTTCAGTTTTTTCTTTGTAGTTCTGGCTAAGCCGTCGAGGATTGTTGTACCTACACCAAAAAAGTTAGATATTTTCTTGCGAACAGGGGTTTTTGAAAGAAAGTCCTGTCTGGCATTTGTGATTAAATCTTCATCAATTGCTGGCACAGACTGATCCATATCTTCAACGATTAACCCTTGCTCATCAAGCTTATATTTCTTATCCTCTAAAATAAGGTCTCCACTTTCTTCGCTTCCCTCCCCAGCAACAGGTGTGCCGGTAACACTGACGGCTTCAGGCTGAATTTCTTCAGTTTCTACTTCACCGTTTTCATTATACTTTTGGTCTTCGATAAGAAAAGCAAAGCCTCCAGCCTCTAGTTTGTTAAACCTAGATTCTTGAGTTTCTCCAGCTCTTTCTGCTTGTTCGTTATCTGTTTGACGTAAGGCTTTTAGTCGATCAGTCGCCTCAGTTCTTTCGTCGGAAGTTAAAGCCGAACTCTCTGCTAGCATCTCCACATTTATATCAGATAAACGTTTTTTAGCTTGTTTTTTTGCCTTTCTTTCCTCAAGATAGTTCCCAAATCTTTGAACAGTTTGTTGAAAATACTTTTTAACACTTGTGGCCTTTTGTTTGCCCCAGTTTAGAATTCCTGTTTTCTGTGGTGTTTCATCCACTTGTGTTTGTCCACTATCTTGATCTTCTATGGCTTCGAGAGTCTTAATCATGCGGGAGTTACCCATAGTACTTGCTTCGGTTAGAGCGCTATGGACAGAGGAATTTTCCCGTTCAATATTGCCATGTGAATTTGGTATTTCTTTTTTAAATTCTGTGTCTTGCTCTAACTGCGCAAAGCCCATATACTCACCTCCGCTACTAACAACAGAATATCTCTAACAATCCGTAGTATATTTTCAACTTAATAACAGTGTATGATTTGGAACATATAATTTATTCTTAGTTACATTTTACTATGTTATTAGTCTTTTGAACCTTAAGAAATCTTAAAGACAACATTAAATTTTCTTTATGATTCGAGTAATTCTAACAATTTTCTACAAATAATTTGCTTAAAAAGACAAAAAACACAGCAGAATAACGAATTTTTGTTTGTTATCTGCTGCGATATGATTGTTCTAACGCTCGTAATATTTAATTAGTGCCTGTGTACCTAGGTCGCCTAGACCTTGTTCCTCAAGCTTTTTATACATATTCAATACATTCTTAAGTACTTCTAAGTTAAGCTCTACATCATCTGCTTCATCTACGGCTATTCCCATGTCTTTAATGAAATGCTTCAAGAAAAACCCTGGATCTAAATCTCCCTTTAGAATTCGCGGTGCCATATTGGTCATCTGCCAGCTTCCAGCCGCACCCTGGCTAATACTGTCAAGCATTGTCTGTACATCTAGTCCGACGCTTTTTGCATAGCTCATTGCTTCAACAACTCCAGCAATTGCCCCTGCAATCGCAATTTGATTCGCCATTTTCGTATGTTGGCCTGCGCCTGCCGCACCTTCATAGATAATATTTTTGCCTAGACTTTTAAATATAGGCTTGCACGCCTCGAAAGCTTCCTTATCTCCACCTACCATAATCGAAAGTGTCCCATTCTTCGCACCGACATCACCACCAGACACTGGTGCATCAAGTGCAAACAAGCCTTTTTCCTTCGCTTTATTATAGATGCTGATTGACTGCTTCGGACTGGTTGTGGTCATATCAATAACATATGCACCTGACTTTGCACTGTTCAAAATGCCCTCTTCGCCGAAATACACTTCGTCAATATCCTTTGGATAGCCTACAATCGTAATTATTGCATCTTGACCTTTAGAGCAGGCGGCTACATCATCGCACCAAATAGCGCCTTCACTGATTACATCTTCAACCTTACTCTTGGTACGGGTGTAAATCGTCACTTCAAAGCCATTTTTCATCAAATTGCGTACCATTGATTTCCCCATAACTCCTACACCAATAAAACCAATCTTCTTCATTGTTAGCCTCCTTTTATTATCCTATCACTTAAATTCCTCTGATGTTATTTATTCTATATTTTAATAGGAATTCCTTCATACTAATACTTTCTTTATAATTCTAGTAGTTGTCCTTCTTAAAAGAACTTAACCTATAATCTCATAAAACGCTTAATTAGAAATCTAGCTGGCTTGTAATGAAAACCTTCCATTGTTTTTGTTACGTTAGTAAGTTCTTCTCTAATCGCGATATTTTGCGGGCAGTATTTCTCGCATTTCCCACACTTTGTACATAACGAGGCGTTGCTGGCCTTGGTTTTCATGCCTGTCTGCATGAGATATTTCCCAACTGCTGTCCATTTGCCTTCAATCTCGGTGTCGTTATATGCAGAAAAACAAGTAGGGATATCGACACCCGCTGGACAGGGTATGCAGTAATTGCAGCCCGTACAGGGTATCTTTATTTTCTCGTCTAATATCCTTCGCACTTTATCAAACAACTCATAATCCATATCGCTAAATGAGTTGGCTTCTGCTTCAGAGGCCACTCGAATATTTTCTTTCACCATTTCCATGGAGTTCATACCCGACAATACCAAAGTAACTTCAGGATGATTCCATATCCAACGGAATGACCACTCCGCTGGAGTACGTTTCACATGGGCATTGTCAAAAATTTTGTAAACTTCTTTTGGCAAATTGGTCACTAGCTTGCCGCCCCGTAAGGGTTCCATAATCATAACGGGTAGTCCCTTGGATGCAGCGTGTTGAAGTCCGCTTTTACCTGCCTGATTATTCTCATCGAGGTAATTGTATTGAATCATGCAGAACTCCCAGTTGTATGCGTCAACAACTTCAACAAAGTCATCTTTCCCACCATGATAGGAAAATCCTATGTTAACTATTTGCCCCGTTTGCTTCTTTTCTTCAATCCATTCTAGGATGCCTAGCTTTACAAGGCGCTCCCAGACAACTACATCAGGAAGCATGTGAATAAAATAATAGTCTATATAGTTAGTCTGTAATCTCTTTAATTGCTCGTGAAAGATTTTATCGAAGTCCGCTTGTTTTTTAATAAGATAGTGGGGTAATTTAGTAGCTAGCTTTACTCGCTGCCTGTAACCTTTTGCTAGGACCTTCCCTAGGGTTGCTTCGCTCTTTGGATACACATAGGCTGTGTCAAAGTAATTTACACCATTTTCAATAGCATAAATAATCTGCTCTTCTACTTCCTGTTCATTTTTTGCAAAGCGCATACATCCAAAGCCAAGAATTGAAAGCTCGTCACCGTTTTTCGGATTCACTCGGTACTTCATAAAAACACCACCCGCTTAGTATAAACTAAGTATATCACTAAAAAACCTTGAAAAAAATCTCAAGGTTTTTTGCTTAAATTGACTTTGTATTTAGTAATTCTCGTAAACATTTTTTAAGATAATTGCCATTTCGGCTCTAGTGATTGGCTGATTTGGACGAAAAGTTCCATCTCCATAGCCATTTACAAATCCTGCATTACGCATTGTTTCAATAGCAGTTAATCCCCAAAAATCATCAGGCACATCAATGAAATTACTATTATCTTTATTTAAGGTTTCATTATATAGCCCTGCATTATATAAAATCTGCGCCACTTGTGCACGCGTAAGCACTGTGGATGGAGAGAAAGTCTTTTCTGATGTACCAATCATAATACCATTTTGAGCAACTATTTTAATAGATTCTATACCCCAATGGTCTAAAGATACATCTGTAAATGAAATAAGCTCATCTGTTGGGACTAAGTCTAAATAGTTTATTATAACTGTTGCGGCTTCTGCCCTTGTTAGCGGACTGTCTGGTTTAAATGTGCCATCATTATGACCTGTCATCCACTGATTTTCTGAAGCAAAGCGGATGGATGTCTCTGCTTTATGGCCTCTTATATCTCTTAAATGATAGCCAGCATCATATTGGTACAAATCCCAACGATCCATAAGATTTCCGATTGTACGTCTATAATAGTCGCCACCTAAGTGATTATAGCCTGCGTTAGCAACTTCAAACAAAAACTGTTTCGACGCATCTTCTAGACTCCACCCAGATTTAATGTTCTTCTGATAATTATCTCTAGCAAATCCATATCTATTATTTAATAAGAGAGTACCTGCCAAAAAATTAACGGCATCTTCATAGCTACTAAACATTCTATACCAGTTATCTCTTCTCTGTGTTTCATCAAAAATAATACGGTCATTTCCTAGGTTTGCGATAACAGGTATTTCCCTAGCAAAATCTTCGTCTGGTTGTCCCTGCAACTGCCAAGCATTTGCTGGATTGAATCCCCAGACTTTGATTCCAAAAATATTATTTGCAAAATGGGCAATTCTAGTAGTTCCATAGCCACTTTCCAAAATTGCCATACCAATGATAGCACTAGCAGGAATACCCCATTGCTCGTTAGCGTCGACTGCGTACTTGGCTATTTGGTTAACAAAAGCTTCTTGTTGTGCTAAAGTAGGTCCCGTAGTGCTAGGCATATACGCATTATTATTTCTTCCGTTTATGCGATCCTCCTGCGGTGTAGGTGAAAAGGTCTCCGCATATATATTTAATGGAAGTAACGACATAATAATAGTCACCGCTATGATGTATCTAAGAAATTTACTCACTAATTCTCATCTCCTGTATATGTTATGTAAACCTCACTAGATAAATCATAGCATAACTTTCTATGCAAAATTCGAGGTAAATACTGGAGACGTTAGCAGACTAATTTTATTAGCTCAGCAGGTCAATCCATTCCTTTTATCCGTCTCATCACTATAGGACAAGCTAATCAGAAACATCAATAAGAAAAACAATGCCCCACTGATGAATGGAAAGCTCATATTAACATCAAATATGGCACCTGCCCAAATAGGGCCTATAATCCTTCCCACACTCATATATGACTCGGCAAAGCCCATTGCTTTACCTTGTTTCATTGTTGAATTCTTAGATATAAATGCTAGGGCCGCTGGTTTCAGCAGTGCATTTAGTAGTATGAAAAAGCTTATTGTAAGTACAATCCAGATAAATGCATCTGCAATTAGCATCAATATAAAACCGATAGCATTCCCTAGAAGAGCCCATTTAATTACTTTTTGCTCACCGTACTTTTTCGTGAGTGGTCCAACAATAAACCCTTGGGCAATTAAGTATACTAAACTCATAATCATCAGGATTGACCCAACCTCTTGTGGTCCATAGCCGAAACGCTCTAATGCATATAAACCATAAATGCTAGAGAAGTTTGTTTTGCCGAAATAGACGGCAAAGATAGCGAACAAGCCAAAAGCTATAGGCGTATATAATGCTTGCCAAAGTCCCCTAATTTGTAAAAACTCAATTTTATCAACCGATTCATTCCTACTTGCTTTCGTTAATGTTTCTGGTAAACCAATCATAATAACTAGAACTGTGAAAAAGCATACACTTGCTGCGACAAAAAACGGTGTGGATAATGAATTGGTTGCCAATAACCCACCAATCCCTGGGCCAATTACGATTCCAAGTCCTGCCGCAGCTCCAATCTTACCCATTGCCCCACTTCTATTCTCCTCAGAGGTGCTATCACTTATATAGGCCATTGCAACAGGAAACATTGCACATGCTAGAGCCCCAGATATAAGCTGCGCCATGTATAACATCCATAATGAGTGTGATAGTCCAAACAGCAGCATCCCTAATCCTAAACCGGTCATACCAACCATCAAAATTGGTTTTCTACCATATCGATCTGATAGACTTCCCCAAACTGGTGCAAAGATTAGCTGCATAACTCCGTATGCTGCAATTAACAATCCAAGCTGCAAGCCACCTCCACCTAATTGCTCAATATAAAAGGGCAGTACTGGCATGCCAATTCCGTAGCCTAGCATGGCAATGCAAATACAAATAAATAAAATGACTACATTCTTTTTGTTCATAGGATATCAACTCTACCAGTTTCTCCATTCACCCTTACTAGTTGGCCATCCTTTAGAACTGTAGCAGCATTAGCTACACCTGCTACTGCAGGCACACCATATTCACGGGCAACTACGGAGCCGTGGGATATGGGACCACCAGTCTCCATAATAAGTGCTCCTAGCTTTAAGAACAGCGGAGTCCAAGAAGGATTTGTGCCTATTGTTACTAATATTTCTCCTTTTTCAACTTTGTGTCCTTCCTCAGGATGATGAAGCACTCGAACTTTGCCCTCATATACACCTGGAGATACAGCTACTCCAGATAAAGAATTGCCGTCCGACTCCTCGATAGGTGCAAATACGCTTTCACCTGTACTAGTTAACACCTTTGGCGCATTGCGATTAAATTCTCTCTGGTACTCTTCTTTATTAGCATATACCAACAGCTTTAAATCTTTATCGGAGCGAATATCTTCGACTGTAACGTAGAATATATCAGATGCTTGCTTTAGACGTCCCTGACTTACTAGTTCTTCACCAACTTCAGTCAGTACTCGTTTGAAAATCGTTAAAAACTGTCTAACGAAAAACTTTGATTGTTCGCGAATACCAAACATTTCTCGGAAGTTAACGAGCATTTTTTCTACTTCTTTAGCTTTTTTATTATAGCCTTTATCTATCAAACGCTTTTTAATGTTCTGAATGGCTGCCTCAGCCTCGACTTTACCCTTTACGAAGTTCTCAATCCCGCGATTGTATGTCTTGCTGTCAATATAGGAGTTTATTAAGTCGAGTACATATTGAGGCTCTTCCTTCCATGTAACCGCTCCAACATCCAATTCTATAGAAGCCCTATGTCCGTATTTATCTAAAAATCTTTCCACTTCAAACTCATCAGTTGTTGCCCGCTTCTTTTGTCGGTCGAGTTTCTTGGCAATTTCCAATAGTTCCATACCCATTTCTGTAGTCACACTATACGGCACTGACTTTTCTACATCATATAGGTTCTTGGTGTCACCTAAATATTTCTCCATAATCTTTTTGGCTTTATCAATATAAGTAGAGGAAACTGCCACGTAGAGCACAATCCCGAATCCTTCTACAAACAGATCTGTACTTTTGCTTTCAATAAACCGTAGCTTTTCTTCCATACTCTTAAGCTTTTTACTCTCAGTTTTTAGCTGCTGGATAATCTGTTCACCTGTATTTACAGCTTTTATTCTCGCTTTTTGAGGTGAAACTACTCCGTGGAAGAATCTCCTCATAGAGCTCGCTAGTAGCTTCATTACTCGCCAGTTTAGTTTCCCAAGAGTACTGAAGCCTTGCGCACTGTCTTTTACCTGCTGCTCATTCCTTGCTAAAACTTGTAAAAGTGCCTTCGTCGTAACGGGGTCTTTATCACTTGGATTGTTCTTTAGTTTGTTGACGCCTTTTTCTGTTGCTAGTATCTCAGTCATATCAACGTAGATTCTTCCTCCAACGTTTTTATACCACCATAGACGATCACCCTTATAGTTTTTTCTGCCATAGCGATTTACTAGGCCCTCTAACATTGACTTGATTACATATCCACCCATAGGAGTGAACGGCTCTTTCATCGCTTGTGAATACAGATTTGCGTTAATATAGATACGTAGTCCACGGCGATCTGCCCGTTGCTCAGGTACTGGGAACAGTGAGGTTATAGGTCTTGTTTGCACTAAATATAGGGTTCCACCCATGTATGCCCACTCAATGTCTTGAGGCTCTTGGAAATATTTTTCGGCCGCTATTGCTAGCTTGCATAACTCTTGAACCTCACTATCCTTTAACGAGCTCTGCTTCTGCCTTTTTTCAGGAATATCTACAAGCTCAATTCCATGTTCCCGTTTTACTGTCATTACTTTTTTTTCAGCGATTGTTTCTTCAATTACATTACATGTCTCTTTATCAACAACCCATTGGTCTGGAGTTACGTCGCCACCAACTACCGCTTCCCCTAAACCCCAGGATGAATTTATTAGAATTTGATCTCTGCGGCCGTTTACAGGGTTTGCGGTGAACAAAATTCCTGACCTGTCAGCACTTATTAACTTTTGTACTGCTACGCCGTGGGCCAAGCCATCATTACCTATGTTTTGTTTAATTCTGTAGGATACTGCTCTCGTATTCCAGAGAGATGCCCAGCATTTCTTCAAATACAGATATACCTGTTCCTTGCCTCTAACATTCAAATAGGTATTATATTGTCCAGCAAATGATATTCCAGGTAAATCTTCAGCCGTTGCCGATGAACGAATAGCTACTTCTGGATTGCCTATATTCGAGTATATTGCTTCGACCTCCGCCTGCACGTCAGCAGGTATTTCTCCCTTTTCGAAGGCCTCCTTCACTTTTTCTGAAGCTACATTAGTTGCTTGGAAATCATCTGTCTTTGCTACCTCTATGAGTCTATTAATTTCCGCTTCCAGCTTGTTAGCTTCTACGAACCGCTTATAGGCGTTCGTCAATACCACAAACCCTCCTGGTACTGGTAAATCTGCCTGCAACATCTCGCCTAGATTTGCAGCCTTACCTCCTACTAATAAAAAATCCCTCTTTGTTACATCCTTTAATTGCTTTACATACTTAAATTCCATTTTCCATTTCTCCTTTCCTTAAATTATACACCCTTATACCGACCGTCGGTCTGTTGGGTTTAAAAAAATTTGTTTCCTTTCTCTCAGCCCAACTATATCTATTTAACCTTTAATCTTTCCAAGTAAGCTTGCTTAAGTTGAATAGAGCCTCGCTGTATTTTTAGGATTCTAGTAAATATTTCTTCGTAGAAGTCTAGTTTCTCATCTAATCTTTGTTTATATTGCGTCGCATCGATTGTGCCATTAATGTATAGGTTTTCCAAATCATCTGTTGAACTATTTAAATTGTGCCCTGTGTTAATAAAAAGCTCTGCCATCTCTTTTTTGTTAGTACTAGCGAATATACCTTGTTCAATACCCTCTGATATGATCTGCTCATAAAAAGGTATAAATTCCATCGATATTTTTTGCATTAACTTTTTTTGTAATTTTAAATTTTCATCACTTATTAACGCTTGTTTTATCTTTTTTCTGTTTTCCTTTTCCCTGTTTTTCATTTTTTGACCCTGCTCAATCAATAAGTTCAGCTTCTCCAGAGCATTAAGCTCTGCTTTGTTAAGCACTTGCATAGCTACATTTGCTAGCTTTTCAGCATAATTACTTGAGATTGTTTCTATAACTTCCTCCTTAGATTGGAAGTAATGATAGAAAGCACCCTTTGATACTCCTACTTTATTTATGATGTCATTTATCGTCGTTTTCTCATATCCTTTTTCATAAAACAGCTCTAAAGCAGCAGTTAGAAGCTCTTGTTTTTTATCAATATTCATATTTTCTTTGTTGCCACCTTTCTCGTCATACCGACGGTCGGTTTGTTGATTTAATAATACAATGGTTTATTTTAACTGTCAATAGGTTTTTTGCATTAATATGTTTTTTCTAAAAAGTCCTTTATATATTTTCTAATTGACTTCAACTCTGAAGCCATACCATGGCCCCCACTATCAAAAGCTGCTAGTTCAGAATGGTCAATATGTTTATGGTAAAACTCTGCATGTTCAAAGGTTACTAAAGTATCGTCTTTAGCATGTAATATCATTGTTGGAACTGATAACTCACCCATAGCCTCGCCAGACATAGGTCTAATATTTGCTTCATGAATATTACCTGGTCTTCGTGGACTCATTGGATGCATATATTCTAGCATTTTATCTACAAATTCTTTGTCGTTATGATTAAGGTTAGAATATACCTCCTGGGAGACACCAATTAAGTCCAGGAAAATGTTTCGAAAGGTTTTTATAACTAACCAGTAAGCAAAGTCGGATTTTTGGATACCGTTTACTATCTTCGTACTAATTGGAATTTCATCACCCATGAACATAGATACTGCTGATACAAGGATTAATGCCGCGCTCTTATCTGGATAGTCATAGGCAAATTGCAGCGCAGATGGTCCGCCAGCAGAAACTCCCAGGATTGTCACTCTATCTATGGATAGATGTTCAAGAAGATCTGCGTAAAGCTTGGCTTGGTTTTCCACCGTAGACTCATCTGCAAACGGAGAGCCTAGATAACCAAATCTAGAAACTGCTATGAGCTTATATCCTTCACCAAGAAACGTCTGACCCATTAAAAGTCCCTGATCATAACCTCCACCTGCGCCATGAATCATTAAGACAGGAATTCCTTCGCCCTCTATCGAGTACTCTATTTCACCGTTTTTTGTAACTAGTATATTACTTCCATCGGATACCCTTTGATATGCAGTAGCTATTTCCTTGTAATATTGTACATATACAATAGCTGACACTAAAATTAGTGCAAACACCGTTCCTAGGATAATTGTTTTCCTCATTGTTTCATCACACCTCTCAATACTAATCGTTACAGAACACAATATTATCGACTAATGTGTCTATATATCTATTCCTTTGACTTTCTTCATGTAAATCTATCCCACTGTATACATAAAACTCTTTAGGGTTAAGACTTGTAACTTGTATTGGAAGCAAAATCTGTAACGCAATAATTCTCAATTGAATTTCATCCTTCTGCTCCGCAAAAATTTCTTTAAGCACAGGAATAAGGAAAACTGGTGTCTGCATTTCACCGTTAAGCAAATTTTGCGTTATTGTAAACCTTATTATTTTTTCATTTTGTTGTGCAAAATTATATAATTCTTTTAACATTAGCTTCAGTTTTTCAATCGGTTCTGTCTCAGAGTCATTCCCTGAGGTCACAAGGCTAACTGCCATGCTAGCCATATAGTCAGAGACAGCAATACTTAATAATTTATTTTTGGAATTGAAGTGATAATTAATCAGTCCAACTCCTACATTTGCTCGTTCGGCTATTTGCCTTACTGTAATCTTGTCTACATCGTCCACTTCAGCCAGTATATCTATTGCTGCTTTTATTATCCGATCTCTAGCATCAATATCTACCATTACCTGCACCTCTTCTTTAATGTCTTAGAATCATTGAATCAGTTTTGAACGTGTTCAGTATATCATAAATTTTTATTCACTTCAATAGGTTCTAGTCCTCCACAAAAAAATTCATAACTTGCTTATTAAAATTTTATTCAGGTCAGAAAATCCAACTTTCATAATCTTTTCCCTCGTTTTTTCATTGCCATAAAGCAAACAGTACTAGCCACAAATACTAGGAACAAATCATAGAGTAATACCATAGTAAGGTCAAATAACATCCCTTTAAAAACAAGCGGTATAAATATAACAAACATCGTATAGTGTAGACCAAAGAGAATCAAAGTGAAAATCAGAGCCGACTTTATCACTGAAACACTGATGGCTGCAGATTTCAAGAATGCAAAGTTAAGCCCTATAATCAATGCAAAGGCTATCGTCCAGAGCATTAATGGTGTCATGCTGTCTACACTATAGCCACCCACATTACTCACATATCTAAAAAATCTACCTACGGTAATTATTAATGTAAAAATACCCACGTCTATCATTACACTGGAATTTACACTGGCTGACCTATGTTCATGTCTCTCTTCTTTTACTAGAAAAACTGCCACTAAAACACATAGCAATACTATTGGCAGGAAATCTAGTAACCCCAAGATAAACTCATTAATATAAGTACTGTTTAGGGCAAAGACTGCTTCTAGCATGCCAACCCACCAGATTCCCCCTACTAAACCACCAAAGATTAATGCTCTATTAAGTTTACTGCCCTGGAGCCTACTTTCATATTTTAGGAATACGCTGGCAATAATGTAGTATGTAACGAGAAAGAACAGTGTAGCCGTTCCAATAAAAGTCAGCTTACTAGCTACAACAGACAACATATCTTCTGTAATATCGACCGTAATAGGCGCCATTGCATGAATGGCTAACGAAAATATAGTTGTTAGCACCACAATTATGAGTTTTTTGATTTCATTATTCATTAGTAACTCTCCTAAAAAATTTTTAATAGCTCAAATAGCTACTGACCTTACTTAGCCTGGTTTAGTATATGTATATTCCCCTCTAAGATTTTGAACGTATCGTACAACATATTAATTTGTTCTTGGTCAATTCCACGAAAAATCTCCTTAAGCAGTTTATTGCCAAACTCTTCTGTTTCGGCAAAATAATCCAAGCTCTTTTGAGTCAAAACCACATTCATTGCTCTAGCATCTGTGTGTGAAGGATACATTTTGACATAACCTTTTCGTTCCAAAATTACTAGCATTTTTTTAGCGTTTTGTCTGGAGTATCCCATGAAATCCGCAACTAGATTAATGGTAGGCGATTTACTTTCCATGTTGTATATTACCATTAACAGAAACCACTGCTTGAGGGTAATATCTCCACCCTCACGGTCTGCTATGGCTTGTATTTGATTGGCAAAAAGAAAAATCATGCCAAAAATATATTGCTCTTTATCCTTTTTATCCATCATTTAACCTCCATACTTGTGATTGACATATGACTTGCATTTGTATTGTATTTGATTTACTATTATCAATATATGCAACTGGTTGCATATATGTCAAGAAGATTTTGTTTGTCGCATAAGTAAACACAAGTGTAAATTTTCGCGGTAATATATTCTTAAATAGCCAATCTTAGCTAAACTAAAAGTATAGCTATAAAGAAGGGAATGGGCATAAATATGAATATCTCTTTAACCAGCAGTCGTAACTATACATATCTATCTAATCCATCAAGCAATGTAGAAAATTCGACTAGCAGAAACAACGAAAATCCTAGTCAACAGACTAGCTCTGACAACAATGAGCTATTTGTTAAAATTCGTATTAGTAATAATGCACGACAACTCTTTTACGATTTCCGTGCTAATATGAGTAAAGAAGCTGCGACACAAAGAAAAATTGAGTTGGATGATGCTTTAGCTAACTTCCAAGACATCCATCCCTTAGAAAATGATTTTCAAATCAAAGGTGTGCACTACACTTTTCAACAAGGCAGTTTGGAATATATAGTTGCAAACGCTTTAGACGGCAAGAGTGTTAACCCGTCTTTGTACGCAAGCGAGCTAGGTAAAGCTATCCGTTCTACGGTTTCAATGCCGAATGCTACCATCGAGGAACGCGCAATTTACAGAGAGACAGCCTTGAAAAACGCTCAACATATTGCAGAAAATTACTTCGACAACGAAGAAGAGGCAACGGCTTTTATTAATAAAATCAAACAATTTGCGGAAAATGATATTCTGCGTGAAAAAGGATATAACGTTATAGATAACAGCGGCATAAAGCCATTTGCATCCTATTCTAATGCACTTAATCCAGGTGAGGTAAGTTTTAGTGCGCTAGCTAAGAGGTATTTTGATGAAGACTTCAATGAACGCTTTATTAATGGAGATATATCAGCAGAGGAGTTTAATAAATTCTACTTAGAAATTGCTAATAATAAAACCAGATGGGAAAATGAGATTAAGTTAGAATTTGAAAATTCCGTTAAAAATGTCGATGAAATTATAGCCAATATTGAAAGTGAGTTTAATAGCGTTACTAATGATAATAAAACCTTTGAAGACGTTATATCTAATCTACTGATAAATATTGACCAGCCAGAAATTGCCCAATGGCACAGGAATCTTTTAAAGTTATTGTCGTAGCATATGCTTAATGCTTTACTTAATGTTTGATAATTACAGAGAATACATGCGCTGCCTTATGCCATGAGATTTTAGGCACCTTTCTTTGTCAAATATAATAAGATACTATGACAGCCTATGAAAGGAATGAGTAACATGTATCATTATTATAAACCTTATCCGTGCCCTTACATTAATCCGTCGGCATATCCAGCACAAGCTTCTAATCAATATGCAGTACACCCATACTACCATCCAGGGCAAGAATCCACTGACTATGCGGAGGCAGAGCACCATCACAATCCCCATCGCGAGCACCATCATGATCAACACCGTATGAAGCTGAAGGATTATGGCCCAGAGCCATATGTAGTTAACATTGAAAAAGCTACGAAGCAGAACGATAATTTCCGTACTGCTCTGTGGACAGGAGAATACCTACAGCTTACATTGATGAGCATTGATGTCGGTGATGATATTGGATTAGAGATTCATCACGACCATGATCAATTTATACGCATTGAGGAAGGTGAAGGAATCGTTCAGATGGGCGATAAGAAGCATCAGCTAGATTATTACAGAAAAGTCTCCGATGATTATGCCATTTTCATCCCAGCTGGCAAATGGCATAATTTAACTAATACAGGGCGTAGGCCACTTAAGCTTTACTCTATTTATGCACCTCCTGAACATCCTAGGGGTACTGTTCACAAGACTAAGAGAGACGCTGAGAAGCATCACAGATAATAGCGCAATTTAACAAACTTCCGTCTCCCAATACATGGTGGCGGAAGTTTGTTTTGAAAAGGTTACAAATTGGTTTGACCAGTACATAAAGCAGATGATATCATCAAATTACCTGTAATCCAGTTGCTATGCGAAAAGGTGGGAAACTAATGAGCCGTTTTACTCTTCCTGTGGGCTACCACGACTTTCATCGTTCAAAAATCGTCAACTACCAACTTAACCGCTGGCACTCACTAGGCTACTGTCGTCTCGAAGACCTAAAAGCCGCAGCCGCACGTATTGAAGGAGTAGACAACTTTAAGAATATAATGCTACAGGAGGGGGAACGGGCTCTTGCCGAGGATCGTTACATTAACGCTGCCTTTCACATCCGTGGTGCCGAATTTTTTGTCCCGCCACACGACCCTGACAAACTTAATCTATACAACCGCTTTATTGACCTATTCTACAATAAAGTGGTCAATGCAGACCCTGTTCAACGTGTAGATGTACCTTACAACAGCGGCGCTTTACCGACCCTGCGTCTCCCGTCCCAAAAGGAAGAGTGTCGCGGCACAATCCTTATTCATGGCGGCTTTGACTCCTTTATGGAGGAATTCTACTCTATGGCCTGGTATTTCGCTGAGCGCGGCTACGATGTAATTATGTTTGAAGGTCCTGGACAAGGCGGTGCACTCAAACATCACCGACTCTATTGGAACCACGAATGGGAAAAACCAACATCTGCTGTACTTGATTATTACGATTGTAAGAACGTGACTATCTTGGGCATCTCCATGGGTGCGTGGCTCTGCGTCCGAGCTGCCGCATTTGAATCCCGCATCGCACGGGTAATTATCATGGGTGTGGGCTACGATTTCTTAGCTGCAGTGCCTACCCCATTAGTCGCACTAGTTAGATTTTTGTTTAAATTTCCAGGTTTTTTCGACCGTATCAGCTGGCTCAAGGCTCGCCTCAGCCAACAAGAGCGCTGGGCCATTCATAACTTGCTGCACATCAGCGGCAAAGATTCACCAGCCGCAGCATCCAAGCTATTTCTAGACATGAATGCTACTAACCTCCATTCAGAACGGGTGACACAGGACGTGTTGCTGCTAACAGGTGCCGAGGATCACTTCGGCCAATTTAACATGCATCTGAAGCTCCACCGCATGCAAATCGAAGCCTTAACTGGCGCCCGCTCAGTGGCTGACCATATATTCACCCGTGAGGAGCACGCCCATAACCACTGCCAAGTAGGAAACATTGGGCTAGCGCTGGACGTTATAGCAGCTTGGCTAGAAGACGTCTCACAGAATGCTATTACTGCAAGAACTCGCGGTGATTAGCAAATGTTATAGGTTGTCCAACAAGGAAAAATCCTGGTTCTAAATTCATATTGTAATAGGACATGGTAAAATGCAAGTGTGGACCCGTGGAAAAACCCGTTGTTCCAACCGAACCGATTAATTGTCCACGCTCAACCATTTCCCCTACTTCCACAAAATTCTCGTGATTATGAAAATATACACTGAACAGTCCTTCCCCATGGTCGATTACAATGGTGTTGCCTGTTAAGATTAAAGGCATAGCCAATACAACCTTGCCAGAATTGGTCGCTAGTATATCCGTGCCAGTTGGAGCTGCTATATCTAATCCTGAATGCCTATATGATGTAGGTGCATCATTAACATAGCGGGTCTGGCCAAATTCTGTCGTCAAGCGTCCCTTACTCGGTATAATAAAGGAGTCTGTGTAATATCGAACTGGCGCGGACTGAAGGCGCACAGGATTAAAATACTTTGCAAACTCTGCGTACGCCTTTTCATTACGGGTTTGCTGCTCGATGTTCTCATCTATATATAAATTCTGCACACGGTATTCATGAGCAATTACCTCTATGTCTTTGACGTACTCTGTACCTGCGCTTTTACTGCCATATCTTATCTGATATACACCTGGCTCTGTACTGTAGTTTGTTGGTATATACCCCCTAAGTAATCCCTCTTGGGAGAACCAACGAAATTCTTCAAAAATTGACTGCTCTACAAATACATCCTGCGGATTACCTGCATAATAAACAGTAATCTCAAGTATATCTCCTTGAATTATCTCCTCCCTTGAAAATTGATAGTTCTCAGGAAAATCTAATACAATTGGAAAGCTGATTGTTTTTTGTCCTCGATATTGTTTTGTTTCATCAGTCCACTCCATAGTAAGTATATATTCAAATACACCATTCATCTCTGGGTGCGGAAGCTCTTGAATGTTAACTATATCCTGAAATTTGACAGTCTCGGTTGTCTGCTCTCTAATTATTAGAACCGACCTGTCAGGTACCTTATCAGCAGATACTTCTATTGACTTGTTATATGAGAAAACTGGCGCTACGTCTAAAACATCTTCAACACCTGTTGACCCAGGGACGTTTTCTGTATTAGGGAAATTAACTTCCTCAGTCCAGCGTCGGTTAATTCGCTGGTAGCTCCAGCTTTTATCCAGCTCAACGTATGATATATCATCTTCCAACGCTGTTATTTCTATCTTAGGGAATAATCTATCATCATAGATATCACTAAAACCTTCATAGCTATAGAAAATTGCAGCTGAAAAAATTACGATTAAGATTGGGATATAAATTTTTCTGTTCATAAATAGCTCCTAACAGTTTAATATTGTCTCCTTAGTTCAATAGGTAGGTGAACAGGAACGTCAAAATACCATAACACAAAAACTACAACAACTGTAGATAAAGCATATGTTAGCAATGGCCGCTTCGGATGCAATGCCAATAAAGGAAACATAACACAAAGAAAGGCAATTGACCACCATAACGTCCACCCATACTGATATTCGATTCTTCCAGTTATATAAAATACATATTCCCACACACCATAGATTGCAATCCATTTTAAGTTTCTATATATTTTGCCAATCGTATCAGTTGGGTAATTATTAAGGAACATTAGAATCGTTGCAGGAAATACAATAAAGGTGTATAACATTTCTGTATGACTGTGACTTGGAAGTAAATCTGGAGTGAAGTACCATAATAAATAATTTGCAGCTAGAAAATTGTAAAGTAAATTGCCCACCGCAAAAAACAAGATAGTGGCATGATACCTCTCCCAATTCCTCCAATCACCATAGAAATAGGCTGCGATAACGGCAATTGTAGTGGTAGCAACGTGCATGATTATCGACTTCCCTTAGCGTTTACTTGCTCGCTGGTTTCTCGATTGTCACTAAACCTTCTGACAACAGCCATAAAACCTCTTACAAATAAAAAAGTGATTGCTAACGATAAGTATGTATGCATCCATGTCCATTTATTGTATTTAATTAAGTTTGTGTTTTTTTCTAACCACCATTCTAATACAGTCATTGGTAAACTGTATAGCACAAAAGCTTGAAGTATTATTCCCTTTAGCTTTGAATTATAAGTTGTCTGGTTGTACCAAACGCATAAGGCTGGAAACACAATATAATCAAAAAGTATGCTGCTCTCATAAATGTCTTGAAGCAATCTCCTAGGGAATTCCATCCACTTATGCGACACTGCAACTAAGGCTATTATGCTTGAAATAAACCCCTTCAGGAAAAATACAATAATCCAATCTTTTCGAGGCTTCTTTAATAATGATAATGGTAGCGCAATTGCTATAATAGCAAGCACGATATACTGAATGGTATTTTCTTTGTTTTTAAGCATCTGTCACAATCCTTTGGGTTATTTATAGTTAGTGTTAATTTTCCCAGGATTGCATGAATTATGATACAAAAAGGCACCCACTTATAATTGCAAATTAGTGTCAATTAAAAGTGGATGCGCATTAAGTTTGTTAATCTATATAAATACTTGTTACATAGCTTTTCTAGTTTTCTTGCCAAGCTTAATTGTTTTTATAAACTTAACTACTTTTAATGACTTGTATGCTTTAAGGCCCTTCATCGCTTTCAATAACTTTGCTAATTTTGCTAACTTTACAACTCCAAGAAACCCTGCTAATGATTCCAGTGATACAGAAATCAAGATTGCCACAAGTGAAATCCATTCTTTTTTCGCATAATAAACTTTATTAGCAGCGAGTAATAATCCAACAAGATATTCAAGTACGAAACCGTATAAAATCCATCTGGCTAATGTATGTATGATTGCGAGCTGATTAGGATGTATTGGTAAGACAAATGAAAAGGTTGATATCAATAATACAATCGAACCAACAAATAAGAAAAAATAATAAAGTGCACGCAAATATAACTCCTACTTTCTTAATAAACTCAGATAATTATACCATGTTAAAATGCATTATGCTGTGATAAAACACACGGGTTAAACAAATATTATATATATCCCTGTTAAAGGAGGTGCTATATATGGATTCCCAACGCGCTCAACAAATCGCGTCTTCGCCTAACATGGTGAATGTTACTTACAACGGAAGTGCTATTTATATTGAACATGTCGACCAAAGTAATGGTACCGCAACAATTCACGCCCTGGATAACCCACAATTCAAGCAAAGTGTTTCTGTAAATGAATTAGAAGAACAACAGTAATAAAAAATACTATTTACAAAACCAAAGCACCTCAATACACAGTCTAGCTACCTAGTGGAGAGCATATCAACTGTGGAGGTGCTCTTATTTTTAGCGTTGGCTATGCTCTTATGTTATGCTATTTATAGATGTAATCTATCGGACAGGAAAGGACGAGGTCTTATGAAGTCTTCATTAAATCTTACGCGGTTCGAGAAAAAAATTATCGTTAGAAACATTCGCGAACAAGACATAGAAGAAATTCTAGCTTTGCAGAAACTTTGTTTCCCGAAAATGGAGCCGTGGAAGCGAGAGCATTTAGAAAGTCATATCAATGTGTTTCCAGAAGGACAGTTTTGCGTAGAGTTCGAAGGAAAAATTATCGGCTCATGTTCAAGCCTAATTATTAACTTCGACGAATATGATGATCAGCATACCTTTGATGAAATCACCGATGACGGCTATATCACAAACCATGACCCCGACGGTTATAACCTATACGGGATTGAAGTAATGGTACATCCTGATTATCGTCGCATGAAGATTGGGAAGCGCTTATATGACGCTCGCAAACAATTAACTGCCAGACTTAACTTAAAAAGTATTATAATTTGCGGCCGCATTCCAAACTACCATCAATACGCTGACACGCTAACTCCGAAGGAATATGTACAAGAGGTGAGCAAGCAAAATATTTACGACCCTGTGCTAACCTTTCAGCTTGTGAATGAATTTGTCGTCATGCGTATCAATACTGAATACTTAGATGACGATAAAGCGTCCTTAAAATACGGTATCCTCATGGAGTGGAACAATGTTGATTATCGACCGAAGTCAAAGAAGCATTTTAAAACATCGTTTCCTATAAGAATAACAGTTATCCAATATATGATGAAGCGAATATACAGCTTTGATGAGTTTGCTACCCAGTGCGAATATTATGTCGACGTGGGAGCAAGCTATCAATCAGATTTTGTTGTATTCCCAGAGCTATTAACAACACAGCTATTATCCTATATTGAAGAAAAAAGCCCTAGCAAAGCGATTCGCAGATTAACTGAATATACAGAAGACTATATAAGGCTATTCAATGAACTAGCAGTTAAATATAACGTAAACATAATTGGAGGTTCCCATTTCGTAGAAGAAGATGGTAATGTCTATAACATCTCCTATCTCTTCCGACGCGATGGAACTATAGATAAACAATACAAAATTCATATTACCCCGAACGAAAGAAGATGGTGGGGTGTCTCCCAAGGGAGTGAGATAAAAGTCTTCGATACAGACTGTGGGAAAATTGCTATTCTTATCTGTTATGATATTGAGTTTCCAGAATTGAGTAGAATTGTAACTGAGCAAGGAGCGAACATTATTTTCACTCCATATTGTACAGATGATCGCCAAGGTTATTTACGTGTCCGTTATTGTGCCCAGGCTAGGGCGATTGAAAACCAAGTTTATACAGTAATCGCAGGAACCGTTGGCAATTTATCTCATGCTGAAAATATGGATATTCAATACGGTCAGTCTGGCATATTCACACCATCAGACTTTACGTTTCCAAGGGATGGAGTTCTCGGTGAATGTACAGCAAATGTTGAAACTGTCGTCGTCGGAGATGTCGATACAGAATTGTTACGTCGAAGTCGCAAGGCGGGTACAGTTACAATGCTTAAGGATCGAAGATCTGATTTGTATCGAATAGAAGTTTTCCCTAAAGCCAAAGGGAAAGAAAAATAAAAACAGTGAGTGCAATTAAGCAAGCAATATATAGAAACAGAAGGGAGACGCTTTCCTAGTGCGCAATCCCCTTCTGTTTTTTATATCCACCAAAATAAATCTTAACTAAATTATCTTTATTTAAAAAGACCACTACGATTTACTAATTGTTCATATAAATGTGCAAGAGTCCCTTGTCCATCTATGTTGTACAAAGACTCTCCACGGTCGATTAGCCAGTCCTCTACCAAGTATGTTTTCATACCAATAGCCGAAGCCGCCATATCTTCCTGCTTGTCATTACCTACCATAATGCAATTTTCCGGATTAACCTGCAGTTGATTGCTTATATGCTGATAATACTGTGGATGAGGTTTAGTAAAATACGAATTCTCATACACTGTAATATGTGAAAACACTGAATCATCAAGCCCCGCCCATTTGATCCGCTCATAAATAGCTACCTTCGGAAACACAGGATTCGTTGCTACAGCTACCTTGTATCCTTGTTTAAGTGCAGCTTCAATAACCTGCTTTGCTATTGGTGTCGGTGAACTCAAGTGTGACAATGTTGGAAAAGTATTTGCATAGAACTCATCGAGTGTTGGCCAAATCGCCTGTTTTTCTAATTTAATTAAAGGCAAGAAAGACTCTTCAAAAACCTGTTCATTAGTTATAGAATCATCTCTATTTTTAATCATTGCTGAGGTGCCTGCCCAAAGAGCCTTTGAAAATTCTTCTGGATCAACGATATGAGCTACCTTCTTCGCAAGTTCTCTCATGTAATTTTTGATAAATCTATCTGTATCCATAGGTAATAACGTGCCATCCAAGTCAAACAATATCGCCTTCTTCATGTTCTAACCTCGCTTTTTTGTAGTATGTAGTCCAACTACATATTATAGCAAAGTTATCTGCAGGACAACTTAACCAAGTTTAAAACATAATATTGACTTCCAAACTTTGCAATTATTTTATCACATTCAGGTTTTTGGCCTAATATTATAGAAATTAAAAAGGAGTCAGTATAATATGAGTACAAATTCCAACCTTACTTTTAACCCAAAATCCAATGGGTTTAGAAACATTACCCCCGTGAATGGTTTTGACACTACTAACCCTGATAACGCAATGCAGAACAACTATGCTTGGTCAATGACAGAGCTAGGTGACTACATTTATGTAGGAACGGCTAGAAATATCCCCTATTCTATTTTTGAAAATGAAGTCTTAGGTCCTGTCACTCCCCCTAAAGCTTTAACTCCTAAAAACCCTGTAAATGCAGGTGAAATCTGGCGTCGTCGAACAGATAGCGTTGGAAACTGGGAACGTGTCTATCGTAGCCCCGAAAACATTGAAAATCTAGGCTTCCGCTTCATGATTACCTATACTAATCCTCATAATGAAACTGCTATCTATGCAGGCGCCCTCACTCTAACACCACAGCTATTTATGCTCAAGTCAACTGACGGAGTTAATTGGCAGCTATTAGATACAGATATCGCTGGTTATTCTACTCGTTACATGGCAGTTCACAATGGAAAGCTATACATGGGTGCACTACCATTAATGGGGCAAGCAGATATCCAGCTATACAGTAGCTTTGATCCTGAACGAGATGGTTGGAAGCGTGTTCCCGTCAATGGCGAGTCAGGTAAGAATCCTAGAGGTAATGTTGATCTATTACTAAGCTTTAACAATCATCTATATGTTGGTACAGCTCGGGGTACTGGCTTTGAATTATGGCGAACTTTAGGAGCAGAACCCAAAAAAAATAAGTGGAAATTAGTTGTGGACAAAGGTGCTGGAGACGCCAGAAATGAACATCCTTGGTCTATTGCTGTCTTTAAGAATCATATCTATATTGGCACAGCAATTGAAGCCGCTGTCCTTAGTATAAATCCTGAACAAACAATAGTACCACCTAAGGGCTTTGATGTAATTAGGGTTGATAAAGAAGATAACTGGGAGCTTGTAGTTGGAGGCAATCCAGTAGTACCAACAAACCCCAAAACAGGTACACGTGGCAAACCTTTAAGTGGTTTTCGTTCGGGATTTGGGAATCTTAGTAACGCTTACTGCTGGCAAATACAAGCTCAAGGTGACGAACTATATCTTGGTACATTTAGCTGGTCCATATTAATCCCTTACTTACTTCCTTTACTACCAGAAATATTAGGAAGTCAAGCAACCATTAGCAAAAACAATAAATCCTATCAGACAGCAATTAATGATTTTGTTAAGTACCATCTTCAAGCATATCCTCAATTCTCACAGTTTAATTCAGAGGATATCCTCGAGAGACTTGCCGACATAATATTACGATTAGGAAGACGAACATTTGGCTTTGACCTATGGAAATCTATGGACGGTATAACTTGGGTACCAGTTTCCTTAAACGGTCTTGGTAATCCTCATAACTACGGTGTGCGAATGCTCTTCCTTTCAAAAAATAACGACCTCTTCTTAGGAACAGCTAACCCATTTGACGGATTAGAGGTTTGGGTAAGACGTAATTCAGCAAGACGTACCCTGCGACCATAAATCACGTATAACTGCGTAGAGCAAGCTTAATAGTAGCGCAATTCCAGCAAACCCTATCATAGGATATAGATATTTTACGAGATTGGAAAATCCAAACTGACTGGCAAGCAAAGCAAATATTGTTGTAATAAAAACAAGTGACCAACTAGACGCTGGCGTTTTATTAAGATTCGTAAATCTTGAAACAAATCCAAACAAAGATCCAACAGCCGTAGTATAAATAGCAGCAATTAAAACGCCGGTGTACAGAATAAGTATAACTGGAGAAATTTCGCGCGCAATATAAATCATTGGTACCTCTAACATATACACGTTTTTAACCTGACTCGTGAGCGTTAGATATATCATAATTGACCCAATACCTAAACTAAGTCCTCCTAGTAAAGCACCTTTCCTAATAGTCCGTAAATCCGTAACCTTAGCACCCAATGGACCTAAGACGGCAACTACAATCACCATGTTGTAGGACACAAACAAAATGGCCGCCAATACCCAATTAGATATAAACTCACTACCACCTATAAACATTTCCATCGTTAATAATTCTGGCGGATTATTTATAATCGATATTGCACATGTACCTAGGACAGTAAACAATAAAAAAGGAACCACATAGCCCATGGAATTAACTACACCTTCTATTCCCCTTAAAACAGTAATAGCAGTAATGAGGGCCATTGTTATATTACCTAAGAGTATGGGCATGTTAAACTGTTGTTCAAACAATGCTCCAGTACCTGCTATCATTGCTGTTAAACCGCCAAACAGAAAGATAATGATTAATATGTCCATAGCTTTCCCAAAGGTTTTTCCACCCGATTTTTGAATTATTTCTAAATGGGACTTTGCGTTGTAACGCTTGCCTAGCATCATAATAACCTCACCAAAAAATATGAAGAGGACAATAGTTATTAAAATGCCGAACAGGCCAAGGATGCCAAATTTTATAAAAAATTGTAGCATCTCTTGACCTGTAGCAAATCCAGCGCCAACAATTGTACCAATATATGTCGCCGCAACTTTAAATATAGTTACTTCATTTCTGTTCATAGTAGACATCACCCTTATGGCAGCAGTTTACTTAAATCATCCTGTCATAAAAGGGTATTCGATATCTTGTTCAGATATTACACAAGCCATGCACGCTTGCAAATTCTATTCACAAACCATACCATCTTTAATAGTGATAATTCGTTCACCTTGGTCGGCGATTTCTTTGCTGTGCGTTACCATCACAATTGTTTTGCCGTTTCTATGAAGTTCATGAATAATTTTTAGCACTTCCGCCTCTGACTCTGAGTCTAAATTACCGGTTGGTTCATCCATGAGCAGTAACTCAGGATTGTTTGCCAGTGCTCTTGCAATAGCTACCCGTTGCTTTTGACCTCCGCTCAGTTCAAATGCCTTGGCCTGTGCCTTTTCACTTAAATCGACTAGCTGAAGTAGTTCTTTGGCCCTTTGTTCCTGCTGTTTTGCTGGAATCTTAGCGAACATTAGCGGGATTTGAATATTTTCAAGTACTGTAAGGCCTTTAAGTAAATTAAAGAATTGAAATACAAAGCCTAGTTTTAGTGAGCGAAAATTAGCTAGCTTCTGATCAGATAAAGCATTGATTTGTTCTCCCATTACATTAACTTGACCTGAAGTAGGCTTGTCTAAGCCACCTATTATTTGTAAAAGTGTACTCTTACCATGTCCTGATGGACCAACAATACAATTAAATGTACCACTGTTTATTTTTAAGTCTATACCTCTTAAGGCGTGTGTCGCGGCGCTTCCTGATCCATAGCTTTTGTGCACATTTTTCACTTCAATGATGTTATTCTCTTCAACGATTTTATTCATTTCAACGCTTTTATTCATGATTAATCGCCTCCACTGGAGTTAATCTTGCAGCCCGCCAAGCAGGATATAACCCCGCTACTATCGCTAATACTATTGAGCCAACTAGGATCTTAACCATATCAGTGATTGCTAAAAACGATTGGATATTAGCATTTCCTATGAATGCTGCAAATTCATTCTGAGCAATATATGGGGTGATAAACATAGCAGCTAATGACCCTACTATTAAGCCAATCGCACCTCCAAGCAATCCATAAAAAGCAGACTCACCTAAAAAGATTCTGAATATATTAATATTTGAAGCTCCAGTTGCCTTCAAAATCCCGATCTCTTTCTTTCGTTCATAGGTTGCTGTTAGCATTGTATTAATAATTCCAAAGGCTGCGGTTAACACTGCTACCGCAGCAACAACCTGAAGCGTTGCATTAACAGTATTAATTACGTTTAGAACAGAATTTAACAACTGACGGTCAGTAATAACGGCTACGTTTGCTCGCTTAGCTATTTCTTGTGCGTAATGGTCTACTTTATTAATATCTTCTACTTGAACGGCAATATATGATACCCTTCCTTCAGTTGCATAGGCTTCCTGGGCTGCTTCTAATGGTACAAATAATACACCATCATCGCTTGTCCCCGTCGCTTCTAGAATGCCTATCAAGGTAAACTCTACACCTCTAAATCTGAAGGTTTGTCCTATTGATAATTCAAAAGATTCTGCTATTGCTGCTCCAGCTATAACTTCATTGCCTTCAGCTTCAGTACGTCCTTCTTTTACTGTCCAACCCTTAGATTTAACTATTTCATCAATCCGTACTCCCGTTACCGACACTGGTTCATTATTTATTGCTGATCCAACTGTAAGGTAAGGCATAACCCTAATTCCTTCGATGCCATCGATTTTTTCAACATCATCTGGGAGTATTGCATCTGGGAGTTGAGTCCCACTTAAAACTTTCGATTGTTCAAAAGCACACCAACCCTTAGGTGTAATTATTAAATTCGCACCAAAATCTGAGGCCTGCTGGTGTATTTGATCCCTAAGTCCACTCCCTAAAGTAATGAGGATAACAAGGGAGGTTATCCCTAATGTTATCCCCATTAAAGTAAAAATGAAGCGGGCCTTTTTCGCTAATAAATTGCTAACTATAAGTCTGAAAATATTCACGGCTTTCCCCCATTTTTATGCTATTACTTATCCTTTATGTTATTACTTACTTATTGCTTGGAAATCAAAACATTTGACCCTTTCAAAATACGGTCGACTTCGAAGATTAAACTCCCATCTGCTTGTTCAATCGAACCAATGACTGTTACAAAATCTTCTAATTGCGGCAGTTGACCAGTATAAGTATATCCTGATGGAGTCTCCCCAAATGGCTTACTGTCAATCGGTAAATACAAAGGTATAATTCCAGCCCCGCCACATGGAGTTAATCCGCAACTAGCATATTCTTCTTCATCGATAATTCGCAAAATATAGTTTTCTGAATCAACAAATTGCACAACACCTGCTACTGCAATCTCACCTGTGAAAGCACTCGGGTCTGCAGCTAACGCATTTACACCTATCGTATTCAATGTTTGTGCACTGCCTCCACAGCCACTAGTAATCAAAGCCACACTTAAAACTAACAGCAAAAAATTTATTCCACTCTTTTTCATATAATCGTATCACCTTTCCTATATCATAATGCGATTTTAGCATAGCAATATATCTTAAACAATTACCTCATCAACACTGTCACAATATCTTCACAAACAGTTTCCTCCCCTTGTGTTAGCAGGATTAATTAGCTGCTATGTAGAAGATATAAAGGCTAGTATACTTAAGCTAGTATTATTAAACATAAAATCAAACCTAAGAGGCTACTATGAATAATAAAACTTATAAATCTTTCATTTTTAAATTATCACTACTGGCTATTATCTTTATGCTGTTAATAGGCTGTGCTCAGCAGTCTATTAACGAACGACCACCCATTGCTATTAATGGGGTTATTGATCTTTCAAACTGGGATTTAGATGAGTATGTAAGGGTTAATTTGGAAGGCACGTGGGAGTTCTATTGGGAGCAACTAATTGAGCCATCTGTGTTTTCAGAAACTAGAAGCACAGAAAGCCTCCCAAGCCAAAGACACGGCCTCTTAAATAACAAAAATTATATTAATGTCCCATCTGCATGGCCTCAAGCTGGCTATGCCACTTATAGATTAATAGTCGTATTGGAGCAGCAATCAAAGCGACAAGAATATTCACCAGAAAAACAAGAACTTATATCGCAGCAAATAACAAATCATTTAGCATTACACATACCTAAATTATCTACCGCTTATACGCTATGGATAAATAACGAATTAATTGCTTCTAATGGCATAGTGGGTATGGAATCTGATGCTACCATACCACATACAGAACCGAAATTCGTTACATTTGACACCAATAATGATAGTTTAGATATTGTCATTCAAGCATCTAACTTCCATCATTCCACTGGCGGTATTCTTAAAAATATCAGTCTCGGCACGGAAGATTTTATTACTACGTTCAGTAATTGGCAGATAGCCTTTGACTTAATAGTTTTTGGCAGTCTATTTGTTGTTGGAATCTATCATTTGATTTTCTATTTTTATAGAAAAAAAGAGGCTTCTAATTTATATTTCGGAGTCTTTTCCATTATTGTAGGTATTAGAGCGTTACTTGTAGGTACAGCATTTATTTTTCAACTGTTTCCAAACTTCAATTGGGAGCTTGCACTTACGATTGAGTACCTAACCTTTTATCTTGGCACACCAATATTCATCCTCTACCTTAGATCAATCCTACCGCAGGAAATATCACTGAAAGTAATCCAACTTTCCATTGTCATTAGTATTTTTTTTAGTGCACTTGTTGTCCTAACACCTGTAAGAATCTATTCACAATTTAATATCTACTATCAGATAATCGCAATCTTTCTAATACTATATTTGCTTTATGCCTTAATATTAGCATGCACACGCAGACGAGATGGTGCAATTGCCATAGGATTAGCTGTTCTGTTTTTCGTCAGCACTATCATAAACGATATTCTTTATGAAAACTCACTAATTTTCCAAAGTAAGAGTATTATTGCAGCTAGCTTATCTTCCTGGGGTTTTCTAGTGTTTGTTTTGTCGCAGTCTATTATCTTGTCTAGAAAGTTTACTAAAGCTTTCACACGAATCGAGGAAATGACGGAAAATCTTAAACAGTTAAACGAAAGCTTAGAAGATAAGGTGAATGAAAGAACACTCGCCTTAGAAACATCAAATAAAAAACTTGAACAAGCCTATACCGATATATCAAATATGGAGCAATCCCGCAGTGAGCTATTGACTAATATCTCCCATGATTTAAAGAGTCCAATGGCCTCTGTGCTTGGGTATGCAAACGCTATTTTAGATGGGACAATCGACACTCCTGAGCAGCAAAAGCGTTATTTGCAAAGAATAAAAGAGCGAATCCAAGGTCTAAACCATTTAACTGAAGACCTGTTCGATTTAACGCAGCTCGAAGCTAGAAAGTTAAAGCTGCAAGTAAGTACTGTATCTGTTGAGCACCTTTTACAATTCGTCTACAAAAAATACTTGCAGGACGTAAAAAGTGCACAAATTCAATTTATCTTTGAAAAGAATGATAGCCCATGCATACTTAAAACTCTATCTATTGAAGTTGACATCGAGCGTATTGACCGAGCATTCGCCAACATCATTTATAACGCAATTAAATTTACACCTGCAGAAGGTACAATTTCGTTAGACTATGATTGCCTACCTGCTGACAACCCAAGTGAAATAATATTCAAAATCACCGATAATGGAGTTGGTATAACAGCAGATGATTTACCGCAGGTATTCAATCGATTCTTTACTGGCTCTAAATCTAGAACCAACAGCGGAAGTGGGTTAGGATTATCAATTACCAAGGAAATAATCGAATATCACAATGGACGCATCTGGGTTACCAGTACGCCAAGTATAGAGACTACATTCTATATCTCTTTGCCGTTGCTGCAAACTTATGAATAGCGTGTTATGTTAAGATTCTGTAAATTCTGTCCGTCTAAATTGCTTGTAGGTTGTATATTTGCTATAGTTACAATATCAATTTACAATCAATTTTATTATGAAGTGACGGTGGGGAAATGGCAGGAGAACAGCAAAATACATTCAAATCGCTATTAGAAATCCTTATAGTTTCAACTAAACTTGGGCTTACCTCTTTCGGTGGCCCAATTGCCCATTTGGGCTACTTTCACGAGGAGTATATTCGCAGAAGAAGATGGATGGACGAAAAAGCCTATGCAGATTTAGTAGCATTGTGTCATTTCCTGCCAGGACCCTCTAGTAGCCAAGTAGGAATTGGAATTGGGGTTATGAGGGCTGGTATTTTGGGTGGAATCGTTTCTTTTCTCGGGTTCACACTTCCATCCGTTATAGTGTTAATACTATTCGCTTTATTACTACACAGCTTTGGATATACAGACGCGGGCTGGATACATGGGTTGAAAATAGTAGCCGTTGTTGTGGTAGCACACGCTATTTTAGGGATGGCAAAGAATTTGACTCCCGACGTCAAAAGAAAAACCATAGCTTTATTTGCTGTTGTCACAACATTACTATGGCAAACTGCTTTCACTCAAGTTGGAGTTATTATATTAGCTGGATTTTTAGGATTTCTTATATATAAGCATCATACATTAGATGATACATCAGACGAAGTAAAATTCCCTATTTCCAAACGGGTTGCTATTATTTGTTTAACCCTATTTTTCGGATTGCTAATTGTTCTGCCCATATTGAGGGAAGCAACAGGTATGTATTGGGTTGCTATGTTTGATAGCTTTTATCGTGCGGGTTCACTGGTTTTCGGTGGAGGTCATGTAGTGTTACCATTACTTGAAAGAGAGTTTGTTCCTACAGGATGGCTAAGTCAAGAACAATTCATAGCTGGTTACGGAGCCGCGCAAGCCGTTCCAGGTCCTTTGTTTACTTTTGCCGCTTACATCGGTGCTGTTATTAATGGCTGGCAGGGTGGATTACTGGCAACTGTCGCTATTTTCTTGCCTGCTTTTCTGCTGATTTTAGGAACTTTGCCTTTTTGGGATGCATTGCGCCGTAATCCAAACATAAAGGGCGCTTTAATCGGCGTTAACGCTGCTGTCGTAGGTATCTTAATTGCAGCACTGTATCACCCAATCTGGACGAATTCGATTTTGTCGGCTGTGGACTTTGCTTTTGCTGCAGTTCTGTTTAGCATGCTAGTTTTTTGGAAATTACCACCGTGGGTGATTGTTTTAACAGGTGCATTAGGTGGATTTTTACTAACCTTGCTTTTGTAAACCCCCATTCACATAACGCTAATTCATTACACTGCGATTACGCCCCTCATTCTTAGCACCATACAGAGCTTGATCCGCTATGTCTAATAAAGCTGTCGGTTGTCGGTTTTCTGGATGAACAGAAATCGCACCGACACTTATTGTAATATATTTAGAAATAGTAGAGCTTTTGTGAGGTATCTTTAGCTTTTCAACTGCTTTTCTAAGCTTTTCTGCTAATTGAAATGTCTGTGCTGAATCTTTATTCAAGCATAATACAACAAACTCTTCACCGCCGTAACGTGCTAAAAAAGCATCTTCTTGCAGAACATATTCTTGCAGGACCTTCGCTACATCCTTAAGTGCCTGGTCGCCTTGAAGATGGCCGTAATAATCGTTATAGTTTTTGAAAAAATCTATATCGATAAATAGGATTGACAAAGGTTTAGATTCATTCTTGGCTGCAAATAAAAATTCTTCTAACTTCTGGTTAAATTGCAGTCGATTAGGCACTTGTGTCAAACAATCAACCATAGATAATTCTAATAGCCGCTTGTTTGTATCCTCTAATTGTTGAGTGCGTTTATCGACTAGTTTTTCCAACTCCTGATTCATTGTAGATATTTCTTTTAACATACTCTCATTTTCATTTTTTAACATCTCGATCGTTTCAAAGTTTCTATACAAAAACAGCACCAGTGCATAGCCAAGTGAAAATATAAAGATATACATGCCAATCTGAATCTTCAAGCTTGCTTCTAGATTACTATAAGTAACTACAATATCATGAATTGCGAACAGAAATAGAACTGTCTTCCCAATAACAAGCACGTAGAATTCACGCAATGACTTATCATAATAACGAATAAAAGCTACTAATATATACGCTCCATAAACAATTAGAGCTGCATATACATAGACCAATAAGCGGTCATAAATTGTATGTGGCAACAGTAAAACAGTTATAACACCAAATAAAAGACCCCACTTCCAAGCTTGCAAAAACCTTAAAGAAAATTGGTTTTTGTACAACTCTCCTAATAATATTACCATCAGCGGTACGCCTAGGAATGTTATACTAGCTTCAATACGATTCCCTATTTCCCAGTTAAAGCCAGCGATAAGCTGGTTGATATATATTTCATTACTAATAAGTGTGCGTAGTAAAAACAACAAGCACAGGAAAGAAAAGTATAAAATAGCTATCTCTCTTCTACGTATTAAATAAAGTAAGCAGAAAAACACACCAACTATTAAGAAGCTACCAGCCATGAAAATATCTTTTACTAATTGATTTTCTCTGCTTTGATAAAGTATTTCTGCAGACCCAAATTTAATCTCTTGATTAATTCCACCGCGATAAAATCGATGATTACTGATTTGTAGTACGATTTCATTGTTTCCTGCTTGAGGAGCTATTGAAATAACTTTAGGCTCACGAACAGCTCTTTCACTATCTTTATTAAGACCAACATTCCCATTCCGTGCTATTAGCTCACCATTAAACCATAACTCATAGGCAGAATACACAAATGGCATCCTAATCGCAAAGCCTTGTAATGTACCGATTTCCTCCTGACTAATAGATAGCTCCATCCTATAAGTTGCTGCACCTATAGACTGAATGGATTGATTACGTTTAGTTTCTCCCATCCAAAGCTGTGGCAATGGATAGTAGTCTACAAATTCAACTGTTGCATCGGAAAAATCAGACGGACGTAGCAGCTGATTCCAGTAGAATTCCCATTCACCTGATAAAGAGAGCACTTGATTATTTGCAATGTCTTGAATATGGAGCTTACCTTGGTCAACGCTAAGCTGGGATTCATCAGCATGGACACCTGGTACTGAAGCAACCCCCGAAAAAAATATAAGAAAAAGTAAAACCTTAGCAACTTTTCTCATAAGCTCCCTCTCCTAAACTATAAATATACCGTTCCTTCTGCAACTATTTGTACTTTACTAGAAAGTAGAATCTCTTTTATTTTATTATCCTCAACTACAGTCGTTACCCTAATACTGCCACCAGGTTGTGAAATATCTAGATTTACAGATTCTTTATTAAGCTCAGACATCGCAGCTCCTACAGCGGCTGTACCCGAACCACAGCCCCTCTCCCAGTGAAGGCTATCTGTTGCTTTGACATACACTAATGGTTCCATATAATTCTCAACCTTATCATAATACATAATTCCTAACGCCTCATAGTTTTCGTCTTTAAAGCTATCTTTAACCTTGTGAAAAAATTCTTCTTTATTTTCATTTGCTATTTCACGAGTGTCAACTATCAAATGCATGATCCCTGGAAACTTTACTAGAGTGCCTGAATATGTTTTGCCGCTTATTTCCATGTTATAAGGAAGCACTTCATTATGTAGGGGCATTTGGATTGTCGATATATACCTATTGCTTTCCGCTAATTTCTCTACACAGCAAGTAATTGAAGTAACCACACCTGATACTTCTAAATCCAGCATGTAACATGAACCATGTCCCCGTTCAACTATAGGATGTCCAAGGTTTACTAACGTGGCAGCTAAACCTATTGTCGCGTTCGCGCAAAATTCACCACCCATCATGTGGAGCTTAATACCTCCACCATTACAGGCTTCTACAAAGCCCACCTGCTCCGCATGCAGACTAGCATAGTTCATAACACTCTTAGCTACTTCTTTATATAAGTTGCGTGGCACAGGAGTTGTAATAAAAATCGTCATATTTTCCGTCGGATTAACCTTAATAAAATTCAGCTTCAATTCTGACTTCCCCCAAACTTATTTACTTAGCTTGATTACTGTCATTATATATAATCATGCTAGCTAATGCCACTGATTAGACTTTTATTCATTAACAGAAAACCATTCCAATACCTATATTCTTATAAATCTTCAACACCAAAAAAGTGCGATTCCCTACACTCTAGGAATTCGCACTTTGTGTACTATCTATTTGTCATTTCTATATAATCTTTTTCACTAACGATACTTTTATAGGCTGGTCTCATGATTTTGTCAACATTGATTAGTTCCTCTAAACGGTGCGCACTCCAGCCAACAATTCTCGCCATAGCGAAAATTGGAGTATAAAGCTGTAACGGAATATCCAACATACTGTATACGAAGCCGCTGTAGAAATCAACGTTAGCACTAACACCTTTATAAATACGACGTTCTCTGGCTATGACTTCTGGTGCTAGTCGTTCTATCATAGAGTACAATGCAAAGTCTGATTGTCTATCTTTCTCCTCAGCTAATTTCTCTACAAAACTCCTGAAAATAACTTCCCTAGGATCAGAAATGGAGTAGACAGCATGTCCCATGCCATATATTAAACCTCTTTGATCAAATGCTTGCCGATTAAGGATTTTAGACAGATATCGCTCTACCTCAGCTTCATCATGTATATCTGCAACATTAGCTTTAATATCATCCATCATCTCAACGACCTTAATATTCGCTCCACCATGCTTCGGTCCCTTTAATGACGATAGTGCTGCGGCAATCGTTGAATATGTATCAGAACCAGATGAAGATACGACCCTTGTTGTAAATGTCGAGTTATTTCCACCGCCATGCTCCATGTGTAGAACTAAGGCAATATCTAGCACCCTAGCTTCAAGCTCAGTATAGCTTTTGTCTGGTCGTAACATCCTAAGAATGTTTTCTGCTGTGGAAAGATTCTCGTCAGGCCTATGTATGTAGAAGCTCTCACCACAATCGTAATGGTTGTACGCATGATAGCCATAGACTGCTAGCATCGGAAATCTTCCGATTAGGGACAGACATTGGCGCAATACATTGTCCAATGATAAATCAGATGCTTTTTCATCGTATGAGGCTAATGTAAGAACACTCTTTGTCATAGAATTCATAATATCATTACTTGGCGCCTTCATAATGACGTCTTTTACAAAGTTTTTCGGCAAGTTCATGCATCCCGCTAAAATTTCTTTAAATTCTGCCAGCTGTGCCTCAGTAGGAAGGGAACCAAATAAGAGTAAATATGCGCTTTCTTCAAACCCTTGGCATTTATCCTTTGGAAACCCATTTACCAAGTCAATGACATTATATCCTCGATAAATAAGTCTTCCTTCACATGGCACGCTTTCCCCATCAATTTTTTCATAAGCAATTACATCAGAAATATTGGTAATTCCTGAAAGGACACCTTTTCCACTTTTATCTCTAAGACCGCGCTTTACCCCATACTCTTCATAAAGACTCGGGTCAATCTGATTCTTATCAACGCAAACTGAACTGTACTTTTCTGAGTATTTTTTAATCGTTTCCTGGCTTACATTTACCATTGTATTCCTCCTCATATATTAGATTATGCTCCACTGGAGGCGAGCATCATTTCCTTTTCGTTGCTTCTCAATCTTCCTTTTCGATTGCTTCTTTTATATTGCCTAGTATCTTGTCAGCGATGTTAAACATAACTTCCTTTTCTTCATCTGAAATACCATTGTAGATTATGGTTAATAGCTCTTCTCGCATCTTCTTAGCTTCTCCAATTACTGGTTTTGCCTCGTCAGATATTTTCAAATGAACACATCTTCTATCGAACTCATCAGCTTCTGAATACAATAATCCCCTAGTAATAAGAGAAGAAATAGCTTTGGACACATGGGATTTGGCAAAAAACTTCAAATCGACTACATCTTTTGCCGTATCGTACTGTTTATTGTTTTCCAAAAATAACAAAATTTCAATCTCAACCTTAGTAAGACCATACTTCTCAAAAATCAAGTGGCATTTTTTTTCATACAATCTCTTATATTGTTGCCCACTAAATAGAATTTCAAATGCACTATCCATAATAAAGCAACCCTCATATCTTTTTGTTAGGCTTAGTAATTGTTCACTTCGGAATTGTTCGCTTTTGAACTGTTCACTGCAGAACTGTTCGCTATAGAACTATTTTGTCCTATATCTATAAGAATGTCAAGTATTAGTAATGCGCCAATCATGTTTGTTTATACTTTTTACGATTTATGGTACATTTATAAGATAATTATTTAGGAGGAATCTGAATTGGATATTGAAAAAATCGAACAAGCCTATATGAATCTTAAGGACATAATCCATAACACCCCATTGAAATTCTCAGAGACATTTTCGCAAATGGTTGGTAGTTCGATTTATCTAAAATATGAGAACCAGCAAAAAACAGGATCATTTAAGGTACGTGGTGCTCATAATAAAATTGTTACTTTAATCAAGAAGGGTGCACCGCCAGCAGTTATTGCTTCAAGCGCTGGAAATCACGCTCAGGGAGTAGCTTTCGCTGCGTCCTCACTAGGCATAAAATCTACCATTGTAATGCCAAAGAGTACCCCTATAGCGAAGGTTGCTGCTACCGAAGAATATGGTGCAGAAATTGTATTGCATGGTGATTGCTACGATGATGCTTATAAAAAAGCAATGGATTTACAGGCTGAGAGTGGCGCTGTGTTTATTCACCCTTTTGACGACGAGGATGTAATTGCTGGACAAGCTACTATTGGTTTTGAAATTCTAAGGGACCTGCCTGATGTAGATATCGTAATCCTACCTGCTGGTGGCGGAGGCCTTCTAGCAGGCGTAGCGTATTATATAAAGCAGCTAAAGCCACATGTGAAAATTATTGGTGTGCAATCAACAGGGGCCGATGCAATTGTACGTAGCTTTTCTAGCTCAGAGTATGTCACAACAGAAAAAGCAGCAACAATCGCTGACGGAATTGCTGTTAAAATTCCTGGCACAATGACAGTGTCCCTCATCCAGAAATACGTAGACGAAATGGTGACAGTCACAGACGGAGAGATTGCTGCTGCGATTCTCTTATTATTAGAACGTGACAAACAGGTTGTTGAGCCGGCAGGTGCTGCTTCCTTAGCTGCTGTCCTGAGCAATCGCTTAGATTTAGCAGATAAAAAGGCTGCCTGTGTACTTTCTGGTGGTAATATCGACGTTAGCTTTATTCACAAAATTGTCGAGAAAGGCCTAGTCTCTCGTGGCAGACAACTGAAGCTACGAACAGTTATGCTTGACAAACCTGGCAGCCTGGAGAAATTTGCTTCTATCGCTTCTAAGTGTGGAGCAAATATTATAATGGTTCAGCACGACAGACTTGATGCAGATTTAAATATCAACGAAGCAATTCTACATGTGAATTTTGAAGTAAGTAGTCCTAAGCATGGTAAGGAGCTTGTTCAAGCGCTTGAACAAAATGGCTATAAGGTAACTATTGAATAATTAGTGAACGCCCTCCAAACTTGAACTCTGGAGGGCGTTTCTTAATTGCTATAATTTATTTGACTAATTTACTTGACTAATTTGCTTGTCTTGCTTGCTTTGCTAGTTAGCTTGTTGTAATGAATTTCTTAAATCGTCGTCTGCTGTACTAATTGGCTTAATATCAAAGGTATCAACTAGGTATTGTAATACATTCGGTGAAATAAATGCAGGTAATGTTGGCCCTAGGTACATGCCTTTGATCCCTAATGATAGTAACGCTAATAAGTCAGCTACAGCCTTCTGCTCATACCATGAAAGTACGATAGTAAGCGGTAGTGAGTTTACATCTGTCTCAAAGGCATCTGCTAAGGCAGTAGCAATTCGAACCGCTGAATAGGCATCATTACATTGTCCAATATCTAAAAGTCTTGGCAGGCCAGCTACTGTACCAAATTCAAGCTTGTTAAAACGATACTTGCCGCAAGCTAGCGTAAGAATAACACAATCATCTGGTACTTTTTCAGCAAATTCCGTAAAGTAGTTTCTACCTGGTTTAGCACCATCACAGCCTCCTATCACGAAGAAGTGACGGATTTTCCCATCCTTAACTGCCTTTATAATAGTATCCGCGTGAGATAGGGTTTCATGGTGGCCAAATCCGACTAGAATTTCTTTTTCCTTCTCATTTTTCTCAAAGCCGCCGAGTTCAATGGCCTTATCAATAATTTCTGTAAAATCTTTAGTGTTATCCTCTTTTAGTTCAATTTTCTTAATACCATCCCAACCTACAACATTTGTCACATACAAACGATCTTTATATGTATCCCTCGGTTTCATCAGACAGTTGGTTGTCATCAGGATACAACCCGGTATTCCATCGAATTCTTGCTGCTGATTTTGCCAAGCTGATCCGAAGTTTCCAATCAGATGCTTATATTTTCTTAGCCCTGGATAACCATGTGCAGGCAGCATTTCACCGTGAGTATAGATGTTTATGCCTTTTCCTTCAGTTTGTTGAAGCAATAATTCTAAATCTCGCAAATCATGTCCCGAAACAATAATAAACGGGCCCTTCTTGATATTTACATTTACCTTTTGTGGAGAAGGGTTTTCATATCTTGTTGTGTTAGCCTCATCCAGTACACTCATGACCTCTACACTCATATCTCCAGCTCTCATAGCCATCTGTATTAATTCTTCTAATGTCAAATTGTTATTATTTATTGCTTCAAGCGCTATAAAATAAAACTGGTCTACTTGATCACTATGATGACCAATATATCTAGCTTGGTGGCCATATGCGCTTATACCCTTCAAACCATAAAGGACAGTTGAGCGTAATGAGCGAATATCAGGGTCAAGGTCAACCTCATACATAACACCTGCTATTACTGCATCTCTAATCATCTCTTCCTTTGTCGCACTGAGATTATACGTTGCAGCTTCGGGGTAGTTACCATGAGGTGCTTTGTTTCTTAACGTTTCCTTTACTTGCTGCGATTCTTTTAACATTTCTAAGTGAAAATCGAGATCAAAGTTTACATTTGTCAGTGTCGTAAACAATGCATTCTCGACAAACTTAACGATTTCCTTATCGATGTGCTCCCCTTTTTCAAGTAAAGGTTTTGCATAGCAAGCTATCCCCTTCAGCTGATAAATAATTAAGTCTTGCAAATTTGATATTTCTGGAGATTTACCACATACACCATACTTAGTACAGCCTTTACCACCCATAGCCTGTTCACATTGATAACAAAACATTGAATGTTCCAAAATTTTCGCCCCTTTAATAAAAATTTAGTATAATGCTGTATTTCTAAAATATTTTTTCCATTTTAAAAATTAGTATGTATATTCCAGCATTATGTACCACAAAACGTTTTATAGGGTTGACTTGATTCAGAAGGTAAGGCAGAATACGGAATTTGGTCTGAAGTATAAGCATAGGGGTCTTTAAGCACTTCGAGAAGTTCTTCCATTACACGATAGTCCTGCTCGCCTACTGCAGCTTCTAATGCTTCTTCGACTCTATGGTTTCGTGGAATAACTGCAGGGTTAGAGCTTTTCATTAATTGATACGAAGATTCCATTTTTTCTTGTTGCCTAGCTTTTCTTCCCATCCACTTTTCCTGCCACTGAATAAATTCAGTAGCTTTAAAAATCCCATACTTGTTGTTCATGTCCGTAATATCTTTCTTATCCTTAGAATTTAAAGTTAATGTGCGAAACGTATTAGTATAGTCTGCTTTGTGCTTTTCCATAATGCTTAAGAGACTATTTATCAAAGCCTCATCTTCTGGCACTTCACCGAATAATCCTAATTTCGCTCGCATTCCTTTAAGCCAAATACTTTCATATTGTGGCATAAACTTTTCAAGCTCCTGTTGTGCAATAGTGATGGCTTGAGATTCTTCCTGATGTAATAATGGCAACAGCGTTTCGGCAAACCGTGCCAAGTTCCAAGCACCTATCTTAGGCTGATTTTCATAGGCGTAGCGTCCATGTCTATCGATTGAGCTGAACACCGTTTTCGTGTCATAAGTGTCCATGAATGCACACGGTCCATAATCAATCGTTTCTCCACCAATTGCCATGTTATCAGTGTTCATTACTCCATGAATAAATCCAACAAGCTGCCATTTTGCAATTAATTCAGCTTGGCGCTTACTTACTTCTCTCAGTAATCCTAGGTATTTATCATCGCTATCTTTAATATTTGGAAAATGCCTATTGATTGTGTAATCAGCCAACTGTTTAAGTTCTTCAACGCTACCCCAGTTTGCAATATATTGAAACGTTCCAACACGTATATGGCTCGATGCAGTACGCGTAAGTATGGCTCCCGGCTGGAGCGTTTCTCGAACGACTGACTCACCCGTTGTCACAACAGTTAAACTACGGGTTGTAGGTATCCCTAAAGCATTCATTGCTTCACTGATTATATATTCACGTAGCATTGGTCCAAGCCCAGCCCGTCCATCTCCTCCACGTGAGTATGGTGTTCTTCCTGGACCTTTTAGTTGAATATCAAAACGTTCTCCTTTAGCATTTAATTGTTCCCCTAGAAGAATCGCACGACCGTCTCCAAGCATCGTAAAATGACCAAATTGATGCCCTGCATATGCTTGCGCTAGTGGAAAAAATCCTTCGAGAAGTTTATTTCCAGCTAATACTTCAATACCTTCATTACTCTTTAGCCCCTGAATGTCAAGTCCCAGAGAAATAGCTAATGAATCATTTAATATTACAAGCTGTGGAGACCGCACTGGAGTAGGCTTTACTTTGCTATAGAATGTTTCTGGCAATTCGGCATAGCTGTTATCAAAATTCCAACCAATTGGTGGACATTTATTATCCTTAGACATTTACAGCACCTCCTGTATTTAACTTTACACTTAGTTATAGCTTTTACAAAATTAAGAAATGCACTGGAAGCAATTATTGGATTTTAAATATTTAAATGTTTAGGGAATGATAATGTTACTGGATATAAGATTGTAGACTTTAAAAAGGAGATGAGAAAAAATTAAAAAACTAAAAACTTTACTCGTGTTGTTATTTACTTTATCTGTTTGTCTACTAATATTGAATCCCTCAACAAGCGCACAGGAATCGAGGCTTGCCGAAGCGCCAATTTTTATAGATGGACAATCATTCAACACAAGATATATCATGCGTGATGATAACTTATTAGTGCCTGCATTATTCTTCAAACATACCGGTACTTATGTAGATTGGAACGAACAATATCAATCAGTCGTATTTAGAGCAAAAGACAAATATTTTGCTTTGCTGATTGGCAAAAATTATACTGATGACTTGAACCGGGCAACTGGTCAATGGACAAGGGGTACCCTTGCAACTCATACCCTAGATTTTGGTGGAGAACCATTTGTCCCCTTAGTAGATGTTGCAAGAAAGTTAGGCATGGATGTAAGGTATGACCAAACACTGAGACGTACCTTTATCACGACTAACCTACCAGTTCAAAGAAACCAAATTATTCGGGCTAGGACAAACGAAAAGCTCGTTGCTTTAACATTTGATGACGGACCAGACGACCACTATACACCTATGATATTGGATATTTTAAAAGAAAAAGGTGTGCCTGCAACATTTTTTGTCGTAGGGCAGCAAATTAATGCTCATCCAGATATGATGAGACGTATTGTGAATGAAGGTCATGGAATTGCAAACCATACTTGGAGCCACCCTAATCTTCGAAACCAGTGGTCATCAGCAGTAAGGAATGAAATAGTTTCTACGCAACAAGAGCTACAAAGAGTTGTGGGTAGAAGACCAGATATATTCCGAGCTCCGTATGGAATCACTACAAAAGCTGATATAGCTATTTTAAATGAACTCGGAATGAGAAATATCTTTTGGTCAGTGGATACACTTGATTGGAGTGGCTTATCTGCAGATGAAATATTAAAAATCGTCCGTCGCGACATATCACCTGGTGGGATTATCCTGCAGCATAATTATAATCCACATGCGAATATATTAGATGGTACAGTCGAAGCCCTTCCAAGGATAATTGATGAGCTTAGAGCGCAGGGTTATAGATTTGTAACCGTACAAACGTTATTAGACAGTCAGCAATAGTAACACCGCCCAAAACAATTGATATTATTTTAAAAACTCCCCTAATCAACGTTTAGGGGAGTTTGGTATGAAAAATCTATTCATATCTAAACCTTCTAATTCTAGTAGACGTGCTTTTTTATCTAATCCGCCAACGTAGCCCGTCAGATTACCACTGGCCCCAACCACTCGGTGACACGGAATTAGGATTGAGATAGGATTACTCCCAACTGCGCCTCCAACGGCTTGCGCGGACATTCGTTGTTTGCCAAGTTGTAACGCAATCTTCTTAGCTATATCTCCATATGTTATTACTTCCCCATACGGAATTTCACAAAGAATCTTCCATACAGACTGGCGAAACGCTGTTCCATTAGTAAGTATTGGTGGCATAAACCCTGGAACTTTGCCATCAAAATAAAGATCGAGCCAGCTTTTAGCTTCCTTGAAAACTGCTATTTCGGTTGGGCCCACCTCTTTTATTTCTGTACTTTCTTTAAGATCTATATCATTCAACCATAATCCAATGATGTGTTCACCATCACTGGTTATAGTTAGTGTCCCAATATGTGCATTGTATTTGTATAAATACTGTATTTTCATTATTTTCATCCTCTGCATTGGATTAGAATAAAGTCAGGCGCATTAATTTTCTTTCTTGCTCATATAATATTTTTTCTGTTCGGCACTAAGCTTTTCAACTGCAAAGCGCAGGGTAACTCTTGGCAAGCTAGATGCGTAGGATTCTAGAAACTTTAATAGGGCTTTTTCATCTTTTTTCCCAGCTTCTCGCACCCAACTTCCTACGGCTTTGTTGATGTATTCATTGTCATCGTTACGTAGTATTTCTGCTAGTGCAAAAGTTTCTTGAACATCACCTTGCTTTATAAAGTAATGTGTGCTCACAATGGCAGTTCTTCGTTCCCAAACATTTTCAGATTGCGCCAATTGATAAAGGGGGCTACGATCTTTCTCGTAAAGATACCCACCTATTACATCGGCTGCGGCAGCATCAACCAGGTCCCAATTATTAATCCGATCATGACGACGAAAGTAGAGATGATACAGTTGTTCTTTTACTTCTTCTGTTGTTTGCTTCTGACGAGCTTTATGACGCATAATTGTCACAGCACCCATCCGCACTTCATAATAGTTACTGTCTAAAAGCTTTTCAATTTCTTCAATTGTAAGATTTTTATAGGTTTTAGCAATTGCAAATACGTTTCCGAAACGCACTCCTAATGCTTTGGTTTCATAATCATTCCCCTTGAAGAAACGGTCAATTTTAACCAATTCCTTCTCATCATAGTGCTTTTGTAGTTCTTTAATGAACCCTTCTGCTGTTAGCATATATTTTCCCCTCCTTTTCATTTTATTCCATTTATGTGTTAGTGAGTTTAAAAACTATCATTCGCTAGTTTAGAGTTACTCGATTTTAATCGGTGTGTCTTTTACTAGTTTGTGAACTAACATCATAGATATCGCTGCTAAAACGATGGATCCTACAAACGCAACGGCAAGATTAGGCGTAGCAATATTTAAGTTAAGGAACCCTACCATAATTGGTTTAGGTGTACCAAAAGCCCATAATAAATCACTTAGAGATACTATGACGATGGCAATCAATATTGAAGCAAATCCTCCAGCACCTCCATATCGATAAAAACCTAATCCAACAAGCCATCCAACTAGAAAATATATCATGACTACAATGATATATGAGAGAGTAGTTAATAGCCAACTATTCACTCCGAGTGACGATAACTCAACCTCCGCGAATATTGCTATTTCAAATAAACTTATTACCCATGTCACAACAGCAGTAATTCCAATGATACTTATTGCTAATCCGATTGATGAAAGAATTGCACCTTGAAAGTACGATTTTCTAGTAACACCATGCTTCACATACATTGGTAGAAAAGCTAAGCTGGAAAGAATTCCACAAATGAGCATAAACATCGTTGCTGTTTGAAAAGTGAATGTGAGTAGCGACATCGATCTCATCTCTAATCCTAGGAACCAAACAACTGCAAAGTAAATAACATAAACAATTGGCAAGTACCACGCCACCCATTTCATTTGCACCAAATATAGGTCAACAGTTACCTTTTTGCCCATTTCGTTCATTTACTCTCCCCCCTTTGTTAATTGAATAAACAAATCATGAAGTGAAACATTTCCTATTTCTAAACCTTTTCGTTTAACATCATCTTCTTTTTCTTTCGGTAATTTTCCGTACACCATCACTGACTTTGTTCCCCCAAGCTGTTGTTCACTTAATACGTTAAGTCCAGCTAATGCGTCAAGTCCAGAGATTACTTCGTCTACATCACTAATAGCACCTGTCAAAGAGAACCCTTTTTGTATGAAAGAATCCATTTCCTCTTGAACTAATAGTTTTCCTTTATGAATAATAATAACCTCGTCAAACAAGTACTCCATTTCAGATACTAGGTGAGTAGCTAAAATGAAAAGTCGAGGGTAACGTGCTTGCTCTTCTAGTATTTCTTTGTAAAAAATTTCTCGCGTTGGTGCATCCATACCTTGGTATGCCTCATCGAATATGGTGATTGGAGTTCTATTCGCTAGCCCGATTGTTACATTAAAAGCCGACTGCATTCCCGTAGAAAACTTTCTTAATGCTTTGTCTTTTGGAAGTTGAAATAATTCTACTAATTGCTCTGCATATTTTCGATCAAAGGTATGACGATAGCGCTCTGCCAGTTCAAAAAACTCATTTATTGTATCATATTCGTCCTTATAGTCTGTTTGATGAACGAATGTAATTTGAGACATTGCTTTCTCATTTTCAAAAACACTTTCTCCATCTATTTGCATTTCTCCACTAGTCACATTTCGGTATCCAGCTACTACAGATAGTAGACTCGTTTTCCCAGCACCATTTCTACCGATTAACCCATAAATTTTACCGTTTTCTAACGAAAAGTTAATATCACTCAATGCTTCAAATTCTTTATAAGAAACACTTACATTCTTTGCCTCCACTTTCCTAGTCAACTTTCACACTCCCCTTCAACTTCTTCATTATTCTCACGATTTCGTCGTCTGACAATTTCAGTTTTTTCGCTTCTTTTAACATTGGTAGAACAAATTCCTCAGCAAAACCTTCTCTTCGTTGTAGCACCAATTTTTCTTTTGCCCCTTCTGCCACATACATTCCAACACCCCTCTTTTTGTAAACAACCTCTTCTTCCACAAGGAGGTTAATTCCCTTCGAAACAGTGATGTGATTCACCTTATAAAACTGAACGAGTTGGTTCGTTGATGGGATTTGATCGTGTTCTTTTAGTTGTTCATTAATGATCTGGTCTTCTATAACTTCTTTTATTTGAATAAATATTGGCTTTTTATCATCTAAAGATTTACTCAATGTTCGAGTCACCTCCGCTCATTGTTATATAGTTGAATCACTGTATAGTTGCATTCTTATATAGTTATATAGTTGTGTATATAACTATATAAGACGCGCAGTTATTTGTCAATAAAAAGACAGTCATAAAGTCATTTTCTACAAAATGAAAAAGGCAACCCTAATCAAAATAGGAATTGCCTCTTGTTAACATATACAACGTAAGATTAAGTTAAGTTGTTATCTTGAACTATTGCTCCTAAGATATTTTCCAAATGTTTTATACATTATGAAAACATATGAAACTATGGCTATAGTCCACACTATAAAAATATAAGACAAAAAGAGTTCTGAAAAATAGACTCCCAAGAGTATACCCAAAGAAATTAGACAAATTTTCAAAAAGCTAAAATCTAACATAGTATATTGCTTTGTAGACTCAAATATTTCGTTCATCCAGCTTCTCATAATAATACCTCCTGTGTAACACTTCAGTTGTTTATTGTATGTCTTTAAAGCTTTGAAAATCAATTAAAGATGTAAAACTTAACTATCTTTTAATAACTGGAATCCATATTTCACTTTTGAAGTTTGGTGCTGTTAAATCTTTATTCTCATTCCATAAGATTTCTGGTCCTACTGCTATTTCATAATTTGATGCTGGAAACCATTCAGAATAGATACGTCCCCAGACATCTTGAAGTGTCTCTGGAAAAGGACCTACGGCTTCGAAAACTACCCATGTTGAAGCTGCTACTTTCAACTCTACTAAATCATCTGGACATTCATTCGTTGTTGCTACACCAATGTAATGGTCCAGTTCTCCCTTCTCTTCCATTCTACCTTCGGAAAAGTTAGTAGATGCGCTAAGCATACCAATCGGTTCTATGTTTGATAATTCTTTTAGTTTACTTATGGTTTCATTATTTAAGCTTTTCCACATCTCAGCAATTTCTGGGTTAACTCCATTGAAAATAATAGGTACCCTTTTCATAATTCCAACAATACTAAATGCTTCTTTTTCTACAATTCGATAGTTCATCTCGCTACCACCTTTAATAGATAATTGGAAGGTCATTTTTGGATACGCTTTTAGCAATTGCCCCTCGCTTCTAGCCTTAGAAGGTACAATCCCATGTAGCTCTTGAAAAGCCCTTGTAAAAGAGTCCGCTGAGCGATACCCATATTTTACAGCAACATCAATCACTCTTATGTTATCTTCCATAAGCTCAAATGCAGCTAGGGTAAGTCGTCTGCGCCTAATATACTCCGATAGTGTAACCCCCGCTAGAAACGAGAACATTCTCTGAAAATGATACTCTGAGCAAAAGGCAATTCTAGCAACTTCTTTTAAGTCTATTTCGTCTGTGAGCTTTTCTTCAATATAGCTAAGCGCTTCATTCATTCTTTTCAGTGAATCCATCCTCTGACCTCCTCATATCTATAGCGTAGCAGAAACAAAAATGAATTATCCGACTTTTATTGCCAGATTTTGTAGGATGACTCAAACTAAATACTGTTGGTATCGTTGATAGTCGGCTTGTTTACATTCCAACGAAATGAGTGTACCTTCATTCTCATACTTGGTTTCTTTTATATGTGCATGTTCGTTCAGGTAAGATACGATGTTCCCTTTGTCATGGGGTATTAACAACCTACAATCAATATAATCCGTAAATACTTTTTCTTTAATAGCATCTACTAGCTCTGAAACTCCTTTTTTATATTTAGCGGAAATATAGATTTGGTCTGAATTTTCTGTGTTGATATCTATATTGATAGTTGAAATGTTATCATCTAGTAAATCTGTTTTGTTGCATGCGTAAATCATTGGAATATCGTCAATCCCTATGTCCTTCAATGTCGTATTTGTCACTTGAATCTGCTGCTCGTAGTTAGGATTTGAGAAATCAACCACGTGAATTAGTAAATCAGCTTCTGCAACTTCTTCTAAAGTCGAACGAAATGCCTTAACAAGATTATGTGGCAATTTGCTAATAAAGCCTACAGTATCAGTTAATAAAAACTTTTTATTATCTGGTAACTTTATACTTCTAACTGATGTTTCCAAGGTTGCAAACAACATATTCTTTTCGAACACTTTTTTATCGGTTGATGTTTTATCAGTTGACGGATGAAACAAATCAATCATCGCATTCATAACCGTTGACTTCCCAGCATTCGTATATCCCACTAATGCAACCACAGGTATTTCCCTTTTCGCACGCTTTGCACGCTGGTTTTTTCGCCTAGACACCAGCTGCTCCAATTCTTTGTTAAGGATATTTATCTGTTCGCCAATCTTTCTTCGATCCAGCTCTAGCTTCGTCTCGCCAGCACCTCTGTTTTTCAAACCAGAGCCACCACCTTGACGACTTAATGCTTCTCCTTGACCAGTTAGTCGTGGCAGCATATATTGTAACTTTGCTACTTCTACCTGCAGTTTTGCTTCCTTTGTTTTTGCTCGTTGGGCAAAAATATCGAGTATTAGAACGGTACGGTCTATGACTCTACAGTCTAACATTTCTTCTAGATTGCGTATTTGCGAGCCAGATAACTCATCGTTGAAGATGACCATATCTGTGTTTTTTTCTGCAATTAAGGCTATCAGTTCATCAATTTTCCCTTTGCCTAGATAATGAGCAATATTCACTTTTTCTGCTCTTTGCGTTATCTGACCAACGACACTGATATCGCATGCATCTGCTAAGTTGATTAGTTCTTCTATTGAATTTTCAAAGTTTTCCATGCTTTCTTTATTCTTTAGGTTAACACCCGCTACCATCGCGGTTTGTTTTTGTGTTTGTTTTAATAATTGTTCCATATTTTATTCCCCCGTTAATTCGAATTTAAAAACGAAGGCTCTACTGTTATCAGCCGCAGAGATAACACAAGAAAACGTTTGACTATTTTTTTGTACACAAAAAAGAGGGTAGATTTGTGCCCCCTCTTTAACGCTAATTTGGTATTATTTTATCGTTAATAGGTATTCTTAAAAATAGGCAGACGAATCCCGTTTTCTCTGTACACAGACAGAGCCTCACTATTCAGTTAGTCACAAATAGTTGCAAAACGAAATCTCATCAAATAAATCCACATTTTAAGAAACCCTCCGTTCATTAAGATGTTTTCATAGTAACATACATTGTTTGGCAATTGCAACTACTCGTTTATACGTGTAACCTTTAAAACCTTGTCATTATTATCACTCGGCACTCCTCGACCATCTCTGTTATTGGTAGCTATATAGAGTGCCCCCTCGTGGTAAACAACAGTACGTAACCGTCCCCAATCCTGTAATATCGGAGTTTGACTACGCGAGCTTGTTTGGCTATCTATATTAATACGCATAATCATGTTGCCCCTTAGACCAGCAACATATAACGAATGCATAGTTTCTCCTGCAGCAGTCTTGTAAAAATCCATGCCTGAAGGTGCTAGCGTAAAGTCCAAATAACAAATAAAGGGATACTCATATTCATTATCCCAATCGCTACAGGAAACAATAGGCCAACCATAATTTGCCCCTGGAGTAATTATATTTATTTCATCCTGCATTGTAGGACCATGATCACTCGCAAATAACTGCCCTGATTCTGGCTGCCATGCCAACCCTTGAGGGTTTCTTAAACCATATGCGTAAATAGGGCTGTCAGGGAGTGGGTTATCTTCAGGTATGCTACCATCTTCATTTAGTCTTAAAATCTTGCCTGCCAACGATTCTAGGTCTTGAGACAAAGAAGGCTGCTGTGCATCACCCGTAGTAACATATAGCTTATCATCTGGCCCGAACTTAATTCTTCCACCATTATGAACTCTAGCTCCAGGTATTTCATCTATTATAACTGTTTCTTCAAATAAAGTTTCTTCTAATAGCGTTAAGCGAGAAACTCTATTATAAATTTGACTACCTTCCCTGTAAGTATAATAGATATATACGTAATTATTTTCGCTGAAATTAGGGCTTAGCACCATCCCTAATAATCCACCTTCACCTATATGTTCTACATTCTGTATAGTTGCTATCTCGCCTACCCCTAACATTACTATGCGACCAGGACGCTCAGTTATAATTACCCTTCCGTCAGGTAGGGGAACAATCTCCCACGGTATCTCCAATCCTTCAGCTAATACTTCTATTTCATATTCTTTACTGACTATATCCGTTGATGACGTGCCGTTCATATCGTTATCAGCTTCATCATCGTTATGATTGATAATACCCACTTGCCAAAACGCTAGTAATAATGCCGGAATTAATAAAAATAGCAATAGCCATTTCTTATTCATGTTAAGCACCTCCATACGTCTTCTGAATAAGCTCTGTATCTATTGCTATTTTATCGTTACTTAGCATTATCAGCTAATCTTTACGTGTTGTACAGACTCTATTCATCTTCCTCACAAAATTCTAACAAATCTCCAGGCTGACACTTTAGCACACGACAAATAGCATCCAGTGTTGAAAAACGCACCGCCTTCGCTTTTCCTGTTTTTAATATAGATAAATTCGCGTTAGTTATTCCAATAGCCTCAGCTAATTCTGTAGAGGATATTTTTCTTTTTGCCATCATGACATCTAGATTAACTCTGATAGCCATCTCTTACACCCCTTATATCGTCATATCATTTTCATCTTTAATCTTGATAGCCTGAGAAAAGATTTCTGCCAATAAAAGGGCCAGGAAACCTAATACGATAAAAATAAATACTGATATTTTTATCGAACCGTATGGTGTAGCAATTAATTCTATACCTGAATTAGACTGAGGATATGTTGCAATCGTATATAGGAATGCAATTGCAAAAATGCTGTAAGCAATATGCTTAAACTTTTTTATATTGGAAGCAATAAATGGATTTCGTTCTTCCACTGTTTTAACTATACTTTTTAACGATATAAGTATATAAAGTATTAATGCTCCACCTATAATACTCATTACTACATTGCTAATACGTGATAAATTGTCTATCTCCGAAAATAATGCCGTTAGAATCGCACCAACAACTGTCATTGCTAATACTATTATTGAGATATTTAGAATTACTCTCATCATATTGAAAAACGATTTATTCTTTACCATGATATCACTCCTTAATCCTGATTAATATCATATTAACATGATATTTATCGTTTTTCAATAAATATTTATTTATTATAAATAATAATTTTCTGTTTAACGGAAATGCAAGCTAGCATCCAGAGTTGAAATTTGTGTAAAACTTCAAAAAAATAGTACAAGTACACAAGTACCTATACTATCTTATACGGACGATCAAAACGTTTTTCATACGCACCGTTTTTCTTTAATTGTAAGTTCCAGAAAAAATAATTTATGACTCCAAAATTGATTAACACCCTATAAATATTATTCATACCTTTGTCCAGTCGGATTGGTTTCGCCATCTGACTAACATCTGCTGTTTTGAAAGCACCCTCAGATACTAGATTAGCAATTGCCCGTACTATTGGCGCAATCATTTTTTGTTGATTTTGAGGCGGCCTCATAAGTAACCCTTCCACCCCGCCTTTGATGGCTGTTCCCAAGTAAGTTCTCCCTAGCCTAAGAGCCAATTGTTCAAAATATGCCTCTAAGTAATATGATTGACTGCTTTCAGGGAAACCAGACTGAACGAAAAAGCTTATAGTACCTGCTGATGCTCCAATTTGTTCAATAAAATTCATAACATGAGATGGCATTGCGTGAACATATAGGGGCATGAAAAACATTACATGCCTGTCGCTATTAAAATTCTCCGCCCACATCTGCCAATTATCCCGCTGCTTCAAATCACGAATCTCAACTCTATCACCAAGTTCTTCTGCAATCTTTTTCAGAATCGTTGCCGAGTTACTGCCAGACTTTCTTGGTGACCCATTATATATAACGAGCTTTTCCATCGGTTCTGTAGTAGCAAATGCGACCGTCTGTCTTTTAGGCTTCCGAGACTCAAGCTGGCGTAATTGAAAACCATCTTCTCTAACTATGCGAAACGCTTTCGATTTAAATTGATAGGCTGTTCGATACAGGTAATCCTCTATAATCTGCTCCTCTTGATTCGTTAAGCCAGTAGAATCATAGTAGAACAACATATCTGGATAGCTCTTATATCTAGCAACATGATGACATTCTCCACCGATAATCTCGATATACGGATGATAGTGGGGTATTGTTCGGTCGATAAAAGCTTTAGCTTGATGATTAATAAATCCCTGAGATGTATCCATTAAAATAATTACAGTCTCACTGTTTACGTAGTCGTAATAATACTCTGTCATCTGGTCTTTCATGGTACATCTGCCAGGCGTTTTAAGCCAGCAGCACCAACAACCAGTGCAGGCGTTAATTGCTTGCTTCTCAAGAGCAACAACCTTCACTGGGTCAGCATAAAAATTATTGATGGCATCAATCAACTCACTATCTTTATTTGCCCTTAAATCAAATACAGTTTTCATTTACACATTACCCCTTCTATCTTCAGTTTCAAGCCTCGAAAATAAACCTCGCTTTATAAAATTGCGTTCCAGAAGTAAAATATCCACGACAAAACTAATGCAAACAGCGCAAACAGAGTATAATGAATTCTGCCAGCTAGCTTCCAGTATCCCTTAATCCAAGAAATCACTGAAAATACTAAAACTCCTAGTGTCGTAATAACTATAGCATATGACACTATCAAATCTAGCATCAGAGTAAATGTTGAGACTGGAGTGTACGCCTGGGCGGGCAAACCATATACAGGATCAATCTCACCTTCAACAAGAAATCCAAGCATAAATATTAGTGTGAGTACACCTAAAAGCACGGCAACTCTTTTCGCCCATTTTGCCCCTTCATGAGCCCCGGCCTCTGCCTCAGCCTCTGCTTCAGCGTTTTGAGTTTTACCTCTACGTATTTTATTAATAATAGACCTAATAACCCAATATAGCAGACTAGCAATAATGAATAAAACTGCTGCTATAAGCATCAATAAATTCAAACCGCTAGTCTCATACCATGCAGCCTTTGAATAGCTCATCGGACCATCAGTCATAAGCATAGTTTTACCTAAGGAATCTATTCCAAAGGCAATCGTTCTAAAATCACCAAAGCTACTGCTACCTTGCAGATTTGAATATACCCCAGATTCTATTTCTACAAATCTATGGGTTTCTCCTGAATTTGCAACTAATAAATATCCATTCTCATCTGTCTCTACTAAAATCCTACCAAACATCAAGCTTAAAAATGCATCGACATTAGTAAAAGAACGCCGATTCTGATAATACTCTCCAACAAATGCTCGAGACCTTTCTTCCATACCTACTGGCGGCTCTAGTATGGCTGGTGCCTCTGCCGACAAGTAACGTTTCAAAAATCCCTGGAAGATTTCTATATTTATGGGCACATTCCCACCGCTATGAGATATAAAAAAACCTATATTTTTATCAGGTATTAGATAAAGGCCCGTATCATATAACATCGTCCCCCCTGGATGGTGAAATGTCTCTCTACCATTAAAAGTCGCTTTAATAAACCCATGGGCCATGCCGTCTAATTGCGGGTGATGGGTGAATTGCTCGGAAAACATTTTGTGAACGGTTTCTGGCATTAGAATACTAGCATCCGTATATTGTCCCCCTTGTAGATATGCTAGCATAAACTTAGCCATATCAACTGCACTACTACTCATGCTTCCTGATGGCTCTGTCATAAACTCAAACTTACCCTCTACAAATTCTCCATTTAGATAACGATAAGGTTTAGACATATTCTCTGTCAACTCATCTGGGATTGGTTGACGGAAGGTACTATTTTTCATATTAAGTGGTCTATAGATATTTTCTTCGATATATTGTGCATAAGGAACTCCAGAAATCAATTCAACAATATAACCAGCTAATGCAGTTCCATAGTTCGAGTATGCGCTAACCTCTCCTGGTACGAAAACCCTCGCAGGTCTATTATCCCGCACGTGCTGAGCTAGAGGGATTAAGCTATCCTCGGAAATAGAAAAAACCTCAGACATATAATCCTCAAATCCAGGTGTGTGATTCATAAGGTGTCTGATGGTAATTGGTTCGACATCATCTTTTCTACCTTTGTATTCAAGATGATTGGGTATCTCAAAATCTAAATACTCATTAACATCCGTGTCTAAATCCACCTTTCCTTGCTCTGCAAGCTGCATAATAGCTGTCCAAGTGAACAGCTTAGCTGATGAGCCAATTCTGAAAAGTGTTCGTTCTGGGTCTACTGGTTTGCCCGTTTCATAATTAGCGTAACCATAACCCTTTGCAAAAATAATTTCTCCGTCTACTACTACTGATGCAGTCAGGTTTGGGATATTATGCTCCTCCATTTGTTGACGGATAACCGTATCCAAAAAAGCCTCCACATCTGTAGCATCTAGGTTTATTGCGGAAGCGAATGCAAAATGCATGCCAGAGGGTGGTAATACTACAAAACTGACAGCCAATACAATACACAGCAATTTTCTTAATCTATTCATTTCCAATCTCCTCGCTTTCAGGAGCTAACAACTCCTTTGTTTACAATAATAATACATAATAAGGAGTCATTTTATTAGTATCTACAGTAATATTACTAGATGACACAGGTCATACTATATTCCATAATTTTTGAAAAATAACACTGCATTTGTTCTGTCTTTAACACCAACCTTACCATATATACTACTAATATAATTTTTAACAGTACCTTGAGTTATAAACAGCTTAGAAGCAATCTCTTTATTAGTTAGTCCCTCTACCATAAGCTTTGCAATTTCCTTTTCTCTTTCCGATAGTTTTTCATAGTATTGGTCGTTTGCAATGTATTGGTCATTTACAGTTTTACTAACATCATTCGATGCTATAGATGATATATTCGCTTCGTTTAGTCTGTTTACTAATTTAGCTGCAATTGTCCCCGGCATCAGTAGTGTTCCTTTGTATGCATCTCTAATTGAGTTAATTAGTTTATCACCTTCAATATCCTTTAATAGATATCCACAGGCCCCATAGGAAAGAGCATCAATTATATACTCATCATCATCAAAGGTAGTAAGTATGATGATTTTAATTTCAGGAAAATTATTCTTTATTATCTTTGTAGCCTCTACGCCAGTTACTTCAGGCATTCTAATATCCATAAGTATTACATCAGGACTAAGCAGTTTAGCTTTTTCAACTGCAATTCTACCGTTTTCACAGGTCCCCACCACTTCCATATCTGGCTCTAAATCTATTATCGTTTTCAAACCATCTCGCATAAGGTTTTGGTCATCAACAATTAACACCTTAATGTTTTGCATATGCACCATCCTCTATAGGTAACTCTATCATTATAGAAAAACCATCGTCCTTAGATGAACTTACTTTAAAATTGCCTTTGTATTCGTTAACCCTTTCCTTCATTGCTTGAAGACCGAACCCTAGATTTATTTTATCTGTCCCAGCACCATTATCTTTAAGCATAAAGCTTACACTTTCCTGGTTTCTGGTTAAACGAAATTTAAAAGCAGTACTATTACCATGTTTGATTCCATTAGTTAAACCTTCCTGCAAAGCTCGTAAAAGAATCTTTTTATAGGTAGGAGGAATTTCATCATGTAAGGAAATATCATGTTCTACCTTGATTCCAGTATGTTTTTCAGTCTCTATTATTAAATTGCGAATTGCCCCTGGAAAATCGAGTATATCATCGTGGTTTTTAATAGATCTTACGGATGTTCTAATATCATTTAATCCTTTTCTCACCTGGCTTTGGGCCATCGACAATTTTTCCTTAGCCAACTCACCATTAACGTCAATTAGTCTTTTACCAGCTTCCATTTCTATAAGTACTGTAGTTAGTGTATGTCCGACTGTATCATGAATTTCATGAGCGATTCTATTTCTTTCTTTTATAATAATCACTTCTTCTAATTCCTTGGATGTTTCTCTCAGTTTATTATTCTTATGCTCCAATTCTTTCATAGTTTTAGCAAGTAACTGTTTTTGTTGAATTTGTAGTTTAAGAAAGAAGATTATAAAAAAGAGAAATACAAATCCTAATCCATTAACAAATGTGGTTAATAAAAACGTGCTAGTATTTTCAAAATCAAAATGATAGAAATTTCTCAAGGAAAAAAACACGTAGGCTATAAGAACAAAAAACATACCGAATCTTAAAGAGTAAGAAAAGACTGCATCAACAATGAGTATAATTAAGTAAATTTGAGATACATTTGTTGTATCTAGAGACAATATTAGAAGCACCAAGCTTAGCTCAATAAGAATTGATGGTATCTTAAATCTATTATAATCCTGTCTTTCAAACAGAAAAAAAGTCCGAAAGCTAAAAAACGCTATGAAAATAATAGACAATGCAAGAATACTCATCTTGTTCTCATAATTACCTAAAACCGTAATCAAGCAAACGATGACAATAATTATAAAAGTCAAAGCATCTAAAGTGCGTTTAGTTCTTTTATTCATAGTACACCTCTATAGTTCTTTATAAAGCCACTTATATATTCCACTTCTTTATGTAATTACAGAATACCATCTTTTCACAAATCCTCAATGATAAATTTTCTTTTGCAATTAATGATAAATTTTCTTTTGCAATTAGAGTAATACCTGCTCTAACACTTTAATATTTATAAAGTAAAAACTTGCAGGGTGGAATTATATGTTGGGTAATTCTCGAGAAAAATTTACATTTAATGACATGTTTTGTAATTGGCTTAATCTTGCCATTTCTTCATTTATTGTAATATTCGTTTTTTCCTTATGGTATAACCTTTTACTATATAATAGCCAGCAGGAAAAATACGAAAATCTTTTTTCCGATTATGTAGAGGTAAGGGAAGAAAACGAAATACTAAGTACTGACTATAAAACCTTTCTGAATCAAACCGCACATTTAGAAAAATATATAGGTGAGTTAAGGTTAAATATAGAAGAAATACTTTATGAAAACGCTCATTTGAAGGAGGCTAATTACGCCTTAAGAAAAAAGCATCAATAGGTACTAGAAAGACCCCTAGGTCAGGAAATACAACTGAAGAAAAAGTTGTTTTCCTTACCTTCGATGACGGCCCCAGTGATAATACGGTCCGCATCCTAGATACCTTAAAAGCTTACAACAATGAGGGGTATAATATTAATGCAACTTTTTTTGTGAACGGCAATAATACTGAATTCGGTAAATTTGTTTATAGACGCATTATCGACGAAGGTCATGCGATTGGAAATCATACATTTGACCATTCTTATATTGTTAATTATTCAAGCTTAGATTCATTTATTGAAAATTTTGAAGCCCTTGATATATTGATTTATGATACTACTGGAGTTAAGATGGATATTTTTAGATTTCCAGGTGGATCTAATAACAGTGTCCATAAAAGGTATGGGCCACCAACCATAATGTTAGATGCTATAGAGTATTTAAAGAGTAGAGGCTACCAATACTTTGATTGGAATATCGATTCAGGTGATGCTAGGGCAGTGGTCGTGCCAAAGGATGAAATTGTTACCTCTGTAATAAGTCGTATAGGAGATAGAAGTAACATTAACATTTTATTTCATGATAGTTGGGCTAAAACAACAACACCAGAAGCTTTACCTGAAATAATAGATTATCTAATCGAAGGAGGGTACACCTTCGAATCTTTGACAAAATATTCCCACTATATCCACTTTGAATATGTTGCAGATTATCCAAATAAAAAAATCCACTAAACATTAGTCTAGTGGACGCATTCATTACGCATTATTACTTTTCTAAAACCTTTATGCTGGTGCAGCAATAATTTAATTATATTATTTACTTCAATAAAGCTTTATGATACGTTTTCTTACCTTTGCGTATTTTAACGCCTTCCGTTAAATGCTCAGAAGTAATATTGTAATCAAAGGATTCTACTTGTTCGTCATTAATATATATTCCACCTTGCTTAATAAGGCGTCTAACTTCACTCTTGGATGCAGCTATTCCACATATGACTATTAAATCTACAATATTAAGCTCTCCATCCGTTAATTGCTCAGATGCAATCTCTGTTGTCGGCATATTGGCGTCATCAGAGCCTTTAGCAAATAGCGCGTGGGATGCCTGCTTCGCCCTTTGTGCCTCTTCTTCACCATGAATCATTTTTGTCAGTTCATGGGCAAGAATTTCTTTAGCTTCATTTAGCTGACTGCCTTCCCATTTATCCATTGTGTCAATTTGCTCTAGAGGTAAGAACGTAAGCATGCGAATACACTTAAGAACATCATCATCGCTTACATTACGCCAATACTGATAAAACTCAAAAGGTGATGTTTTGTTAGGGTCAAGCCATACTGCTCCCTTAGCAGTCTTGCCCATCTTCTTGCCTTCAGAATTCAACAATAGGGTGATTGTCATAGCATACGCATCTTCACCTAATTTGCGTCGAATCAAATCCGTTCCTCCAAGCATATTAGACCACTGATCATCACCGCCGAATTGCATATTACAACCATAATTCTGGTATAGATAATAAAAGTCATAGGATTGCATAATCATGTAATTCAGCTCTAAGAATGATAACCCCTTCTCCATTCTCTGCTTATAACATTCAGCACGCAACATATTATTAATAGAGAAGTGAGGTCCTACTTCACGAAGCAATTCAATGTAATTCAACTTCAAGAGCCAGTCTGCATTATTAACCATAACTGCTTTATCTTCACCGAACTCTATAAATCTTTCCATCTGTTTCTTAAAGCAGTCACAGTTATGTTGGATTATTTCTGATGTCATCATGTTACGCATATCGGTTCGACCAGAAGGATCACCGATATAGCCAGTCCCACCTCCAATTAATACTATTGGTTTGTTCCCTGCCATTTGCAGGCGCTTCATTAGGCATAAAGCCATAAAATGACCAACGTGTAGAGAATCAGCAGTAGGGTCAAAACCAATATAAAATGTTGCCTTACCAGTATTAACAAGCTCCTTAATCTCTTCTTCGTCTGTTACCTGTGCTATTAAGCCACGAGCTATTAGTTCATCATAAATTTTCATTACAACAACCCTTCCTTTTCATTTTTTTCTGGTTCTTTGCTTATATAATTTACATTAAAAAACCCTCTGTTCCTAATCAATAGGAACAGAGGGCAGAAATTGCGGTACCACCTCTAAATTGGAAATCCCTCACAGAATTTCCCTCGTTAAGTGTATATTACAATGTAAATACACTTAATACGCTATATCGGGCGTACCCCGCCAAACCCTACTACTATTTCAGGCTGAGACTCCAGGATGTATTTCGCATCAGCACATCTGCAGCCTCTCACCTACCGGCAGCTCTCTTAAAGACGTGACTTTGACCTACTCTTCCCATCATAGTCTATAATATTTTAATTAAACTATAGTTTAACTTAAACTGCGACAAAAGTAAAGGTTTTATAGACTTGAAAATTAAACTAATTTCATTATTTTAGTCATTTAAAAGTTCTAGCATCAACTGGAAAAATACTAGTTGTTTTTTACCTATATCAGCAGTAAAATGTACTCATAAACTACAAAAAAAATTCATAATTCAATTAGAAAAAGAGGAGAATGAGCAAATGAAGCTATCAAGACGTAATTTACTTAAGCTCGCGGGTGTAGGTTCGACCGCTGCGCTAGTAGGTAACTTAGGCTTTAAAGTGTCAACTGCTGCTGCAGAGAACTTTAAGCTACGTACCACTACAGCGCGCGAGTATCCGTCCGTGTGCTGTTTCTGTTCGGGAGGCTGTGGCGTTATCGCTCAGGTTGTCGATGGCAAACTAGCATTTGTTGATGGGGATCCAGACAATCCGAGTAACAAAGGTACGCTATGCTCCAAGGGTGCAGCAGTTCGTCAATCCCATGATAATGAGCAGCGTGTTACACAATTGTTATATCGTGCACCAGGCTCGGCTAAGTGGGAGATTCGTACATGGGAGTGGGCAATTAACCGCATCGCTAACTTAATCAAAAAAACCCGTGACGAGAGCTTTGAGTTGACTAATGATAAGGGCGATATTGTATCACGCACTGATGCTATCGCTAGTCTAGGTAGCTCGATTATTGGTAACGAAGATTTATATTTAGTTTCTAAGTTAATGCGTTGTTTGGGCGTAACGCATATTGAACATCAGGCTCGTATTTGACATAGCTCTACGGTCGCCGGTCTGGGGGCCTCATTTGGTAGAGGAGCTATGACGAATCACTGGACAGATTTTCGTAATACTGATGTTGCGTTAATATGTGGTAGTAATGCAGCAGAGAATCATCCGTTATCTTTTAAATGGTTGATGGATGCGCGCGAGCAAAGGGATTGCAAAATCATTCACGTTGACCCTCGTTTTACGCGTACATCGGCAGTATCTGATCTATACTGTCCTATTCGCAGTGGTAGTAATATAGCCTTCTACGGTGGAATGATTAATTATATTTTAGAGAATAGCTTAGAACACAGGGATTATGTATTACATTACACTAACGCTGCATTGATTGTCAGCGATGGATATAGTTTTGATGATGCTACTGGTTTGTTTGATAGCTATAATGATTCAGGGCGCTCGTATAACACGTCTAACTGGAGCTACAAGCTTGATGAAGATGGCAAACCGCTTAAGGATATGACGTTAAGTGATTCGCGTTGTGTGTATCAAATATTGAAACAGCATTATGCTAGGTATACATTAGAGAAAGTTGCGGCATCCTGTGGTGCGCCAATCGATAAATTACAACAGGTGTACGATATCTATTGTACAACTGGAGAGAGTGGTAAGGCTGGCTCTATCTTGTACGCAATGGGTCAGACGCAATTTACATCAGGCTCACAGAATATCCGTGCAATGGCTATTATTCAATTATTACTTGGTAATATCGGTATTCCAGGGGCAGGGGTTAATGCATTACGTGGACACTCTAATGTACAAGGATCGACAGATATGGCTTGCTTATTCCATCTGTTGCCAGGCTACCTTCCAGCTCCAACTGAGGCGTTGCCTACGTTAGCTGAGTACAATGCGACTACTCCAGCGGCACCAGCGTGGTGGTCAAACCGTCCAAAATACATTGCAAGTATGCTCAAGGCTTGGTTTGGCGATGCTGCTACAGAGGATAATGATTTTGGTTATGGCTGGATTCCTAAGCGAAGAGCTACAGGGCGCGCTTACCATCACCAAGCATTATTCGAGAATATGAATGCTGAGATTGTCAAAGGTATGATTACATGGGGACAAAACCCTGTCGTAGCAGGACCTAATACGTATGAAATGTTAGATGGTTTAGATAAGCTTGAGTGGTTAGTATGTCTCGATCCATTTGAAACAGAGACGGCAGCATATTGGAAGCGACCAGGTGCTAACCCAGCAAGTATTAACACAGAGGTATTTTTGTTGCCAATGGAAACGTTTTTCGAAAAGGAAGGTACAGTTACACACAGTGGCCGTCTTATCCAATATCGTTGGAAAGCTGTTGACGCGCCAGGTAATGTACGAAGTGAATCATGGGTGTTAGATCGCCTAACAAGGACTTTGAAATCGTTATATGCAGGTAGTAATAAACCAGAGGATGCAGGCTTTTTAGCTATGACTTGGGACTATCCAGATCCTGAGGCAAGTCATGCGAACTTTATTGATGCAGTTATGCGTGAAATTAACGGTCGTGATTTAACTACTGGCAAGTTAATGAATAATTTTATCGGCTTACAGGAAGATGGTTCGACCGACTGCGGCTGCTGGATTTACTCAGGCATGTATACTGAAACCCATGGTAACCGGACTAAGAGCCGCATGGTGGATGATCCAGGAGACTGGGGTGCCTACCTAGGCTGGGGTTTTGCATGGCCAGTTAACCGTCGTATTATCTATAATCGTGCGTCTGTTGATGCTAACGGCAAGCCATGGGCTGGACTGCGAGTGTATGATCCTAAAGAAGGCAAATTGGTAGAACGAAAATACATGGAATGGTCACAAGCTGGCGGATGGTCTGGTTATGATGTAGTTGATGGTGGTGCTCCGTTACGTACTGATAGCGGTGAGCTCAATGGACCATTCATCATGTTTACTGAGTTAGTAGGTCGTTTATTTGCGATTGGTGGATTAGCAGACGGACCATTACCTGAACATTATGAGCCGTGGGAAAGTCCGACGGATAATACATTTAATGGTCGCCAGAATAACCCAGCCCACTTCATTGGCAAAACGGCGCCAGATACCCGTGGCGATTATAGTGAGTACCCAATTATTTGCTCAACATGGCGCGTCTGTGAACATTGGCATACAGGAGCAACCACTCGTAATATGCCATGGTTAGCAGAATTAATGCCAGAGTCATTTATTGAAATAGGCAAAGACTTAGCTGCATCTAAAGGTATTAAAAACGGTGAAACTGTAGAAATCTTATCTAAACGAGGTGCTATTAAAGCAGTAGCAATGGTAACAGCTCGTTCTAATAAGTTTAATATTAATGGCAAGGAAGTTCACCAAGTTGGGATGACCTGGCACTTTGGATACAAAGGCTTAGTACAAGGTGAAATGGTGAATAATTTAACTGCTCAGGTGGGCGACTCTAATACTCAAATACCAGAGTACAAAGCGTTCCTGGTTGACGTTAGGAAGGTGAATGCGTAATGGTAAGAATGGCGAGGCTAATCGATGTGACACGCTGTACGGCGTGTCGTGGTTGTCAAGTAACTTGTAAAGACTGGAATCAGCTACCAGGCGAAATTGGTGAATTCACTGGTTCCTATCAATCTCATATGGATAATTCACCTCTACGTTGGACGATGATAAAGTTTTTTGAGGAAGAAAAAAGCAACGGAGATGTGCAGTGGGTTTTTCGTAAACATAGCTGTAATCACTGTGGCGATCCAGGCTGTCTTAAGGCCTGTCCTAATAATGCGTTAGCTAAATCGGAGCTAGGTGCGGTATATCGTATCGAGGAAAACTGTATCGGCTGTGGGTATTGTGTTCCATTCTGCCCGTTCGATATTCCGAAAATTGATGAAGTAAATGAGAAAATGAAGAAGTGCACCTTCTGTATTGACAGAATAGCAAATGATTTGCGCCCTGCCTGTGAAAAGACATGTATGCCTGGAGCAATTATGTATGGTTCGTGGGATGAGATGTCGGCTTTAGCAGATAAGCGATTAGAAGCTGCGCAGAAACGCTTCCCTAATGCGCAGATTTACGGTAAAAACGAACTAGGAGGCTTAGGTAACATATACGTATTACCTGATGGGCCACAGAACTATGAATTACCAGTTAACCCAACATTAGCTCCGACACTCGGTATGTGGAAAGATATTGTTCAACCGTTTGGTAATTTAGCAATTGCTGCAACTCTCATAGGAACAGGATTAGCATTCTTATTCACACGCCGCAAGGCTTTCGTGAATGTAGAGAGTTCTAAGCTGGCGGAAGGAGGATATCACGATGAGCAAAAAAATGATAGAGCGCTTTAGTCCAGCGGTACGCGTAGCGCACTGGATGTACGCAATCAGCTTTATAACCTTAGCAATCACAGGTTACATGCTTTTTGGTACAAAACTTGACTGGATGGCACCGATGTTTGGCGGTATCGAGGGCGCGATGGTAGTACACAGGGTAGCAGGTGTGTTTTTAATCGCAGCTATCGTATTACCTTTGCTAATGAGACCTAAAGACGTATTTGCTTGGTTAGGTGAGTCAATAAAAATCACCAGCGCAGACATCGGATTTCTGAAAACATTCCCGCACAAATTATTAGGTATTAAAAAAGAAATACCACCACAAGGTTTTTACAACGGCGGGGAAAAAATCAACTCATTAATCCAAGTAGTAAGTGGACTTGTATTGATTACAACTGGTTTAATCATGTGGTTAAGCGGTCCTGGAACAATCGCACCATTACTCCACGCGACATTCTTTGTAATCGCTACATGTGGAGCGATTGGACATATTTACTTGGCATTACTTAACCCAGTATCTAATGAATCAATTAATGCAATGCTACATGGTAAAGTTTCTGAGAAATATATGATAGAGAACCACGGCCAGTGGTACAATGATGTTTATAAAGCAGAGAAGAACTAACAATTAGTATTTTGTGAAAAAACAAAAATAGTAATCATTACAAATAGCAAAAAGATCACGTTTTTTAACGTGATCTTTTTGCTATATTCAATCCAGTGAATACTTGTTTCCTTACCCTTTTTAGTTTCATAAAACATAGACGAAAGTATTAATATTGGTACCTTTTTAACCAATACCCACACACCAGCCCAGCTATTATCCCTGCAACATGAGCAGCGGCTCCTATTGAGATATCTGGATTCATAATGAATATAATTGCATTACCAACAAATAATGCTAGAGTCCAATATTTTGCTGCGTATCCCCCAAACTTTATGTTTGGTAAAAGCACTGCAACCGCAGCAACTACCCCCCAAACTGCTGCAGAAGCCCCAACCACTGACCCGCCAGTCCAGTCGATTATAGGAGCAAAGAACGGAAACGTTAGACTACCTAATATTCCACATACCATATATGTAGACAAAAGAGCGACTGATCCAATATTCTTCTCTAGCTCCCTCCCAAAAACAAAAAGTAAACCCATGTTAAGCAGCAGGTGAATATGGAGTTGCTGCGAAAAAAATACTGTTACCAAAGTCCAAGGCTTCTGTTGTATCATCTTTAGTTCAGTATCAAGTAATAACTGATTTGCTAGATTGGGAATTGTATTTAGGGCAATATAAATTGCTATGTTAATTGCGATGATTGCAATAGTTATTGGGGCGTCTTGCAAAACCGTTTTATACTTAGCTAAGTTTTTTCCCATGTTCTATCCTTTCTCATTGTACTTTTTTGAGGGAATCACGATATTCGCAATGGTTCTAAGCCTCCGATTCTCCCCTGGCTCTTTTTTCATTGCTGCAAACAGTTTTTCTCCTATGCCCATCATTAATTCCATAAATTCCTCATCACTGAGGTACACAGTGCACTGTCTGAAACTTACTCCGTCCTTTTCAAAATCGATATTCTCTTCCTGCAGATATTCCTCATATTCTCCAAGCAAGCCCATTAGAAAACTGAAAAAATAGTTGAAGTGGTCCTCCCTGGAGGCTTCATCAAGTTCCTTTGCCATTGAACTTTCCAATGTTGCAGACTTAGAAAAGACTTTCTCTACAGTACCTCGAATCTTGTTTTCGCTGACCACGGTAAGAATCTCTTCCTTTAAGAGGGCGTTGATGTGGCGATAGAGGCTTGCCTGGGGAATGTCCTCTAGCTTCTCTGCAATCTCACCGGCCGTCATCTTTTTACCATCCAATAAGGTCTGCATAATTCTCATCCGGATTGGATGGATCAATGCTTTGATTTTTGATTTCATTGCTTCACTTCCCTGATTATTAGTCATTTTAAAGCAAAAGCATTATTATCATTATTAGTAATGATAATAATGCTTTTGCTATTTGTCAATACTTTTTCCACTTTTCACTATTGTTAATTTGGTCTGACAATTTGGACCCATGTTTGGCCGTAAATACGCTCTATTTCGGTACCGTCTTCGTAGAAGAAGCGAGTCAAAGACTCTTTGTCATCCTTACGCCATGTTCCCTTGAAATGCTGTCCCAGCGCATAATAGTCAATCGTACCTGAACCAACTATATCTGGGGTAGGCCGCCCTACTAAGTCTGTTTTGTGTGGCACATACTGAATAATGATATTTCGAGCCATGATTCTCTTGCCCTCGGCATCATTGTGCCCCTGGTCGTTAACAAAACGACGGTATGCACGCTGTCTTGTGTCATACTCATATTTAATGCGCAAATTATTACTATATTGTAAAGATACCGTGTTAACATCAGTTCCTTGTCTACTTAGGTATGCTGGCCGAATTACTACATCACTCGATTGTTCAACCGCTCCAAAGGTAGACAAGTCTACATAGAAATTATGTGGTGCCCTGCGTGATGAGTCACGGAAAAAGCTTGAACTACGTGAATAAAGGGCATTCGTTCCATCCACATTCCAAGCATCGATTAACCTAAGCACGTCAGTACCGGCGCTGGTATAGATATAGTGTGTATTGTTTTCCATAGCCAGCATAATACTATGCTCCCTGGCACTACGGACAGGGCCTACTTTCTTGGGTAGTGTGGAAAATAGTGTAAGGTAGCGCGTTATTCTTCCTTCCACTTCATATTCATAAACCACTGAGGCCTGGGACAGACCATGCTGCGGCCGAGCTGGGCTTGCATTATCAATTACGACACCGTAGATTGGCTCACGTTCTGCCTGGGGTGTTATTCCCTCCAAATCAAAAGTCAACTGGTCACGTGCACGTTTCAATAGTTCGTCCTGTTCTTTGCGCTGTGCCGTCAGATTCTGCGCTTGTGCCTGCATTTCAAAGCGCATATTTTCGATTCCTTGGTGTTGCTCGGCATATATAGCTCTTTGCTCTGATAGATTTTCGTATTCCTCGCTGTAAGCAGCAACTATTTCTGCGTCCTTGTTCAGTATGCGTTTGATATAGGCTGTGCGTATAATCAGATCTCCAATATTATCAGCAGACAGCAGCATCTCCAGATACGACAGACCGCCTGTCATATATGCACTACGTAGCCTATCGCCATATACTAGGCTTTTTTCGCCAATACGTTCCTCTGCTCCAGCCAAATTGATTTCTGACTGGATAAGTTGCTGTTCTGATTTAGCTAGTTCGTCCTCTATCTCTAACAAACGAGCTTCCCTAGCTTTAATATCTTCATTCATTGCTTTAATAATTTGCTCGATTTCTGTAATCTGTGTTCGGGTGTTGTCTATTCTCTCTTGGACTTGTTCATTTCCGAAAGAAACGCTGTAAAGACCTGCTATAGCTGAAATCAATACTATAAGAACGATCGTAATGGTTTTTATCTCGCGAATTTTCATATCCTTGTCCCCCTATTACACACGCAGGAACTTACGGACAGATATTAAACTGCCAAGCCCGCCCATTAGTGTCCCCAGTAGCAACAGTCCGACAAATATAGGCAACAGCCTTTCTATATCCGTCACTGGTTGGATAAATACAATCATTGCATCCTGTTGTAGGGAAGCAGTAAAGCGAGAATATGCCGCACCAAGTACAGCTATTGCAACCAGCGTTCCAGTCCATCCCATAACCATTCCTTCCAGCAAAAACGGGAAACGGATAAAGCCGTTACTGGCACCTAAATATTTCATAATCCCTACTTCATCCTGACGTGCCATAACGGATAAGCGGATTGTGGTTACAATTAGAAAGATAGCTGCCAAAGCCAGCATGCTACTTATACCTATCAGCAAATTTTTCAACCAATTGGTTGCCTGAAGCAACTGCCCAACCAATTCTTCTCCGTAATCAACCATTTCCACTCCAGGAAACAGGCGAGCATCCGCGGCAAGTGTAGCTACTTCATCGGCACTTATGACCTTGACACGAAACATGTCTGGCAGAGGATTATTTTCACCATCCATTCCAGCCAGTAAAACACGGTCACCCATTTTATGGCCGAATTCTTCCAGTCCTTCCGCTTTAGAAACAAAAACAAAGCTATGTACTAAATGGTGATTACTCAATAATGCTTCAATTGAACTGGGACTAGTACCATCTTCTAGGAAAACTGCAACCTCCACATTGGTTTCTATATCGCGCAGTACTTGATCGGCGTTTACAGCGAGGAGCAAAAAGCCACCCAGGATTACCAAGGAAATAGCGATAATACCAGCGGTAACAGTGGCTAACCAGATATTTCTACGCAGGGAAATAAAGCTTTGACGCAAGCAATATTTAAATGCATTTATGTTCATAACTATAGCTCCCCTGCCTTTCGTCGCGAATTATAAGACCGTTTTCTAAAGCAACAACCCTTTTTTTCATATGTTCAACCATATCTAAGGCATGGGTAGCTATTATTACTGTGGTGCCTCTACGATTAATAGCTTCAAAAAGCTCCATGATCTGCCAAGCATTATCTCGGTCTAAGTTACCTGTAGGCTCGTCGGCGAGAATTATCAAGGGATCTTTTACAATAGCCCTAGCTATACCAACCCTTTGTTGCTCTCCACCAGATAGCTCAGTTGGGAATGCTTTCTCTTTCCCTGCCAAACCTACCTCTGCAAGTACGGCAGGCACTTTACTCCGAATTTCCTCGGGAGAGCGGCCTATAACTTCTAAGGCAAATGCCACATTTTCATATACGGTTTTCTGCTTGAGCAGTCGGTAATCCTGAAACACCATGCCAATCTTTCTTCTGTGGCTGAGAAGTTCACTTTCCTTTAATATCGACAAATCTCGGCCTTCAATTTTGATTTCTCCTGAAGTGAGAGCTTGTTCGCGGAATATCAGCTTTATAAGTGTGCTTTTTCCTGCGCCGCTTGGACCAACAAAAAAAACAAATTCGCCGCGGTCCACTTGCAAAGATATATTTGATACGGCAGGTTGTGTGCGGTTTGAATAAAGTTTCGATGCTTGCTTAAAATCAATCAATGTCAGCTCTCCCTGGTTTTTAATATAGATTTACTACAGCGATTTTTGTTTGCTTATCTAATTCGACTTGCTTTGACTTGCTTATATATAATTCGACTTTTTTCGAGATTATCCTTCATATACTGCTCGGTTGTATTGCTGGAATAGCAAATTTAAATGAGCATGAAAAAAGCACCTACTTAAAGGTGCCATCATGGGTTTAGTATTTAATCTATATTTTTGTATTTGACAATTGCAAGTCTATATTCCGTCCAGCATACATTATTCTTATTATTGCGACCGTCTTTTCTTCTTCAATGACTATATAAAACACAAGATATTTATCAACTGGAATAACTCTTAAACCCTTACTATGGTACGGTTCATCTTGATAGAGTTTATACCGAAAGGGCAATGAATCTAGATCCTTAATTGCTTTCATAATTCTATTGGTTTGATTTTTCGCAGTTTCTGGCACTAGTAAATCCATTGCAATGTAACTATAGACATTAACAAGATCCTGCTCTGATTCTTCAGTATAAACAACTTTAAAACTCATGCCCATATTCCTTAGTGATTCGCTCAGCCACCTTCTCTGCAGATACAACCCTACCTGACCTTAAATCACTAAAACCTTTTTCAATTTCATAGTGAAACTCTTCAGTTGTTAAATCCTCAAATGCAAGGGTTTTATTATGAGTAATTTTAACATCAAATGGTAGTCCATTTTGTATAACAACCTGTCTTAAAAAAATATTAACAGCACTTGACATTGGTATGCCCAATTTATTTAACACCATTTCTGCTTGTTCTTTTATTTCTGGCTCAACACGAGCAAAAATACTTGTAGTTTTAGCCATACACATCGCCTCCTTACTTATAATTATATTTTACCACTTTGTATTGCGATATGCAATACATTGAGCTTGTAGTACAAAGTTATCAACTATTCTAAACTGTGTATTTGTCAATTAAATGTTGGTCAAATGTTTTGTAACTTTAGTTGGTTTCTTGGCTAAGTATACGTACCGTTTGAATTTTGCTTTTGTCACACAGATAGCACTTTCTATTACAAAATTAGCTGCAATTAACATTTCACTCATGTCTTCAAAAGCAATTAGGATTAGTTCATCAGCAATTAAGTGGCATTTGCGAATTAGCATATATTGTTCTTTGCTATCGACGGAACTGTACACGCCATACGGTATATCCAAAATTGCCGTATCGTACTGCTTATCTATATCAAGCATGTCTTGTTGCTGTACTTTTAAATCATACCCATAAAATTGCAGGTTCTTGTTTGCCTTGCGCGCTACTTCTTTATTTATTTCGTAGCCATCGATTAAGACACCCATTTTCGCTGCTTCTAACAACGTAGTTCCTACACCACAGCAAGGATCAACAAGCCTTTTATGCTTATCGTTCTCACTAGCTATATTGATAATTACTTTAGCAAAGCGCGCACTTAAAGACATAGAATAGCTGTGTGGCTTATTTATATGCTTCTGCCAGCTTTGATTATGTGTCCATGTCTCTCCGAAATACCAAACGTCTTTAATCTTCGTTATCCCTAGGATTAATTCAGGCTTTTTGATATTTGCGCTACCTTTTATATGCATGCAAACTTCACGGATCTTCTTAAATGAATTTTGATATTCTACATCATTTTCAGCGTGCTTTAAGTAAAGCATCTTGAAGTTATAATAAATGTACCCTCTGTTACTAATACTTCTAAGCAATTCATCAAATCTTTGCTGGCTGTCCAAAATTTTTAATTTATATTTTATAAATACACTTTTCCCATCCTCCAAATCAACATCTGAAAATACATATTTATTATATGTTTTCTGCTTGAATAATCTATAAATTTCTAACTCACATAATTCTTTTTCATAGATTGGATAATTCAAAATGTATAAATAGCTCATGCTCCATCCACCCTTGCCTTAACAAACATTAGTTGTATTTCGAGGAAATACACCTAAAACTGTGATAGTGTCAACAAATTCAAGTCGGAATTATAAACACAGGTTCTTTCAATTATTTCTTTTTTGTCTGCTCTTCAAACTTAAGCAAGAACTTATCGTAATCAGACATAAACAATCTATCTTGCACAATACGATACTTTTCAAATTGAGTTTCCGCATGAAGCTTGGCTTGTTCTGCACTAACCTTCCCTATATCTGTCAATATCTCATTACCATTAAACTCCATAAAACCATCCAGTCGTTTAGCCCAATCCTCCATACTCATTGGAATCTGACGTTCAGCCTGTAGCTCTGCGTAATCAAGATAGAGCGATACAATTCTCTCCATGTAGGTCATTTCTTTATCGTTTAAATAGTTTTTAGCAATCGATACATCCGCTTTTACGATTTTTCCATCTGGAGCTGATTCCCAAGTAGTCAAGCCCATGTTTTCTTTTTCTGCATCCGCACGTTCAACAATTAGCTCTGCTGCAGTATGTCTGTGCACAGCCCAATGCATCTTATTTTGAACTGTCTGAAAAAAACGCCTGGTTGTGTTTGCATCCTTATCATAATCAAAGGCGGTGGCATACAAGTCTGTTATTTTTTGATAGAATTTACGCTCAGAAAGGCGTATTTCACGAATATTTTGCAATTGTCGCTCAAAATATTCATCGGTGAACATATGTCCTTTTTTCAGACGTTCCTTATCCATTGTCCAGCCTTGAATGGTATAATCCTTGACAATTTGACCCGACCATTTTCGAAAACGAACTGCACAATCATTGTTCACTTTAAATCCAACGGCAATAATTGCTTGCAAATTGTAGTGTTTTGTCTTGTACTGCTTCCCATCATCGGCAGTTATTAAGTATTTCTTAATAACTGAATCCTCCACCAACTCACCATCATCAAATATCTTTTTTAGATGTTGGTTGATTGCAGATATCGAAACACCATATAATACAGCCATTATTTTCTGTGTCAGCCATATATTTTCATCTTCATATCGTATTTCAAAGTTGTCCTGGTTTTCTCCCGTTGAAGCAACAAAAGTCAGATACTCAGCGGCAGAACTACGGATTGTAATCTCATTTTTCTTTACCATATTCTCTAGCCTCCTATAACTCACTTGCTTATGGTTGGGAAGTGAGCAACTATACCATAATGACTCTAGGACGGCTTTTCCAATCAACGAGCTCTATTGTCCAATATTTTGCCCATTCCTTCATTTCGCCATATTCTGGGTGATTCGGATTCAGCATAATTTCTCGGAAGCTCACAAATCCTCCCACACCGCCCACATCCTCAGGGGGTGTTTGACCACTTGCTTCTAGCAAATAGGGCGATTCCTTGTCATGCTCCTCGATCACACGAACAAACTTGATTTCATGTTCCCAGTTATCCCCCATATCATAAGTATAGATCATATGCTTGCACTCTGGAAAAAACTCCGATAAGGTATGCCCTTTCATTAAAGTAGCGTTCTCATCGTACTCCAGATCCTCCTCAAATGGAACCAGTCTGGAAACCGTTACACCATTGTTGTCATCAGAGATAGTAAAGTCATATAAGTGACAGTTCTCCCAGTCAAAGACCGACTGCAACACCTTGTGTAAGCGTGTAAATTCTATATCAGCAGGTACAATAATTCTCCGCTCCGCTTTGTATACTTCCAAATCAAGTGTAATCATCAATTCAAAGGCACGATATTTATAGGCTTGCTTTCCTGTAAGTTCAGAAAGTGCATTAATCATTGATTTGTAAGGGTAGAACCCCTCGTAATTATTGCCAGAATAATTGACAATGCGGTAATTTGCAGAAAGTCCAACTGTATCACTAAACATTTTTGCAATGCCATTATATTCATTCCCAACATGAAAAGCACATTCCTGTCCCGCTTTTGTTATCCACGCCGCTGTCTGTCTGTTACGATTTTGCGCGAACTCCACCTCGCCCGCCAATTGCATATATTCCTGTACTAGATCTGGGTTTAAATTCATGGACAGAAGTGTATTTGAAATGGCCGTTCTCATCATTTCTGCTACATTTTTTAAATCCTTTCGCTTTACTTGGTAAATTGCAACGGTAAAGCGCGTTGCATTGTTAACCAGCACAAGCATATCCTCTACTCTACGATTATCCCAAACCTTTGTCCAATTTGCTGTCCAAGAAAAAAGCGGATTTCCATCTTCATGTACCGCTGGAGGATTTATGCCCATGGCCTCCGATAGTTTTTTAGTAAGTGCAATTTGCATGTTTTCTTCTCCTTATAAAATAGTTCTTTTCCTAACATCGCATAAAGCACTATTATTAATGTGGTTCAATATCGCCGATAACATCTTTTAATGGTTTTCCTTCGAGTAGGAAATCATTGATAAGGTCATCAAAAGTTTTATAATCAAAAGGTTCTTTATCAAACTCGCCTGTTGAAAACACTCCGTCTAAAGGGCAAATAAAATAATCCTTGCCCTTATAACTAAAAGTGAAGTCATCTATAACTAAATATCTTTCTAATTCTTCAAGAGTCATTATGTATCTATTCATATGGTCTATACTTCTTTCTTAATTTTTCAAGTTCTGGAGCTAGAGCTTCCACGTCAGGCTTCCAAAACACCTTGTCTTTTGAAAACTCTCGCAAAGGTAGAAGTTTGCCTTGATCAACTAATTGATTGACACGACTACGAGTAACATTTAATATCTCTGCCGCTTCGGTAGAATTACATAGATTTTCCGCTATTTGCTTCTTGTCCATTTGTTCCAACTCCTTTCATCACATTATACAATATTTCTTGTTATACGTTAATAGTTTCTAGGCGCTTTTTCTATCTTATTGGCATACTCAATAGCTATAATTAAAACAGCACCTTAATTAAAATCTAGGTGCTGTTTTAATTATTGTATTTATTTCTAGTATTCGACTACTGTGTACTTAAAACCGTTTCGCTCAACATCTTCAATTAATCCTTTAATTTCTTCTGACGAATACTTTTTAAACTCTTTTCTATAACATACTACGCACTCTTTATCATCTGAAATAACATGATTATTTTTCTGACAGTAGTTCAAAAGCTATTCAAATCTACCATTTAAATCAAAGCCTATTCTACTAGTATCTTTTGAGATCCAATTTTCATTCTGAGTCCAGATAGGATTAGGTTGATACATAAGCTGAAATGATCTGTCAAATCCTCTAACCTCTTTTAAGATAACCGTAATACAAATACCCATGTTTCTCCCCCATTTCAATATTCGTTAAGACTCAAAAGATATCATAACTATACATATGCGTTATTTAATTTACCCGTTTTAATCTTTGTATTTCTACAATATTTCCTTCCTCATCATACTCTACTTGCAAGTCAATATTTTCATTAATAAATGAACCTTTGCTACTACTAATTAACTGATCTAAGTGCTGCTTCATTTCTGAAGTCTCACTTTTCACTTTATTATAATGGTATAGAAGTTGTTTTTCGAGCTCCTCTCGTCTTTTAAGAATTGTATTGTTCCATCTTAGTTTAGCATCTAATCCCATTTGTTTCTGCTTGGTAATATTGTATAAATTATTATGTAATTCAGCCAACTGTTTAAAATAATTTTCTATATCAGCTAATCTTCTTAAATTGATATCTGGATGTTCCTCTAGGTTTGTTCTAATATTTAGACATATTGACATAACCTCTAAATTTCACGCATCTTTACTTTTATAAATATCACGTTAGTATTCTTTACAATTGTAAACTTAACTTCATTAGATATCTACTCAAATACTAGAGAAAAAGTAATTTTTAGATTTCAACATATCGTTCAAAAGCAAAGGCAATCCGCTTGCAGATGTATATGCACCTTGCGACGGAATCGTTGTCAAAGCTATAGATATGTTTCCAAAAAAAGAAAAAAAGAGATGCCAACGCTTAACGGCCAGCATCTAAATATTTCTATATTGCTTAAAACTTTGTTAAATCCGATATTCCAACGATCCCTTGGCATTTTGTTTTACACAGTTTATTTTACAGTCTCTAAATGCCTGATAATATCTTTCATTATCTCATCCATGTCGGTAAATGGAAAAATATGGCCCATATCATCGATCCACAAGCCCTTTGCATTTGGTATTATTTCTACGAGCTTCTTTCCATGTTCAATTGGCATAAATTGGTCTTCAGTTCCATGGATTACAAGAGTAGGAATATCTACCGTTTCTAGTTTTTCATATCGTGATGGGGTAACGTCCACAGCTTTTCTATGTTGTAATACTCCCTTAAAGTTAAAACCCTTTCGCTTTCGAAGATCATATAAAGCCACCTCAGCAATTTCTTTGATGTCAACGTCATATCCTAACCCACTAATTGTTTGCGCAATCCGTCCCTTAATCAAATTTTTCTCACCGCCTGCTATACGATACTTTAAAAATGGAATTCCCTTTACCATAGAACTAATAAAGTAACGTGAGGTTAGTCCTGGTAATTCAGGATCTATATGATGACCCGTTGTCAACATCAGCGTAAGAGTGGTAACCCTATCAGGATGATTGATAGCAATTTCTTGGGATATCATTCCTCCCATAGACAGACCAACAATATGTGCTTCATTTATTTCAAGCGAATCTAGTACCGCAACAGCATCTCCTGCCATATCTACTAACGAATATGGATTTTTATTATCCCAATCAGCAACCCAATCAGACATCCCTGTTCCTCTTTGGTCGTAACGAATTACTTGATAGCCGGAGTCAACAAATTCCCGCACAAATTTTGGAGGCCAATCTAAAGCACTGCCTCCCATTCCAATGTTAAGCAAAACAGTCCCTTTCGACTGACCTTCAGGAGAAATACACTCATACCAAATATCCAAACCATCTGATGTAACAACACCTGTTTTACCCACAAATAGTTCGGGTAACTCATTATTTAGTACCTCATCAATAATAGCGTCCGTTTCTGGCGGGAGTTTTGGACCTGCTATTAAAATCCAAATTGTTAATCCTGCTAAAATCGTTAAAAAAATAGTACCAACTATAATCATAGCTCTCCTTCTCCTTTTTAATGTATTTGCTTTTTTATGATGCATGGGTTTACAACTCCTGCGCTAGCTTATTTCGTTGTTCTATATCACCTTTAACTTCGGCTTTTTTCAAAAAATTATATGAACTATTCATCACTAGAAGTTCATAATATATCCGACATATATATTTGTCAATATAAATATGAACTAATTTATTGATTCAGTTCAAATTTTTGATATAATAAATTTGAGGTGAAATATATGAATGGTTTTGAATTGCGAAGGCAAGAAAAAATGAAAGATATTTTATCTGCAGCGTTTACACTTTTTGCAAAAGATGGATTTGCTGCTGTGAAAATTACTGATATAGCTGAAAAAGCTAATGTTTCAAAGGTTAGTATATATAATTATTTTGGTAGCAAGGAAGAGCTTGCTAGACAAGTTATGTTTGATTATATGGACAAAAAAGCATTAGAATTTAAAACCTTTATGACTAGTGATCTGTCATATAAGGAGAAACTAAATATGATTCATATAGAAAACATGAAATCCTTGGGAGAACTTATAACTGGAGAAACAGATGGTCTTATGAGCAATGAATTAATCTCCTCACCTCAGATGCAGCAATTTTTAAAAGCATATGGTGATACAAAAATTAAACCCCTATTTGTTGAATTTATAGAACAGGGCAAACTTGAAGGTGAGATTGACAGTGAGTTGTCAACGGAGTCAATACTTATGTATGTTCAGGCCATTAGCGGAATTCTATCAACTCCCCTTACGATTAATCAGAGAATTGATATAGGTAAGCTAATGTATAATGGTTTGAAGGGAAAGTAATAACTGTTAAAGTATCAGGATGTAAACCTTAGATATACCACAATTCTCACTAGCTCTAGTATTGCACTCTTGTCATAATTTTCTTTCACAGCTTTTGATAATTTGCCACTAACAATAAAAATAAGGGTTTCCTGATATGAGCCGCTCTAGCAAAACAGCCATGAGAAAAACTCAATATCTTGAAACCCTTTATTTATAAGCTCTTTCTTCCTTTCTATTTATCTACCCTTGACATCAAGACTACGCACTCCACATGTGTGGTATGTGGGAACATATCAACTGGTTGCACCTCTTTAAGCTCATACCCGCCATCTGCTAAAATCCGTAAATCTCTTGCTAATGTGCTAGGATTACAGGAAACATAGACGACTCGCTTTGGTCTCATATCTATAATTGTATCTAGTAAAGCTTGGTCGCAGCCCTTTCTAGGTGGGTCAACCACTATGACTTCTGGACGAATGGATAGCTTAGGAATCCAATCTTCCGCCTTAGCTACGGCAAATTCCACATTGGTTATGCCGTTGATTTCTGCATTATATTTAGCGTCTTCAATTGCTTCTGGGACAATTTCAACACCGTAGACTTTCTTTGCTTTTTGTGCAAGAAACAAAGTGATAGTCCCTATACCACAATAGGCGTCAATAACTGTTTCTTTCCCCGTAAGCGCCGCGTATTCTAATGCTTTTGTATATAAAACTTCCGTCTGAACTGGATTGACCTGATAGAAAGATCTTGCCGAGATGCCAAAACGAATATCTCCAATGTAGTCAAATATTTTATCAGATCCATATAGTACCTTCGTTTGCTCACCAAAGATTACGTTCGTTTTCTTCGTATTAATACTTAAGCATATGCTTTTTATGTTTGCTGACAAAGTAGCAATTTCATTTATAATCTTATCTTGATGCGGCATTGATTTCCCATTAACGACTATGACAACCATTACTTCATTGGTCGTAAAAGCAGTTCGAACAACAATATGTCTTAACAAGCCTTTGTGTAGCTTCTCATTATATGCCGAAACACCATATTTCTCAGCGATTTTTCTCACGGCAAGTACAAGCTCGTCGTTTTGTGAATGCTGGATTGCACAGCTATCAAAGGGTATAATTTCATGGCTTTTAGCAGCATAAAATCCACTGATTAGACCAGCCTCAGAATCAGTAGAGCCTATAGGAACCTGAGCTTTGTTCCGATAGCTCCATGGATTTTCCATTCCGATTGTCGGATGAACTTGAATGTCCTTAAATTTCCCGATTCTCTCTAGATTATCTATAACAAGTTGCTGCTTGAACAAGAGTTGAGCTTGATAGTCCATATGCTGTAATTGACACCCTCCGCACCGCTTTGCAATTCCGCATAGTGGGTCAACTCTTAATGAGGCTGTTTTATTATCAGAGATCTCTAGTAACTTTCCAACCGCATAATTTTTTTGAACTTTTATAATCTTTGCTTGTATGTATTCTCCTGGTAATGCTTCAGGAACAAAAACTGTAAAATCCTCGTATCTTCCAATCCCTTGACCATCGTGTCCAAGTGTATGTATATGTAATTCAATTGTTTGATTTTTTTGCACAGGAATTTGTCTGTTCATCTTAACAACGACCCCTTTTATAAACATCCACTAAACAGTGACTATTTTCTAGCCTTAGTATACATGATATTATATATAAGATACAATTCTATCCCAGTTCATCTAATATAAAAAAAGAAACCAACTACAGGTTTCTTTAGTATTTTTTATTCTTTTCAACAGCATAGTATATCAATTATTACTTACTATTGCACCCGCAGCCACCTTTGTGGCATTGACAATTCTTGCAGTTACATTTTGACGCTACCTTTTTAACCATATGCAAGCCTCCACCGTCTTTTTGTGATAACAATTATCATTTTCATGATTATAGCATGGCGACTAACTTTAGTCAATATACTACAGCATAAAAAAGAGCGCTTACACATGCGCTCTTGCAGTAATCTATTAACTTTCTATGCTGATTGCTCTTCAGTATTTTTCTGTAAATAATTCTTCTGTAGGTATTGTTGTACCGATTCTATACCCAGTCTAGCAATTGTGTCTGCAAGTCGTTCTTCAGTGGTTGCGTACTCCTTAAAATACTCTATAAGACCTCTAACTACCGAATCTAGTTCTGCTTCATTCACAAATGGAACTACCTCTAAGGCGAGCTGTGGATGTCTACCTAGACGCCCTCCAGCAATAACTCTATACCCTTTATTTGTTTCAATAATTGCATCGACTGGACATGCGCGGACACATTCACTACAACCTACACAAGCTTTATCGTCGACAATAACAGCTGATTCTACTATTTTCAGGGCATTCTCTTTACAAGCGCGAATGCATTTCATGCAGCTAATGCATTCAGCTTGATTTATGGCGATAATGGATCGACCCATAATACCTATATCATTAATCTGTGGCTTAGAACAGCCATTCGGACAGCCTGAGAACACAATGTCAAAAACATGATGCTTAGATAGTCTGTCACCAAATTTATTACGGATGAATTCATCTAAATTTAACTCAGTCACTAATTTTTTTATTCTTTTAGCAACGGAGCTTGTGTTATGAATCGATTTATAGCAATCAGTTTCGGCTTTACACTGATAGATAGAGAAGCCATTTCTTGTATGTGCTTGTAGACTGCTCATATTCTCTCTCCTTAAATGTTTAACATCTACCTTCAGTGTATTTTAGCATACATCAACAATCATTTCTGTGGTATTCAACACACTTTTGAAAATTTGTCACTTTTTTAAATAACTTTTTCACAGGCTTTTGTTTTTATGCTCATATTTTGCTATAAATAACTCTAGTTGCTTTCGCAGCTCCTGCTTCAACTGTCTCTCGCGGGAGAGTTTTTCAATACCTTCCATGTCTAGTATGTCAAATCTATTTAGAACATCTAATTCATAGGTCAGTTCTCTATCTTTGAGCTTTTCAACGACTTTACGTAGACGATCGAAGCGTTTATTATTTATACTTTCCATTTTTCTATCAACTTATTAACATCATGCTGTAGTTCTTTGTTAGCCTTTTTTTCCTCCATGAGTTTATGGATTGCATCTAAATTGTTATTATTAAAAAACTGCACAACTTCTTCTGACATACGCTCGTTGCGCTTTTTCAAAATATATAGACCTTGCTCAAGCTGCTCAATTATTTTTTTATGAACTTCATTGCCCGTAGCGTCCAGTTTTTCTATGTTGTTATCTCTCATACAAGTTACCTCCCCGTCAAGCTCCTCAATAAATACTTTCCCATTTTCACATATCGTAAACCGTTCGTCCATTTCAGGCAACCATATATTTCTTGGCCCTTCCTTGGACTGGATTCTAGTCGATATTAATTGATAGACATGGGTACTATTAGTTTCTTTACTATCGCGACCCCGTAATAGATTATATACTTGATCATTGCAGATTTCCCATTCTGTTAGTAACCAGCGGTCGCATCCATATACTTCGACAAAACGCATATCTTTTTCCAAATTCAATTGTTTTTCTACCTGATTATATGGAGTTTTTGTACGCTTAGATAATTGTTTAATTATCTTATCTTTAGTTAACGGCTTACCTACTTGCACTAGATAATCATATGCTAAATTATTCATCTTAATTGGAAACTCCTGCAGTAGAATTGTGCTTGAAGCGTCTATAATAAATGGAGAATCCTCTTGATCTATAGTTGTATCAACTAAATCTTCTAATCCCATGTTGTAAGCACTTTGAAAATAACTATCAAAATCCTTTAACTGCTCTTTTAGTTCTGCCACAGTTAGCTTCTGTTCTTGACCTATGAGGAATCTTTTCAGAAAACTTATTGGTGTATATACTGGTTGCAAAAAAATCTCCCCCTCTGTGTTTTGAAAAACGACTCGTAAGCATAGTTTTATATATGCTATGTGAGTCGTTTCCCCTATGATACGTTAAGCAGTATAATTAATACCTTTTGTTTTTTCAAGCATGTTCGTTCTTTACGATTACAGCCGTGCCATATACTAGTATTTCAGCAGCACCTTGAGCGATTTGCGCAGTCATAAAACGAATATTAACAATAGCATTAGCTCCCCTGGCGTTCGCTTCTTTAACCATTCTACCGACAGCTTTTTTTCGCGCTTCATTCATTAAATCTGTATACTCTTTGACTTCTCCACCTACGATGTTACGAAAGCTCGCTAGTACATCCTGCCCGATATGGCGGGCTTGAATGGTACTGCCTTTAACATAGCCTACTGTCTCGACTATCTTTTTACCAGGTACTGTTTCAGTATTGACTAAGATCATCGTCATCGTCCTTTCGTTCGTCCTGTATACGCTCGTATATAAGACTTGAAAATATGACAACTACCCCCAATACTCCCAAAACTATATATATAGCAGGATTTATATACGTCCCCGTCAACGCAAAGAAACTAGTACTCATAAATCCTAAAAAACCTATAGCTATTAAAATCAGACCCGCCGTGCGTACCATCCCCATATACTTCACCGCCTATTACAGACTTTTTAGCTGTTCAACAATCATTTTGTTAACCATCTGTGGATTCGCTTTACCGCGGGTTGCCTTCATCACTTGACCGACAAAGAAGCCAACTGCCTGCTCTTTACCTGCCTTATAATCCTCTACGGATTTCGGGTTGTCTGCAATTGCTTTTTTAACAATCTCAAGGATTGCTCCCTCGTCACTAATTTGCTCGAGACCTTTTTCCTTTACGATTTCCTGAGGGTCTTTGTTGCTTGTGAGCATTTCTTGGAAAACGGTTTTGGCTATTTTCGTGCTGATGGTTCCTTTTTCAATCAGACCAATCATATTCCCTAGATTCTCTGGCTGCAGCGATATATTCTTAAGCTCTAAGTTGTTAGCATTTAGGTATCCTAACAATTCACCTTGAATCCAGTTTGCTGCTGATTTTGCATCCTTACAATGCTCCATCGTGCTATCAAAGAATTCAGCAACTTCCCTCGATGATGTAATAACGCTCGCATCATAGGCAGATAATCCATAGTCTGCCATATAGCGTTCTTTGCGCTTATCTGGTAGCTCTGGGATTTCTGCACGCAGTCGCTCAATCCAATCGTCTGTTATCTCCATCTTAACTAGGTCTGGCTCTGGGAAGTAGCGATAATCATGGGCCTCTTCCTTGCTTCTCATAGTAAAGGTCTTGCCAGCGCTATCATCCCAGCGTCTCGTCTCCTGTACGACTTCTTCGCCGTCAAGGATTACTGCTGCTTGACGTTTTTCTTCGTATTCTAGACCTTTTTGTACGCCACGGAAGCTGTTCATGTTCTTCAGCTCTGCACGAGTGCCGAACTTCTCCTGACCGAATGGTCGGATACTAACATTAGCATCACAGCGTAGGCTGCCTTCTTCCATTTTTACGTCGGAAACATCACAATATTGGATTATTGCTTTTAGTTTCTCTAGGTATAGACGAGCTTCTTCTGGCGAACGCAAATCTGGCTCTGATACAATTTCAATCAGTGGTGTACCAACCCGATTGTAGTCAACCAGGGAGCCTCGGCCATCTTCGGCATGAACTAATTTACCAGCGTCCTCCTCTAAGTGCACGCGTGTGATTCCGATGCGTTTCTTTTCACCACTTGGTAGGTCTATCTCAATATATCCGTGCTCTCCAACAGGTTTGTCATATTGAGACGTTTGCCAAGCCTTTGGAAGATCTGGGTAGAAATAGTTTTTACGGTCGAACTTACTCTCTTGATTAATTTTGCAGTTTAACGCTAAGGATGCTTTGATTGCATAGTTTAACGCCTGCTCGTTTAAAACAGGTAGAACTCCTGGATGTCCTAAACAAATTGGGCATGTATGACTGTTAGCAGGTGCGCCAAATGCTGTGGAGCAGCCGCAGAAGATTTTTGACTTTGTATGTAGCTCAACATGGACTTCAAGTCCAATTACAGTTTCGAATTTCAATTTATTCACCTCCTGGATATACCTATAGGGTTGGGCGTTGTTTATGATAATTTGTAGATTGTTCAAATGCATGTGCCGCTCTTAATACAGTTGACTCATCAAAGGCTTTACCAATAATCTGCAATCCAACAGGTAGACCGTTCACAAATCCACACGGAATGCTGATTGCTGGAAGTCCTGCCAGGTTAACTGGAATTGTACAAATATCATTTAGATACATTGTTAATGGGTCAGACGTTTTTTCACCAATTTTAAATGCTGTAGTTGGTGCAGTTGGCCCGATAATAATATCATATTTAGCAAACACATTATCAAAGTCCTGCTTTATTAAAGTACGTACCTTTTGTGCTTTCAGGTAATAAGCGTCATAGTAGCCAGAGCTTAAAGCATATGTTCCAAGCATGATACGGCGCTTAACTTCATCTCCAAAGCCTTCACTACGAGTCTTCTTATACATATCTAATAAATCCTTAACACCTTCAGCACGGATACCGTACTTCACGCCATCGTAACGGGCTAAGTTTGAGGATGCTTCAGCTGATGCTAATAGATAGTAGCAAGGTAAAGCGTATTCTGTATGTGGCAGCGACACGTACTCAACCTCTGCTCCCAAAGAAACTAGTTGCTTAACTGCTTGTTCAATTACTTCTCGCACCTGAGAGTCAATTCCTTCACCCATATACTCTTGAGCAATAGCTATCTTTAAGCCTTTTATGTCTCCCGTAAGTGCCTCTCGATAGTTAGTGATTGGCACATTCGCTGAGGTTGAGTCCATCTCATCATAGCCAGCGATTGCCTGTAAAACATCTGCTGTATCTTCAACATTCCTCGTAATTGGTCCTATTTGATCTAATGATGACGCATAAGCTACTAAGCCATAACGTGATACTAATCCATATGTAGGTTTCAATCCAACAACACCACAGTAGGCTGCAGGCTGTCGAATAGAGCCACCGGTATCTGAGCCTAATGAAAATACAACCTGTCCAGCCGCTACACTCGCCGCTGAACCACCACTAGATCCTCCTGGAACGTAGTTAAGATTCCATGGGTTTTTTGTAAGCTGGACCGATGAGTTTTCCGTTGAGCTTCCCATGGCAAATTCGTCCATGTTTAGCTTTCCAACAGGAACAGCTCCTGCAGCATGTAGTCGCTTCATAACTGTAGCGCTATATGGCGATTTATAGCCTGAAAGGATTTTACTACTACAGGTAGTCGGCATACCTTGTGTGCAGATATTGTCCTTAATCCCACCTGGAATACCTGCCAAAATAGGAAGGTCGTCCACGTCTGTTATGTCTGCAATTTCTTGCTCAAGCTGATCTGCACGGCGTGGTGCGTTTTCCTTATTCAGAGTAACAAAGGCATTCACCTTATTATCAGTCTCTTCTATACGGCTCCAAGCTGTGTTAAGAAGCTCTGACACCGTTGTTTCCTTATTTAGTAGTAATGTATGTATTTCACGAATACTCTTTTCTATGATAGACAAATTCTGTCCCTCCTTTAAACTCTAGCTTTCTCAGTTTTTCCAGTTTCCAACTTACTCTATAATAGCTGGTACTTTAAAATGGCCTTCCTCTTGACTTGGTGCATTACGCAGAGCTTCTTCCCTAGGTAATGATTGCTTAACCTCGTCTTTGCGGACAACATTTTTTATATCGAGCACGTGGCTTGTTGGTGGTACATTCTCTGTGTCCAGTTCATTCAATTTTTCTGCAAACTCCAGAATCGAATTTAACTGCTCTGTAAATAACTCTTTATCTTTTTCTGACAGCTCAAGTCTTGCTAAGTTAGCAACATGCTCAACATCCTTCACAGTAATACTCAAAGGATCCACCTCCATTGGTAAAATCATTTGATTATTATACCATATAGGAGTTTTTAAAAGCAAAAGTAACTATTGTTATGTGCAAATTTAAATATAAATTTTTATTCATAGTTTTAACTTAAATTCAACATTCTCTTAAAAAGCCTATTATATTAGCTTTTATAGAGCTTCATTGTTCTAAAGTTGACTATTTTACTAACGATTGACAACCTACTAGTGATTCAGTTATATTTTATACAAGCTTTTCAAGCTCTATGTAGTAATAACTTAAATAACAAATAGATAAAGAGGAGGAACTTACATATGGCTTACGAAATTAACGAAGAGTGCATTAACTGTGGTGCTTGTGTTGACAGCTGCCCAGTGGACGCAATTACTGAAGGTGACTCAATCCACGTAATTGATGCTGATACTTGCATCGACTGTGGTGCTTGCCAAGATGTTTGCCCAACTGACGCTCCAAACCCTGCATAAAAACTAAAATACTTGTATTACTTATAAAGACACTGCCAACGAGGCAGTGTCTTTAATCATTGCATTAAGTCCATTAGAAACTTTTTCATATCTACAATCCGTGGGTACTTCGGTTTTTTATCTGTACCACCAATAATAATAGGTATTTCAGAATCCTGACGATGAAGCGACCCGTGACTAGCACCTCCATTATGGCTGGCACTTCCCTGTGATTCAAATTCATGTCCTGGCTTTGCAGTAACAATTAATACATCCTTAGTGCGTTGAGCAAAAATCGCACCGTATAGGCGCATCAGAGCATCTGGGTAATTTTTATAAGTCAAGTGTTTACCTACAACATGTAGATCCAATGCACGCATGTCGCCAAATATATCCCATTCCTGATTATAAGGATCTACATACTCACCATCTTTACTATAGATGAGCTTAAGATCATCAGAGTAGCCATCTTTTTGCTCTCGCTTTTCTACTACCACTTTATTCCCATCAGGATAAGCAATCCAATCTATTTTACTATCCTGTTTAAGCGCTTCAATAATATCATCCTTCTTTAACCTGAAAGGATATATATAAGCAACACGCTCATTATTGCAAATTACGACGTCATCGACAGAAGAATTTACTTTTTCACGGAAGTTATGTATTTTAAACTTTTTTAATAAATCCTGTAATGGTATTAAGGCATTTTTCTTATTACTATCAATATCCGTCTGTCCATGATCACTTATTACAATCCAAATTGTTTCTTCTAACGCCTTATCTACTCCGCCTAAAGGTTTTAGTAACCTCCCGATTTTTTCATCAATTTTTTCTGTTTCCTTAATCATGTTTTTCGTACCGTGCTTGTGGACTTTTTGATCTAGGTCTGGAAGATAAATGAGTGTTAAATCAGCTAATTGGTTTTGCCGTATTAGCTCTATAAAAATCTCAATCGAGTACTCATCGTTTATTCCATAACGTTTCCTCAGGGAAGTAGGTGCTAACATCTCGTAAGGCTTCGAGAGCTTTGGTTTAACGATTTTCCCCAAGGCTAAATTTTTACATCCACGTACAGGGTCTTTTAGCGAAAAACCGCTTGCAACATTTACTAAAAAAGGTAGTTTAACCTCGTGATTCTGCTTGCCGCGATAAGCTGCAATATTAATATTTGCTACCGTTCTTCCCTTACGCTCCAGGTTTTCAAAAATCGTCTCAACTTTAGCACTCATGTGCTCCTTATTTAATTTATATAATATGTCTTCAAGCACTTGTTTGAATCCTAGACGCCATACAGTACCAAAGGAGCTGCCATAGTTGACGACCCTGTTTTCATTTGCTTCATACCAGACTAGTCCAGGAATCTTGTGTTTATCTGGAAATACACCTGTGACTAATGACGTATCAATGGAGCAGGACATGGTCGGAAACACAGTGACTCCTTCTTTAATAAAGCTCCCAGACTTCGCTATTGCTGTAAGATTGGGTGCCTTTCCTTCATTCATTGCTTGCTCAAGTGGTCCAGGTAGTAATGAATCCACTAATACTAGTACAACTTTTTTCTTCATTAATATCCACCTCTCGCACATAATTCACTATAAAGCTTCAAATGATTTTTTTTGTAACTAAGTCGAATACATAAGGAAAAGTAAAATTATTACTACACTAAGCAGAGAAAAACATATTCCTAAGATATATATAAACGTTACAGCTTGTACCTGGTTGAGCCCAAGCTTCATTAGCCTATGATGTACGTGCCCTTTATCCGCTACATGGATTGGCCGATTTTCACGCCAGCGTCTAAACATTACATAAACTGTATCAAATATTGGAACTCCAAAGATTAGCAAGGGTACAATCAATGTAAAAAGGGTTGCACCTTTAAAAGCTCCTTCAATAGCAATTGCAGCGAGTATGCAGCCAAGAAACAGGGCACCAGCATCTCCCATAAAAATTTTAGCGGGATGAAAGTTATATTTTAAGAACCCAAGGGTGGTACCTAGTAAGGAAATACACAGAATAGCTATGGCCTCCTGACCTTGTATCAATGCGATAAAAAACAGCGTCATAGCTGATATGGCTGCAATTCCTGTTGCTAAACCGTCTAGTCCATCTAGAAAATTCAGCATATTCATAATGCCAACAATCCAGATAATAGTAATTAAAATTCCTATCCCATGTGGCAGATACCAAGCTGTTTGCTCAGCAAAAACAAAGCCACGTATCCCAGTTATTTGAATGCCTCCATAGATTAAAATACTAGCAGCCATAATTTGTACGAGCAGTTTAGGTAGGGCTGGGAAGTCTTTGCCATGAGCCTTAGACCAATCGTCTACCATGCCGATTAAAAGTACGACTGAACCTGCTAAGAACATGATAAAAAGCTTCATGGACGGTGGTACAAATAATAGCACCGTTACACCAAAACCGATAAAAATGGCTAAACCACCTAATAGTGGTATAGGGTCAACGTGGACTTTACGATGATTCGGTTTGTCTATAACCTCGTATCGAAAAGCAATTTTACGGGTAATAGGCACTAGCAAATATGTAATTAAAAATGCCGTAAAAAAAGGAAAAATAAACGCCACATCAATCCCTCCATTGGGCTGTGCGTTTATTTTCCCCTGCTTTTTATTTTTTACTACTCATTTTATATAAGCATTGTTAAAAAACCGAGCTGTTCCAGCAACTGTTCTTCCGTTAGAATAGTAACACCTAGCTCCTGGGCTTTTTTCAGCTTAGAGCCAGCCTTTTCCCCAGCGACAAGATAGTCCGTACTCTTACTTACGCTATTAGTCACCGTAGCTCCTAATTGCTCTAGCTTCTCAGATGCTTCCTTACGGGTCAGCTTCTCCAGTGTACCTGTCAGGACAACTGTTTTTCCAGCAAATATATTGTCCGTATTACCTGTTGTGTTGTTAGCTCTACTTACATATTGAAGATTAATTTCGGCTTTCTTAAGTTTTTCAAGCAATGTATTAAACTCAGGTTTTTTGAAATATGCAATAATGCTATTAGCCATTTTATCGCCAATTTCATTTATGGCTATCAATTCTTCAAAGCTTGCCTTCTGTAAAGCTTCAAAATCTTGAAAGTGGGCTGCGAGGATTTTACTAGCTTTACTGCCTATAAAGCGTATCCCCAAACCAAAAATCAGCTTTTCTAATGAATTACTTCGGCTCTTATCAATAGCTGCTAAAAGGTTATCGACGGATTTCTCGCCCATCCGTTCTAGTGGTAGTAGCTGCTCCTTCGATAAGAAATATAAATCTGCTACATCTCGAATTAGCTCAGCATCAAATAATTGAATGACAACCTTTTCACCAAGGCCGTCTATATTCATAGCATTCCTTGAAACAAAGTGGATAATTGCTTCTTTATTAAGTGCTGGGCATGCTGGGTTGATACAACGAATCGCGACTTCTCCATCTAGTTTCACCAATTCACTACCGCATGCAGGACAGTCCTTGGGATATTCAATCGATTTTTCTTCTCCTGTGCGTTTATCCGTTATGCTACGTACAATTTCAGGAATGATATCCCCTGCTTTTTGTACTAAAACAGTATCACCGATGCGAATATCCTTTTCGGTAATCAAGTCTTGGTTATGTAATGTCGCGCGGCTAACGGTTGTGCCTGCTAGCTGGACTGGCTGTAACACTGCCGTTGGTGTAACGACACCTGTACGTCCAACACTAAATATGACATCCTCTATTACACTTATCCCCTGTTCAGCAGGAAATTTAAGGGCAATTGCATACCGTGGGCTTTTCGCAGTAAAACCTAACTGCTGTTGCTGAGGGAATGAGTTAACCTTCACAACTAGACCGTCGATTTCATAGGGTAGCTGCTGACGATGCTCCTGCCAATACTGGACAATATCTATCACTTCTTCGATGTTTGCTATAACCTTTACTTCTTTATTCGTCTTCAAGCCGAGCTCTTGAAAAACACTAAAAATATCGGCTTGTTTTTCAATCGGCAGGTGTGCTGCAGCTAATGATTGCTGATCTGTATGTCCTAATCCGTACATGAAAACATCAAGGGCACGTTTTTCTACGACCTTAGGATCTAATTGACGCAGGGAGCCTGCCGCTGCGTTTCTAGGATTCGCGAATAGCATTTCACCCTGTTCTTCACGCTCTTGATTTATACGAGCAAACTCCTTCTTCGATAAAAAAGCTTCCCCACGTACTTCTAGGGTTACAGGTTGACGAAGCTTCAACGGAATTGAGCCAATGCGCTTAAGGTTTTCCGTTATGTCTTCACCGGTCGTTCCATCACCACGGGTAGCACCTCGGATAAGTCTTCCTTGCTCGTAGTACAAGGAGATTGCCAGTCCATCAATCTTTAATTCACATACATAGGAAACCTGATCAGTTCCTAAGTCCTTCTTAACACGGCGATCAAACTCTCGCAAATCATTCTCGTTGAAGGCGTTACTAAGGCTATACATCGGTACCAAATGATCAACCTTTGAAAACTGCGACAGCGGCTGACCCCCTACTTTTTGTGAAGGGGAATCTGCCGTAGCTAGTTCTGGATATTGCGCTTCCATGTCTAATAACCGTTTCATAAGCTGATCATATTCTGTATCAGATATAACTGGTGCGTCTAAAACATAGTAGCGATAGTTATGGTCCTCAATTTGCTCTTTTAAATTATTTAATTCCTTTTCAACTGTCTGCAGCTGTGTTTTGTCAGTTGCCATCATTTCACCATCTATCAGAGTTTAGGTAAGGGCTTTAGTTATTGGTGGTACAATCTGCTTTTTACGAGATAACACTCCTGGTAAATGTACTTCATCATCTTGTACAGGCTTCCCGAATGCTTTCTCAGCTATTTCTGTATCTCCAAGGGCAAGGAAATATGTGGCTTCCTCTAAGATATTTGTACACATTAATCCAACGAAATCTAATTCATTATTGTTTAGTGTTTTCTGCATTTCTTCTAATAATTCCTGCTTACGCTCACGGAATTTTTGGTTATCTGTCATCATTACCTGGCCAATCATTAGGCTTTTACCGCCCAATGAGAATTCCTTTAGATCTGTGTTAAGTACTTCCGTTGCTGTATTCGAAGTCAGCGGACTACTAGAGCCTAGTAGCTCCATTCCGTATGCTTGTAGGTCTACACCACAGATAGCAGCTAATTCTTCGGCAACCTTAACATCCTCATCTGTGCAGGTTGGTGAACGGAATAATACAGTATCAGAGATAATTGCAGATAACATTAGTCCAGCTTGCTCTGGCTCAGGCTCTAAGCCATTCATCTTATACAGCTTTGCAACAACTGTACACGAGCATCCAACTGGCTCTACTAAGAAGAATATCGGCCCCATAGTCTGCACATCACCAATTCGATGATGGTCAACTACTTCAATTACATCAGCCTCATCAATTCCAGAAACTGCTTGGCTTTTCTCGTTGTGGTCAACTAAAATGACTTGCTTAGGTTTTGCTGTAATGACCTCTTGACGAGAAATGGAGCCAATCAGTTGATTATCTTTATTAACTACTGGAAAGCTTCTGAATCGATTGTTTAGTACAACCGATTTAATCTTATCCATTTCTGCTTCGGCATCAATTGCTACCATCTGTGTGCTCATCAAGTCTGAAACTGGCTGCTCTAAGATTTCATTCGCATTAACATCTTCTCCAGCCTGACTTTTCGTTACCTTCTCCAAGCAAAAAGCGCCTAGGTCACCAAGGGTTACAATACCTTGTGCTTTACCTTCAGTACAACAAACAAAGGCATGATTACTTTCCGTATTATGAATTTTTTCTCCTACACTTTTTAAGGAGTCCCGCTTAGCCACTACAAGCATTTCCTTATTCATAATGTCTTTAGCCCGCAGTTTTACGTCTGCTACAAATTCAGGTAGCTCTTGTTTCCAATAATCGAAGACCCAGCTAGTCTCAGCACTAGCATCTCCTAATCTGCCTGCTACTACTTTTTCATCGCCGAGACGATTTTTAAGGCGCGCATACGATACAGCTGCACAAAACGAATCTGTATCTGGATTTTTATGACCTAAAACATATACTTTTTCTGACATATTATTCAACCTCCAAATTTTAAATGTAGTCTATATAAGCAACTAAAGCTTTTTAACTGGGGCAAACTTTGCTAATAGTTTTTTCAAACCAATTGGTTTATCAAAGGCGATTGTAAGCTCAAGACGGTCACCTTCACCTTTTGTAGAGACAATCGTTCCAATCCCCCAGGCTTTATGCTCAACCTTATCTCCAGCGTTCCAGGATTCATTTAGGTCAGCACCCTGGACTTCAATTTTGCGCGCACCTTTACGCACGGTGCTAGCTGATGAGTTAATATTAGCTCTACTAGTTCCCATGGAATAATTGTTAGTTCCGATAGTATGACTACTTCTGAGTACTGTATTGCCCGTACGTTCCATAAACTCTGCTGGTATTTCTTCAAGAAAACGTGACGGCATATTGTTTTGGGTTTTACCATATAACATGCGTGCGCTCGCACAGGTCATGTATAGCTCTCTTTCTGCCCTGGTAATTCCAACGTAGCAGAGACGACGCTCTTCTTCCATTTCTGTCTCATCCATTAATGAGCGATTATGTGGGAAGATACCTTCTTCTAAGCCAGCTAAGAATACGATTGGAAACTCTAATCCTTTCGCGCTATGCATTGTCATTAATACGACTTGCCCTTGTATAGCTGCATCACTATTAGCTATACCTTCATCCTCTAGTTTATCTAAATCAGAGATTAGCGCCAAGTCTGTTAGAAAAGCAATTAGTGATTTATCTTCTGCTGTTTTCTCGAATTCTGTCGTAACAGATATGAACTCGTCTATGTTTTCAAGACGCGACTGTGCTTCTAGGGTGCGTTCATTTTGTAGTTCTTTACGATAGCCTGACATCTTCAACAGCTCTTCCACAAGCTCTGTAACTGGTAGAAATTCCTGCATTGAGCGTAGAGTACTGATTAAGGTAAAGAAGCTCTGTACACTTGAAACAGCCCTTGCTGATAACCCTACTTCAGATAAATCTTGACAGGCTTCATACATAGATATGCCCTTAGCTGTGCTATATTCTGCTATTTTATCTATTGTCGCTGCCCCAATTCCACGTCTAGGTACATTGATTATACGCACGAGACTTGTGTCATCTTTAGGGTTTGCAATTAAACGTAAATATCCTAACACATCTTTAATCTCTTTACGATCATAGAACTTTAAACCGCCGACGATTGTATAAGGAATGTTAGACTTCATAAACATTTCCTCAAACACACGGGACTGGGCATTAGTACGATAAAGAATTGCTATATCCTTATATGTAGCTCCTGAATTCACCTTATCGAGAATTTTTTGTGTAATAAATTGTGCTTCATCATATTCACTATAGGCCTGATAGAACTGGATTTTGTCCCCATGCTCATTATCTGTCCAAAGGTTTTTCTCTTTTCGCTGAGTGTTATGCTTTATTACTTCGTTAGCTGCTAACAGAATATTCTTTGTGGAGCGATAGTTCTTCTCCAGCTTGATAACCTGCGCATCAGGGTAATCCTTCTCAAAGCTCAGAATGTTTTGGATATCTGCGCCGCGGAAACGATAAATTGACTGGTCGTAATCCCCTACGACACAAATGTTTTTATGATAATCTGCTAATAATTGCACTAAAATATACTGCGCTCTGTTTGTATCTTGATACTCGTCGATATGGATATAGACAAACTTACGCTGATAAAACTCCAATACTTCTGGATTGTCTTTAAATAGTTTAACCGTAAGCATAATAATATCATCAAAATCCAAGGCATTATTACTTTTCAGTTTCTTTTGGTATTTCTCATAAACCTGAGCTGCAATACTTTCAAAATAGCCAGTAAACCTACGACTGAAGGCTTCTGGTGTGAGCAGTTCGTTTTTCCCTTGGCTAATCAATGAAAGGATACCACGGGGGTCAAACTTTTTCACGTCAAGGTTCTCTGCTTTCATTATGCCTTTAATGACACTTAGCTGATCTGAGCTATCTAATATCGTAAACCCTGTCTCATAACCAATCTTATCAATATCCTTACGCAAAATACGCACACATAGTGAGTGAAATGTCGATACCCAAACATCATATCCTTTAGAGCCTACAATGTTTTGCACACGTTCCTTCATTTCCTTTGCCGCTTTATTCGTAAATGTCACAGCCAAGATATTCCAAGGGGCGACCCCTTTACCTATTAAATGGGCGACCCTGTGGGTTAACACCCTAGTTTTCCCACTACCTGCCCCCGCCATGATTAACAATGGGCCATTTATTGTTGTAACAGCTTGCTTTTGTTCCGGATTCAAACCCTCTAGTAAATTCAATCAAACCAACCTTCCATTTTAATGGTTCATCTTAGTCTATAACTTCGCCGACTATTACTGACCAACCTAATCCTTTATATGCATTATAGCCCTTAGTTAAACAGTAGGCATAGATAACCTCGCCTTTTCCATACTCTGTTTCAATGGTGTAACCAACCGTATCTCCAGATTTAATCTTTTTCACTGCCTCTAGATTGCTCAAATCTTTTGTTAGTACTTCATTACGGTTTTTCGATGCGATTACTTTGCCATGCTTATTTATAACATATAGCTCACTGCGTTCATCAATTTTCACAGTATCTATGATATCATAGATGAATTCCCAATTAAATCTCGTTGTAAAGACTCCTAATATATTTCCTTTTTCGTCTCTTACTGGACACGAGTAATTCATTGCATGTCCTTGCATCATCTCTGAATAATACATATCTGTTACTACTACATCATTTCTTTTCATTGTTTCTGTAAACCACTCTCGATTAGCTACACTTCGACCTACTAGGTGCTGATGCACACCAGCAGCAATTACTGTACCATTCGTGTCTACGACAAACATATCATAGTAAACTTCATAAATATCTACTATGTTCTTCATAAACTTAGTCGCATCAGTTGCCCGTTGTTTATCTTCTGGATGCTTTACAGAATTTATAACTGCATCGAATGTTGCCCATGCTTGTACATCACAGTTACGTTCAAATAGATTGCGATCTATTTTGTCAATCGTATCATATGCGACATCTACTGTACGGACGGCTATTACCTCATTAGCCTTTTTCTGTATATTATGGATTAGTTCATAACTGCTTTTATTCGTAGAGAGACTCTGGTCAGCAAAGCGTTTAATCTCGTTTGCTACAACTGAAAAGCCTCTACCAGCTTCTCCAGCCCTTGCTGCTTCAATCGCGGAGTTTAACGATAAGAGATTTGCCTGTGAAGCTATCTGATTAATAGTCTTAATTACGTCCTCCATTTTTTTATTTGCTTGCTTAAGTTCATTTAGCAGAATAGATACATTTAGATTTGCTTGTCCTTTACCTGGTTCCATATTATCTCTCCTCTATTTCTTTTTTCTCTAATAACTCTGTTCCCTAATAAAGCTTAAAGGCAAAAAAACCCCTTAAGGGGTTTTATCTGTATCTTGCAATCGATCAAGCACTAGTTTGTAACCATCTGTACCGTATTGGAAACAACGCTTCACTCTGCTGATTGTTGCTGTGCTAGCCCCCGTTTCCTTTTCTATCTGATTATAGGTATATCCTAAACGGAGCATCCTAGCTACTTCTAATCTTTGAGCCATTGACTGTATTTCATTTACCGTGCATAAATCATCGAATAACTGGTAAACCTCATCTATATTCTCAAGTTTTAATATAGCAGCAAATAACTGCTTTATAATTTTATCTTCTCTCAGCTTTTCTAATTGCATCTAAATTCCTCCTTCTAAACTAACTCCCACGCATCTATGATACTTTAACGCGTTGCATTGATATTTAATAGCATTATACAGGAATCCAAGCAAGAAGAAAAGCAAATGACATTTTTATTACTAAATAATTTCTATTGTTGAATAGAAACGGCTACAATATCAGGTACAATTTGCACCCACGTATTCCCAGGAAGTCGTTCAATCTCTTGGCCTCCTACATAATAGCGGACGACTCCACCCTCATGTCTCCAGGTTACTTCTTGGACTGTACCCTGTTGTAGAGCGTACCCTCTCCCTGATGATTCTAAGTTAATATTTAACCGACCTTCATTATCCATTACACTATGGCGGGCAAATACTATAAATACGTTTGTTGCTTGCAGTTGCTGATTAGTAACTAAATCAGTATGAGCCATATTATTAATAAATCTATGGTAATTACCCGTTAAATCGCTATAGCGATATTTCACCTGATAGGTAGAACTATACGGAATTAAAACCTCCGTTACGTCTTCGCCACGTATCTCTTTGTCAAGCGCAAACGGAATCTCTGGCAAATTATATGTTTGCCTATAGTTTCTAGCCTCTACACCTTTATCCAATAGCTCTACGTTTGAATAAACGTTATGTGGAGCCCTGCGAAAGCTCTCGCGTTTAAAATACGCCCCATTAATAATCTCTGACAAACTCGGTAGCTGTTGTCTTCTTATTTGTTCCAAGGCCCCTGGGCTACCACCAGCATGGACAATTACAGCGTCATAATAACCAGCTATATCAAGCATATATTTTCTAGCACTACGTATTGGTCCTATAGATTCAGGGAACTGACTTTGATATATTGCTATAAACCTTGTAATCGACCCTTCTGCTAGCACTTCGTAAACAATATCGGCCTTATCTAAGCCCGATTGCGGTCTAGCCTGTGGACTATTTTCTATTAGAACGGCATAAGGACGTTTATTAACTGGTCTATCCATTCCCTCATAGGTTAATGGAGCTCTATAATTAGGCTCCTTTGGCTCTTCTTCAACTTCTTCTGGTTCTTCTTCAACTGGCTCCACCACTTCTATTTCTTCTGGCTCTTCTATCTGTGGTATAGTGTCAGCAGTTTCACTACGAGTGCACATTGCCAGCGGAGTGATAAGCATAATTACGATACCAACAGCTAAAGCGACTTTCCAGTGAGTTGCTAGTTGATTCCATTGCTCAACTAGCCTCTGTAGTTGTTTTTTCATTACGAAACTGATCCCCTTTCTATATATCACTAAGAGATATTCTACATAGCCACTAAAGAATCCTGCTTAAATGAATATAAACTACAACTCCAGATTTTTCTTTTCTTGTCCACGATAGTATAATTTAGTATGCAGCATTGTTATATATCGCTAATAATTGGACATATAGTGTATATACACGCAATATTAAATTATTAATTTTCTATTTTTATTAATGAAGGGAGCGGCTCCAATAATGATTAAAAAAATCAATTATAAAGAAATAAAAGAATTAAAAACGAAGGAACTAGAAGAGAGTAAAATAGATGTTGCCAAAAGCACCGAGGATACAGAAGAAGTGACTAACAAGCCTGAAGTGTCAACAGAGCATAGACTTGAAGATGTCTTAGAGAAAGTCGATGAAATCTCTGCATTGAATCGTAAATTAGATAGTATTGCTAGTCGCATGGAGGGCTCACGCATTGAGGATATACTACAGAACTACGGCAGTCCGTGGCGAATTATTCGTATTAACTTCTTAGTTGGGCTTGCCCGCGGTATCGGCCTAACAGTAGGAACTGCAGTGTTTCTTGCTATTGCACTTTACATCTTAAGTAAAATCGTCACCCTACCACTTGTTGGCGAATACATAGCAGAACTGCTTGAGTGGATTGAAAGCTATCGCGTTAATAACTATCCAAACTTCTAATTATATTTTTAATACTTTCGCAAGTACCAAAACCAAGTAATAAACAGACTAACAAAATAGTAAGCAATAAGTAAGTACATTGCTATACTTATAGTGCCAGCGTAACCAATTGCCCAGCCAAAAAGCTTGGGTACAAAGAAGCCACCATAGGCTGCAATCGCCGATGAAAAACCAATTACGGCAGCGGCTTGCGCTCCTGGGAAGATATTCGGAATCATACCAAATGTTGATCCATTGGCTACCCCAGAGGCTGCAAATAATATAATAAACATAATTAAAAATCCTGCAAATTGATTCATACTCAAGAAATAAATTGCTCCAAAGGCCGCTATAATCATGATTATTGTATCCACAAACGTAACTAACGCTCCACCAATCTTATCTGCCATCCAGCCCCCAAATGGACGAATTAACGCCCCCACTAATGGGCCTAAAAAAGCATAATGAAAAACATTTATTTCTGGAAATTCATTTCTAATTACTAATGGAAATGCAGCAGCATACCCGATAAACGACCCAAAGCACATGACATATAGGCTCGTCATCAACCAGGTATGTTTATTCTTTAAGACAACAGCCTGCTCTCTAACAGATGCTCTGATGTTAGGAAGATTATCCATGCCAAAATATGCCGCAATTGCCGTTGCTACGATAGGAATCACCCATACAAAGGCAGCATTTTGCATCCAAACCTTCGTGCCATCAGGCAGTATTTGTGGTGAGCCGACTATAGCGCCAAATATACCTACAGTAATAACAATCGGAGCTAATAATTGAACTAAGCTTACCCCTAGATTTCCTATGCCACCATTTATCCCTAAGGCAGTGCCCTTCGCTTTCTTTGGGAAAAAGAAGCTTATGTTAGACATAGATGATGCGAAATTTCCGCCTCCAAGCCCACATAAGGCAGCAAGAATGGCCATAGTCATAAAGGAGGTGTCTGGATTTTGTACAGCAAATCCAATACCGATTGCTGGTATCAATAAAGAAGCTGTACTTATTACCGTCCAGTTACGCCCACCAAAAATCGGCACTACAAATGTATATACTAGTCTTAAAGATGCCCCCGTAAGACCAGGCAATGCTGCCAATGTAAATAACTGACTTTGTGTAAAGTTAAAGCCAATGTCATTTAAGCTAGCCGCTACCACAGACCAAACCTGCCATACAGCAAACGCTAGCATTAAAGCTGGTACAGAAATCCAAAGATTGCGATAGGCGTGTCGCTTGCCTTCCTGTTCCCAAAACTGTTCATCCTCTGGTTCCCATTTAGTGATCCGTGCCATTCTAATCCTCCGATATCATAATACAGCTTCCGCCATTTGCAACTGCCATTTTCTTAGCTTTGTACATTGCCTTGTCAGCCTTAGCTATTAGTTGATTTCTAACCTCTTCTATACTTTGATCTTTTTCTAATAGATTTATATTGCTAGCTCCTAACGAAGCACTTATATCAACTTTTTGATTGCCCTCTCCGATGATTAAAACTGCTTGTTCAAATGATTCACGAAGCCGCTCTCCTATTTCTTCCGCCTGCTCTATACCAGTTTCCGGCAGCATAATTACAAACTCATCTCCACCGAGTCTTCCTGCCAAATCTGTTGTGCGAATATTATCTTTAATAATTTGACTAGCTAACTTTAAAGCCTCGTCTCCTATTAAATGTCCGTATCTATCGTTAATCTGCTTAAAGTTATTTAAATCAATAATTATTAAAGAAAGAATAGAATCATAACGTTTATGGCGTTGAATTTCTTGCTCAAGGTTTATAAAGAAATAATGTCTACTGGCTAGAGCAGTTAGTTTATCTGTATGGGCTATCTTCTCCAGTTCAGCAAATAGCACTTGTCTTTCTTTTTCAGCATATACTAATTTCTTGCCGAAGAAAATAACAAAAAATATAAATAATAAATAAAAAATCGTATAAATGATTATGTTGCGAACTAGTTGCTCTGTCCTAGACTTCTCAAAGGCTTCATAAGGAAATGCAACTGATATTCCTCCCCTTACTTCGCCAACTGGTCGATCTTGTTCCTCATGACAGCCCTTACAACCTTCTACTAAGTATATTGGTGTTATATATCGAAATAATTGTCCTGCTTCTGTTTTTATAACCTCATATACCTTGTCTGCTCCTTCTCTAGTAAAACTATCTAATGCGTGCTCCTCCCAGCTGTCTGCCATATTCGCTGGGTTCACTGGCTCAATACTGACTACAGTAAAATATATACCTGTTCGTTCGTCAGATATTTCTGAAACCTGACGAGTTACATATGCAGGATTCAGTTTAGTAAGTATAAAATCATTGTCTATTATTACTTCTCTGTTTTCAGTATTCAGATAAGGATTCGGCGTATTCTCCTCAGTAACTTGTACATAAACGCCTCCATGTCGCGTCGCCCAATCCCTTATATCCCTCACAGCCTCACTGTAAGATTCAGCTGTTTCTATTGCTAAATTCACATATGTTTCTTCTGTACTATGTAATTCTGCAGTAATAGAATACACCCAGAATATTGAGATTAGTATAATAAGAAACACTAAAAACGTATTAACAGTAAAGTATTTATGCTCCCCCATGTGTCCACCCAATCTACTTTTTCTATATATTTAGCCCTGCTATAATCTAAATATATTATTACCTTATAAAGGAAACAATGCAATATGAAAACACTAATGAGCCCAAAAATATTTGAGCTCATTAACTAATACGTTTATATCTTTAAATTCTATGATTTAAACTTTAAATCGTGATACTAACTTACTTAATTCGTTCGCCGTTCCCTCTAACGATTCAGCAGATTTAGCTACTTCCTGCATAATGGCCAATTGTTCTTCAGATGATGCAGCTATATTTTGTGTTTGGTCAGAGGTATGCTTAGCTATATTAGCAAGCTCTTGTACAGAGGCGCTAATTTCCTCAGATCCAGCTGCCATCTCTTCTGATACAGACGAGAGCTCTTCAATTTGCCTTGATACATCATTTACTACATCGATTATATCCTTAAACATTTTATTAACAGCATTAATATTAGCTATCCCCAAATCAACCTGCTGTTTGCTACTAGCCATTGAATCTGCAGAACCTTTTACATTCATCTGAATCTTCTCTATCAGCCCACTAATTTGACCTGTTGCTTGACCTGTTTGGTCTGCAAGCTTACGAATTTCATCAGCTACAACAGCAAAGCCTCTACCAGCCTCACCAGCTCTAGCAGCCTCAATTGCTGCGTTTAACGCTAGTAGATTTGTTTGGCTAGATATATCTGTAATCAGCTGTAATATGCTACCTATCTCTTCTGCATCTTGCTGTAACGCACTTACTGTGTTTGCTGTTTTATCAGTGTCCTTCTGTATTTCTCCCATCTGTTCAACCGTTGCCTGTAGGCTATCATTCCCGTGGGATGCTTTAGTAGACATCTCACCTGCTGATTCAGCTATGATAGAGGCACTTTCTGCAATTCTTGTAATTCCTTGTGCCATTTCTTCCATAGCCCTGGAGCTCTCGTTAGCACTTTCCACCTGGGACTCTGCGCCACTTGCTACATCCTGTACTGCATGCGCTATTTCGTTAGTTGCATTCATCGTTTCACTAGCACTTGCAGAAAGTTCGACCGAGGAGGATGCAACCTGATTGGCAGCCTCTTTACTACTCGCTATTAGTTCTGCTAGGGAGTCAGCCATTTCATTAAACGCTCTACCTATACGCGAAAGCTCATCTGTAGTTTCTAGCTGTGCCCGTACAGTTAAATCTCCTTTAGCAACTGCACTAGCAGCTTCATTTAAAGTGTTGATAGACTTAATAACTGATACATAAAATCCAGCAAAGAAATATAAAACTACTATTGAAACCCCTAGTGTCATTATTACCAATATATATCTATATTGTTTCTGCGTCTGTAGGTTTTGTTCAAATGCTTCATCTACATAATCACTAACAAACTCGTAGATATTAAAACCAGAATTTATCGCACTTGTAGCTATTGCAAAATATTGTCTAGCATCAGATAGTTGTAGCTCTTCGGTAATAAACATCCTCTCTACTAAATCAAGGTAAATATTAGAGTTTGTTTGTAGGGTATCCATGAGCGGTCTTAATTCATCAACTAGCTTTGGATTTGCCTGTAAAGCTACTTGCAGATTTTCTATCAAATCCTCTAGCTTCATTAAAGCAGATCGTTGCAATGTAAGTATTTCGATTCTTTCTTCTGCTCTAATATAACCATGATTAATAATAGCAGCACCCTGGGCACGTAACTGCCCCATATCTTCTGATAATGCTGGTAATTCATTAATAGTGGCGTCAATCAAGTAATATCTATCTAATTCTGTATCTAGGATTAATCCAGATTGATTTCCTACATCTTTAATAAGTGCTAGTATGTAGTCTACCATAACTGTATGCTCAGAAAAACTTGTTTCCTCTGTATAATTATTAAAATTAGCTTTGATAGAATTCCATTGCTGGACAATTGAATTCCATGTATTCTCATCTTGTATTGCTTGTTGGAAGTTCACTCGATTAGTGGAGATAGATTGGATTGTATTGTCAACGCTAGCCCGAAGTTTCTCTAAATCTCCTTTGACTGTCTCGTCACCACTCAAATACGCATTTGACAACCCACGATGTTGCTGAGAATCACGTAATAAATCCTTTAATTGATTATTATACTGAGCTCCAACTAATTGTGCTTCCGCTATCTTGATTTTGTCATTAATTTCACTTAACAAAAAATAATTAATTAGCATTACTAAAGCTCCACCTGCAATTAAAATAACCATGAATTTCTTAATGTACGACAACCTATTCATCAGCAACTCAATCGGCCTCAGCAGTATATTAAACATATACAATCCCTCCTTTATAATGGCGCACCTTGTACTGATATTGTATATCGTTTCGGTCTTTCCAACAATGACATGCCTCACACTTTAGACCTAAACCCAAACTATTTTTCATGGTATAATAAACCTATGATGATTTTTTAGTAACTAAACCCTTTTGTTCCAATTCGCAATTGTTTGTGTCACTATACTGTTTTGGAGGACTAGCTGTGAAAGATACAATATTAGTAACTGGTGCTACTGGCTACATAGGTGGGCGGCTTGTGCCATTATTATTAGAAAAGGGATATTCCGTTCGTTGCTTTACTAGAAACACCAACCGGTTACTAGGTATGGGCTGGAGTAAAGCAGAGTTTATTCAGGGAGATGCTTTGAATCCTGAATCTCTAAAAGATGTTTTTACAGGCATTACAGTCGCTTATTATCTGATTCACTCAATGGGACAAGCTAAGAAAGGAAATTTCCACAGTCAAGATATAGAGGCAGCTAGAAACTTTTCAGTAGCAGCAAAAAAAGCTGGAGTTCAAAGGATTATTTACCTAAGTGGCTTAGGCTCTGATGCTGATCATTTATCTGAACATTTAAAAAGCCGTCATATAACTGGAGATACGCTGCGAGAGTCTGGTATACCTGTAACGGAATTTCGTGCCGCGCAAATTATCGGAGCTGGCAGTATTTCCTTTGAAATGATTAGATATCTCGTAGAGCGCCTACCTGTTATGATTGCACCTAAATGGGTTAGTACAAAGTCACAACCAATTGCCGTAGATAATGTATTGCAGTATCTAAGTGCTGCAATAGAAACCCCTGATTCTATTGGAAAAGTCATAGAAATTGGTTCACAAGACACCATTACATACAAGGGTTTACTTCTGCTATACGCTAAACTCCGTGGCCTTAAACGTAGAATCATAGTTGTTCCAGTTCTTACACCAGAGCTATCTGCACGTTGGGTTCACCTAGTTACCCCAATCTCAAAAACAATGGCTATACCTCTAATATCTGGAATGAGAAACAAAGTTGTAGTTACTGATAATATAGCCAGAATAATATTTCCAACTATAAAACCAATGAGCTGTAAAGAAGCTATCCAAAAAGCAATCGAACATAACAAAACTAATAGCTTGCCAACAATTTGGTCTAGTTCCATAGCTTCATCGAACTTACCATCTAACCAAGAACAAGATACAGAGCAATCATGGAGAACCTATGCTCAAAAAGAAGGCATGTTCATTGAATCGAGGTCAATGGTCTTTAACACTAATGCCGACACAGCATTTTCCATAATTCAGTGTATCGGCGGTGCCAAAGGCTGGTTTTACGCTAATACTCTATGGAAAATCCGTGGCTTCTGGGATAAGCTCATGGGTGGAGTAGGACTTCTCAGAGGCCGTCGCTGTGACACTACCTTAAGGGTCGGTGATCCTTTAGATGTTTGGCGCGTTGAGGAGCTTGAGCCTAACAGACTATTATGTTTGCGAGCCGAAATGCAGCTTCCAGGTAAGGCCTGGTTAGTCTACAAAGTTAATGAACTAGAAGATTCAAACCTAGGAAATACAGATTCAGAAAATCAAGATTCAGGAAGCCCCCGTGTCATTGTTGAGCAGACTGCCTACTTTGAACCTAAAGGCTTAAAGGGCTTAATATATTGGTATTCGCTTGTGCCTGCACATTGCTTTATGTTTACAGGTATGCTTACAGAAATTAAAAAGCAGGCCGAGGCCTCAAAAAGATAGAAAGAACTATACAAGACTAACTAGGTCACAATCTAGTAGCTTGTATAGTTCTTATATTTTGTATAGTTATTAATATTATATTGTACTTAACAATTTTGTTATACCTCTTTATCTTGCTCAGTTTTTATATTTTCATCTTTAATTGAATTCGTCTCCTTAACCTTATCACAATCGCTGTTCTCAATGTACAAAGAACGGGATGGGAACGCAACGCTAACCCCTTCTTCTTTTAGAATCTCCATAACTTTCATAAGAGTGTCCTCTCTAACAGCTAGAAATTCACCCCAGACGGTTGTTCTTGTAAAATAATACATAAATATATTTAAGCTACTATCCGCAAATTCGTTAAACTTCACAAAAATAACATCTTGGTCAACCTCAGGATGACTACGTAACATTTCTTCAATACGTTTTACCACCGTACGCAACTGCGTCACTGAAGTAGAATAAGTGACACCTAGCTTGAAGCTAATTCTACGCTTACGCATTCTCGTCCAGTTAGTAATTGCCCCATCAACTAGCTTAGCATTAGGAACCGTTACAATTGCATTGGCAAAGGTTCTAACCTTCGTACTGCGGAATGTTATTTCCTCTACCGTCCCTTCCACGTCAGGACTCTCAATCCAATCACCAATTGAGTAAGGCTTGTCAGTAATAACAACAAAGCCAGCAAAGATATTAGCCACTAAATCCTTTGCTGCTAGCGCAAAAGCTAATCCCCCTAGTCCAAGCCCAGCAATAAAGGTTGATACTTCAAATCCCCATACATCCATAATCAATAACACCGTAGTTACTATCACTAGACCCTTAGAAACCTTCAATGTAAAATCTATTAGAATTTTATCGAACTTCTCATTGAAGAACTTAAACAGTTTATCAATATCAACCTTCAAAGCATCTAATAATCTGTAGAAGCCTAGCCCTACGAAAAAAATAATTAAAGATCTCAAAAAGTGAATAAACACAAATTCAACCCGTGGTGAAAATTGGGCAATATATACAGCTGTAATAAGTCCAACAATAAAAAAGATATTCCTTAAAGAATACGACACTGCTGCAAATATTTTTTGAAAAAGCTGCGTCCGAATGCACTCTTTGTCAGCTGTTGTCTTCACCTCTAATCGCTTCGCAACAAAACGAAATACTCGATTTACCACAAGCTTTCGAAAAACAAAAAATGCTATGACAACAATAGTTGCATAAAAATACCTATGGGCAAGGACTTCCTGCCAGTTTAGTATAATACCTTCAAAGTAATGGTTAAAAACAGTCAAATCCATATATATTGCTCCTCCAAATTCTAAATCCTAATCAGCCTTGTAATTTAATAGTAACATGTATATGTATCAAATCAAGTTGTATACATAATGCTAAGCAAAAAAATAGAGCTGCTAGTTTAGCAGCCCCTGAAGATACGCAATATTAAATTGCCTTTCTTCAAATATAATGTCGGGGTAAGAAACAGTAATAAGCTTTATTGCTATTACATGTTAGCTTAGTTCTAATAACATTATTTCATATTCCAACCTAATAGTCAATTATGTCTAGTAATAAGATACCTTATGGGTATTTAACTTGTTAATAGCCGACTTATCTAATTAGACTTATAAAATATCCCAGTTCTTTAGCGTATCTACTTCATATGTAGGTTTCTGCTCATATGTTGAGACTTCTTCCTTAGTTGTTAAGCCTGAATATACTAGCAGTGTGTCCATACCTGCATTAAAGCCCGTACGTATATCCGTGTCATAATTATCTCCAACCATAATTACATCTTCCTTCGATAAGCCTATTTTTTCAAGGGCAAATCTCGTTATAATACTTGTTGGTTTGCCAACTACTATTGGATTTACACCAGTTGCGGTCGTCACTACAGATACTAGGGAACCATTGCCAGGAAGCAAGCCCCGTTCTGTCGGTATTGCTCGATCTAAATTCGTTGCTAATAACTTAGCGCCGTTAGTTATTGCTAAACAAGCTGTTGCAAGTTTTTCATAGCTGATGTAATGATCAATACCCATAACTACATAAGTGGGATTTGTTTCGTTCTCAGGAATTCCAACTGACTGCATTGCATCCCTAAGTCCATCCTCCCCAATTATCCAGACACTTACTGTATCATTTTGTTTATCTTCACTGGTTTTATTTGTCTCTAATAAATACCTAGCTGCAGCCATACTTGATGTATAAACATGATCTTCAGTTATATCAAGACCAAAGGCACATATTTTGTCAGCTACCTGCTTTTGTGTTTTCGACGAATTATTGGTAAGAAACAGAAACGGAATATCCTGCTCTTGTAAATTCTTAACAAAATCAATCGCTTCAGGAATCGGTTCTGTCCCTCGATAAATAGTTCCATCTAAATCTAGAAAGTACCCTTTGTATCGCTTTGCCTGAAGTGCTTGCTTATCGTTATTGTACATTTTTAATCGCCTTTAAACCGATATCAGTGCGATAGTGAGCACCTGCAAATTCTATCTTAGAAACTGCTTGATATGCATTATCTCTAGCTTGAAGCAAGTCTATTCCTCTACCCATAACACCTAAAACCCGGCCTCCATTAGTAACTATCTGACCATCCTTCTCATTAGTACCCGCATGGAATACAGCAACATTATTGCCGAACTCCTCAGCAACTCCCTCTAAACCTCGAATTGGTCTACCCTTATCATAATTCCCTGGGTAACCCTCTGACGCCATAACTATGCAAACTGTGGCATCATTTGACCATTCAACGTCTACATACTCCAATTTACCTTGAATCACCGCGTTAAATATAGTCATAATGTCAGTCTCAAGCCTCGGCAGGATTACCTGTGTCTCTGGATCACCAAATCGAGCATTAAATTCTATAACCTTCGGACCATCTTTAGTAACCATCAAACCAGCGTATAGTACACCTTTATATGTGATTCCCTGTTTCTGTAATGCTTCCACAGTTGGTTGAATAATAGTCTTAACAACTTCATCTGTTAACGACTCAGCAAATTGTGGTACAGGAGAATAAGTACCCATACCTCCCGTGTTCGGTCCTTCATCATTATCAAATACCGGTTTGTGATCCTGGGCCATAGCCATTGGCTTAATTGTTTTTCCATCGACAAAGGCCATTATCGTTACCTCTTCACCCTCAAGGAATTGCTCAATAACAACACGACTTCCTGCCGTACCGAAAATGCTATCACCCATTATTTGATCTAGGGCATCTAAAGCTTCTGCTTCCGTCATCGCCACAACTACACCTTTACCTGCTGCTAGACCGTCCGCCTTGACAACAATTGGTGCCCCCTGCTGTTTGACATACTCCTTCGCTGATTCAAGGTCGGTAAACGACGCATATGCTGCCGTAGGGATATTGTTTTCAACCATTAACTTCTTAGCAAACTCTTTACTTGCCTCAATTTGTGCCGCTTCCTTTGAAGGTCCAAATGCTGGAATCCCTGCCCCTATCATCTCATCAACTAATCCTGCAGATAGAGGTGCTTCTGGGCCTACTACCACTAAATCAATAGTCTTTTGAATAGCAAAGGTAACAAGCTCTTCCATATTTAACTCGTCTATATCAACACACTCACATTTAGCCGTTCTAGCTATTCCTGGATTTCCTGGCGCCACATATACATTTGTTATTTCTGAGCTTTGCGCAAGCTTCCAAGCTAATGTGTGTTCACGCCCTCCACGTCCAACTACAAGTATTCGCATAATCATCCTCCTCAAAAATTCCCAACAGTAAAATTCTTACCCTTAATGAACCTATCCGCGTAAATTAATGTTTAAAGTGCCTAACTCCAGTAAACACCATTGTGATTCCGTGCTTGTCCGCCTCTTTAATAGAGTCCTCGTCTTTAATCGAGCCACCTGGTTGGATAATCGCCGTTACACCAGCTGCCGCCGCTGCTTCAACTGTGTCAGGCATTGGGAAGAAAGCGTCTGAAGCAAGTACGGAGCCTTTTGCTTTATCTGCAGCTTGCTCAATGGCAATTTTAGCTGAACCAACACGGTTCATTTGCCCAGCACCCACACCAATTGTTTGATCTTCTTTTGCCAGTACAATTGCGTTAGATTTTACGTGTTTTACAACTTTCCAAGCAAACAGCATTTGCGTAATTTCCTCAGTAGTTGGTTGACGCTTAGTGACAACTTTTAAATCACCTTGATTAATCGTCTTAGTATCCTGCCCTTGAACTAAAATTCCTCCACCAACTTTTAACGAAGTAAATGGGTTTCTAGCGTTGTTTGCTAGCTGCTCCATGTCTACTTCTAGTAAGCGCAAATTCTTCTTAGCTGCAAGTATAGTTAATGCCTTCTCTGAGAATTTAGGTGCAATAATAATTTCTAAGAAAATATCCTTCATGGCATTTGCCGTAAGTCCATCTACTTCACGGTTCAAGGCCACTATCCCACCGAAAATAGATACAGGGTCTGCCTCATATGCTTTTTGGTAGGCACCAAAAATATCTCTAGCTACACCAACACCACATGGATTTGTGTGCTTAATTGCTACTACTGCTGGTTCAGTAAATTCTGCAACGATGCTTAAGGCCGCATTAGCGTCGTTAATGTTGTTATATGATAATTCTTTTCCGTGGAGTTGTTTAGCAGTCGCTATATTACCTACATCAGGAAGTGCTTCACGATAAAAAGCTGCTTTTTGATGCGGATTTTCTCCATAACGTAAATCTTGAATCTTTTCATAGGTCATAGTTAGCTTCTCAGGGAATACTTGACCTGCTTGTTTTGATAAATATTTGCTAATTAACGAATCGTAAGCTGCCGTATGACGGAATACCTTCGCTGCTAGCGCCAGTCTCGTCTCATAGGAAACCTCACCCTGCTCCTTTAATTCATTAAGAACAGGAGCGTAATCCTTGCTGTCTACAAGTACGATAACATCCTTGTGGTTTTTAGCTGCTGAGCGTAGCATGCTTGGACCACCAATATCAATGTTTTCAATCGCATCTTCTAAGGTAACATCAGGTTTTGAAATTGTCTCCCTAAATGGATATAGATTTACAATAACAAAGTCGATAGCCTCGATATTATTCTCGTTCATTTGCTCAACATGGGCAGGTAAGTCCCTACGCGCTAGTAAACCCCCATGCACATTAGGATGAAGGGTCTTAACACGACCATCTAGGATTTCAGGAAACCCTGTTACATCAGATATGCCGATAACTGGCACTTGATTTTCCTGTAATAACTTTTTCGTTCCGCCTGTAGAAATTATCTCTACATCTAACTCTATTAATTGTTTTGCTAATTCGACAATTCCCGTCTTGTCAGAAACAGATACAAGGGCTCGTTTTTTCAATGTTATAACCTCCGTTTTCTATCTTTTGTGATGAGTAACGATGAAGAAGTGATGAGTAGAAATATGTAAACTCGCTCACCCGTTTTCGGCTCCACTAGCTCTAAGTTTGGATAGGGAAACTTCAAAACTCCCTTCGGTCAGACAGTTGAAGTTCCAACCTATCCTGCACTAAGAGCTAGTAGTAGCCTGTCACTATAGATCGCTCCTTCACACATTCCCACTCATCACCGCTACAATATAACGATATTTATGCTGACTGCTTGAAAATATATTTTCCAATCTCTCGTGTGGTGCATGGGGAATGGGTTCTACGGAACAAACTTGTGAAACAGTTGTTAACTTGCATCCTACTGGGCGTAGGGGTCGTGTTCGGCAGCTTGAACCTTTTGCTGGAGGCTTGTACAGTCGCTTAGTGAAGATTACCGTTAAGAAGCTTCCGTGTCCGAGTGTAGTTTGCGAGTTGGGAGCTTTAGGTAATCGAGCTTAGCGAATGTTAAAGCTGAAAGCGTTAGTTCATGGGTCGAATGCGACCTCTGCGCCTTGCCCACACTTTCAAAGTCGGAAACCTTAGTGAGTGAGTTGGATTCGTTTCCCATGCACTTACCCACACATACCCACACTATATAATTTCTATAATCCTCCCATGACGCTTTACACGCCCTTGGGCAATTAGCTCTACGACATCGACGATTAGTTTATGTTCTAGCTTTTGGATTTTTGCTTGTAATGTATCCGCATTATCAGCAAATGTTACAGTAACAGGCTGCTGCGCTATAATCGGTCCCGTATCTAATCCTTCATCAACAAAATGGATTGTACAGCCCGAAACTTTAACACCTGCATCAATGGCCTGCTGTGGCGCATGAATTCCTTGAAAGGATGGTAGCAGTGACGGATGCAAATTAATCATCCGCCCATCGAATGCGTTTAAAAGTGTTGCTCCAACAATACGCATATAGCCTGCTAAAACCACCAGTTCAATATTATGTTTATTTAGACAGTTAAGGACTTGCTGCTCATAGTCTGCTTTTGATGGGTAATCTTTCGGTGCATACTCATATGCTACTATATTGGATTCCCTTGCACGTGAAACTGCTCTTGCACCATGCTTGTCCGTAATTACGACTTTGATTTCATAGGATAGACTTCCTTCTTGCTGGGCATCAATTAATGCTTGTAGATTTGATCCGTTTCCTGAAGCCAGTACAGCAACAGCTAGCTTAGAATTTCTATTAGTAATACAATTACTCTGCTTATGATTATTCGATTCCACTAATGATGACACCTGCTTCTTCAGCATTTCGTTGCTCTATATGTCCTATTTTATAAGCCTGCTCACCTAAGTCAGCAAGAAACTTTAGTACTTGCTCCTGCTGCTCTGCTGGAACAATTAACATCATCCCGACACCCATGTTAAAGGTACGATACATCTCACGCTCTGGTACTCCGCCTTTTTCTTGCAGGAAGCTAAACACAGCCGGAACTGTCCATGTATCTTTTTCTATTACTGCTTTATATTTCTCAGGAAATACTCTAGGTATGTTCTCGTAAAATCCACCGCCAGTAATATGGGCAGCAGCCTGCAGCTCGAAATTATCTTTAACAGCTAGGACTGATTTCACATAAAGCTTTGTAGGCTCAAGTATAACCTCACCAACAGTTTTATTAGCTAAATCAGCGCTTAAATTTGTACTAACTTGCTCTGCAAATGAGTCGGTAAAAGCTATATTGTTATCTGCAATTATCTTACGTACAAGTGATAGACCATTTGAATGTACCCCACTAGATGCAAGGCCGATAATTACGCTTCCCTCTGCAACTTTAGATCCATCAATGATTTCGCTTTTATTAACGGCTCCTACAGAAAATCCTGCAATATCGTATTCTCCATCTGCGTACATACCTGGCATTTCCGCTGTCTCTCCGCCGATTAAAGCGCAGCCTGACTGGGCACAACCATCAGCTATACCCTTAACGATTTGCTCTACCTTTCCAGGCTCAAGCTTCCCACAGGCTAAGTAATCTAGGAAAAACAATGGTTCAGCGCCCTGCACAACGATATCATTAACACACATAGCTACAGCATCAATACCTATCGTATCGTGCTTATCTAAGGCAAAAGCAACTTTTAGCTTTGTGCCTACACCATCTGTTCCTGAAACTAAAACAGGCTCATGGAATTTTTGTAAATCTAATTGAAATAACGCACCAAAGCTACCTAAATCCGTTAATACCTCTTTACGCCATGTTTTCTTTACATGGGGCTTCATACGGTCAACTGCTTCATTACCTGCATCAATATCTACACCAGCATCTTTATATAAACTCATTCTATTATGCCTCCCTAACGTTCTAAACTAAACTTGTTAGCGTTCTAAACTAAATTCGTTAGCGCTCTAAGCTAAACTTGGACTGCTCTATTATCTCTGTAGGATATGATCCCGTAAAACAACCTTCGCAATAACCGCTACAGTTCTTATCTTCACCACATAAATCTGTACGTTCACCAAAGGTATTAATCATTTCGTCAGTACTTAAAAACGCTAATGAGTCCGCACCTATATGCTCGCGAATCTCTTCAATCGTCTTGTTAGCTGCAATTAACTCTTCCCTAGCAGATGTGTCAATTCCATAATAGCAGGAATGGGTTACTGGCGGCGAGCTAATACGCACATGAACCTCAGTCGCCCCTGCTTCCCTTAGCATATTAACAATTCGTCCACTAGTAGTTCCTCTTACAATTGAATCGTCAATCATAACTACACGTTTACCTTCCACAACCTTACGTACGGCACTTAGCTTTAAACGCACACCACGTTCGCGCAGTTCTTGTGAAGGCTGGATAAACGTCCTACCAATGTAGCGATTTTTAATTAACCCTAGCTCATATGGAATTCCTGCTTCTTCAGCGAAACCGATTGCAGCAGAAATACTTGAGTCAGGTACGCCCGTGACAACATCAGCTACTACTGGAGCTTCTTGAAACAGCTTTTTGCCAAGCTCTTTGCGAGCAGAATGAACGTTAAGTCCTTCAATATTACTATCTGGACGCGCAAAATAAATATATTCAAACACACAGGTAGCTCTTTTTGGAAAGCTAGTGATACGATCACTTGTAATTCCGTCCTTAGTAATCATAATAATCTCACCAGGCTCTACGTCACGAATATAAGTAGCACCGATCGTATCGAATGCACAGGTCTCTGAGGAAACTACATAACTACCATTTAATTTCCCTAAAGAAAGTGGGCGAATGCCATTAGGATCCCTTACAGCAATAAGCTTAGTATCAGACATGAATAGCATCGCATATGAACCTTTAAGCATACTTAAGCTCTCTTTGACAGCCTCCTCAGTGTTCTCATAGCCTGAACGGGCAATTAGGTGGGCAGCTACTTCAGTATCACTCGTACCCTGGAAAATGCTCCCTTGGCGCTCCAGGTGGCTTCGTAACTGATGGGCATTAACAAGATTTCCATTATGAGCAATTGCCAGGTTTCCACGACGATAATTGAAGAAAATCGGTTGTACATTTTGTAGTGAGTTTATGCCTGTTGTTGAGTAACGCACATGCCCAATAGCCGAAGTGCCTTTCAGAGTTTCTATTTTCTCTTCTGTGAACACATCTGCAACTAGTCCAAGTCCTTTGTGAGAATTAAGATTGCCATTGTCATTTGCTACGATTCCAGCACTTTCTTGACCTCTGTGCTGTAGTGCATATAAGGCATAATACGTGAGCTGAGCTGCATTTTTGTTGTTAAAGATGCCAAATACACCACACATTATATTTTGGCCTCCAATCGTTTTAGAATTTCTTGATAGGCTTCTTCTACGCCACCTAAATCTTGACGGAAACGGTCTTTGTCTAGCTTCTCCTGGGTTTTTATATCCCAGAATCGACAGGTATCAGGAGATATTTCGTCAGCCAGTAATACTTTACCTTCACTGTCTACTCCGAACTCTAGCTTGAAATCAACCAATATAATACCTAGCTGCTCCATAAAACGCTTTAATACTGTATTTACTCGTAAACCCTGCTCCCTCATTTGCTGTACCTGTCCAGGGTCTGCAAGCTTCAAAATCTTTATATGGTCTTCGTTTATAAAAGGGTCATTTAATGCGTCGTTTTTGTAATAAAATTCAACAATTGGCTCTGATAATTCTTCGCCTTCCGTGAATCCTAACCTTTTAACTAAAGATCCAGTAGCCACGTTCCTGACAACAACCTCTACATTGATAATTTCAACCTTTTTAATAAGCTGTTCATTCTCTGAGATGTTCTCAATGAAGTGATTATCAATGCCCTCTTTTTTAAGCATTTTGAAGAATAATGAGCTTATTTTGTTATTTAATAAGCCTTTGTTAGCTACTTGCCCCTTCTTTGCGCCATTAAATGCAGTAGCGTCATCTTTATATACAACCCAATAGATGTTTTCGTCATCGGTGCGAAATATTTTCTTTGCCTTTCCTTCATAAAGCATTTGACCCTTTTGCATTTAAAAATACCCTCCTAAAAATTTAAACTATATTAAACCAATACGTTTGAAAATCGTGTCTACATGTTTCACATGATATCTAGGATCGAAGCAATCCTCGACTTCATCTTCCGTCAAGTGCTCCATTATAGTTGCTTCTGCTTCTACCAATCCCTTAAATGAGGTCTGTTCCTCCCAGGCCTGCATTGCTTTGCGTTGTACCATATCATAAGCCGCTTCCCTAGACATGCCTTTCTCAATCAGCTTAAGTAATACTCTTTGTGAGAAAATAAGTCCGAAGGTGCGGTCCATATTGCGACGCATGTTCTCAGGGAATACCGTTAAATCATCAAGTACTTTGCCCATACGTCTGAGCATATAGTTTAGCAATATCGTGCTATCAGGTATGATTACACGTTCAACTGATGAGTGTGATATGTCACGTTCATGCCATAGTGGAACGCAATCATATTCTGCAACCATGTTGCCGCGTAGCACACGAGCTAAACCGCAAATGTTTTCACTTGATACTGGATTACGTTTGTGCGGCATAGCTGATGAACCTTTTTGCCCCTTATGGAAGCGTTCCTCGACCTCACGCACTTCACTTTTTTGTAACCCACGGATTTCTACGCCGATTTTCTCTAGGGTTGTCCCGACTAAAGCTAGAACTGATAAATAGTGCGCATGACGATCACGCTGTAAAGTTTGCGTTGACACTGGCGCTGGGGTTAAGCCTAGTTTCTTACAGACATACTCTTCTACTGCAGGGTTAATGTTTGCATAGGTTCCTACAGCTCCTGACATTTTACCAAACTCTACCTCTTCAGCAGCACGGTTAAAGCGCTCAAGGTTTCTCTTCATCTCTTCATACCATAAGGCTAGCTTTAAGCCAAAGGTTGTTGGCTCCGCATGCACACCGTGGGTTCGACCCATCATTATAGTGTCCTTATGCTCAATTGCTCGCTTACGTAATACTTCTATAACATACTCAATATCCTTGCGGATAATATCATTCGCTTGTTTTATTAGAAAAGCTAGTGCTGTATCTACTACATCAGTTGAAGTAAGTCCATAGTGAACCCATTTTTTCTCTTCTTCGAGGGTTTCAGATACCGCTCTAGTAAAGGCAACAACATCATGTCTTGTTTCTGCTTCAATTTCGTGAATGCGCTGCACATCAAAGCCTGCTTTATCCCAAAGCTTTTGTACATCCTCTTTCGGAATAACACCTAGCTCCGCCCACGCCTCACAAGCCTCTATTTCAACACGAAGCCATGCATTGAATTTATTTTCTTCTGTCCAAATTGCTGCCATTTCTGGCCTTGAATATCTTTCTATCATTTCTTATCCTCCATTTTTTTACCCATCATGTTGGTTTGTATCTTACCCACTGGGTCTTATTGTATATATTGCAGCTTGCGCGTTGTTGTCATAGTAACTAGCTAGTGTTATGCATCAATGAACGGTAGGTTGTTAATAATACTTAATGCATCTTCAACACTTGCACTTAATACGTTGATATGTCCCATCTTCCGGTTATATACTGCTTCTGATTTTCCGTATAAATGGAATTTTACTTCTTTCGGCATGTTAGGAATCGATTCCATAAACGGAGCAATATGCTGTCCTAATAGATTTACCATCACTACTGGCGTTAATAAATCAGTCTTGCCTAATGGTAAATTACAGATTGCCCGCACATGCTGTTCAAACTGCGACGTCATGCATGCGTCCATTGTATAATGTCCAGAATTGTGTGGTCTTGGTGCTAGTTCATTGATATAGATTGTGCCATCCTCTTTATAAAACATTTCTATTGCTAACAAACCAATAAGATCTATATCTATTGCTAGCTGTTTAGCAATTTTCTGTGCTTGCTCCTGAGCCTCGACAGGAATTCTTGCTGGAACTATTGTCATATGCAAGATGCTGTTATTGTGAATATTCTCTGCTACTGGATATGTTTCTATTTCACCTTTCTTATTCCTAGCTACAATCACGGAGAGTTCTCGTTCAAATGGTACAAATTTCTCAACAATAAAATCTGAATTGACAAACTCGATACGGTTAAAAGCATTACTAGCAGATATAAAATCGCGCTCATTACGGATAAACCACTGTCCTTTACCGTCATAGCCACCTGTAGTTGTCTTCATAACCGCTGGCATCCCTAAGTTATCTACAGCTTTCAGCAGTGCTGTCTCTAAGCGTCGCTCATCTTTTGATACAAGTTTAAGGTGTGTTAATGGCTCATTATTGATTACTTCGTATGGATCTCTTTTAATAACTTCAAATGGTGCAACTGGTAGACCTAGTGACCGTAAAACAGACTTCTCATTGCTACGATTTTGTGTAATTTTTAATAATAGGCTTCCTTGAGGCAAATAGTATTTTTCCTCTAGCCTATTGGCAACTGCAGAATCTACATTTTCAAATTCATAAGTTATAACCTCACTATTACGACCTAGATAATCAGCACCCTTAAAATCGTCAAACTTACTCACAATATGGTCATCGGAAACCTGCGCTGCTGGACATTTGCTATGCGGGTCAAGTGTGACAAATCGATACCCCATTGCCTTCCCAGCTAATATAATCATTCTACCAAGCTGCCCGCCACCTAATATCCCAATTGTAGAGCCTGGTTCTATCACCTTATTATTATCATCCACAGTAATACACCCCAATACTTTTACATTCATTCATTTAACAATTCATAATTAAAGTTCCTCTGAAATTACAGTTCCTCTGATAATACCGTGTCCTTCTTGTTTTGGCGCATTATTGCCACTGCTTGCTGATATTCTGGATATTTAATCCCTAATATCTGCGCTGCAAGTATTCCTGCATTGGTCGCTCCTGCTTTGCCAATGGCTACTGTAGCCACTGGGATGCCCCCAGGCATTTGCACAATAGACAGCAATGAGTCTAAGCCATTTAAGTTGCTAGATTTCACAGGCACACCAATTACTGGTAGCTCAGTCTTAGAGGCAACCATACCTGGCAAATGGGCCGCTCCACCCGCACCCGCTATTATAACTTCTATCCCACGATCCTTGGCGGTCTCCGCATAGTTAAACATATAATCTGGAGTTCGATGGGCTGACACTACTTTTTTTTCGTAGGGTACTTTTAATTCGTCTAGCATATCGCATGCGTGTTTCATAGTCTCCCAGTCAGAAGTGCTACCCATAATAACACCCACTAAGGTCTGCTTGTCCATATTATAATCCTCCATATTCCTCTGGTTTTATTTATAGCTAATCGTATTTTAATGTATCCATACTTGAAGTAAAAGAGGACCCTATAAAAGAGCCCTCTCTATGAACTTCTAGATTTCTAAAAATTTAATATCTCCAATTGCCTTAGTCCGTTCCGAGGAAAATAAATCGGAGCACGAATAAGAAACCGATAATATATACTAATGGATGAACTTCCTTCGCCTTACCTGCAAAAACCTTTACAAGCGGATATGCAATGAAACCAAATGCAATACCGTTGGCGATACTAAAGCTTAGCGGCATAAATAACGCCGTCATAAAAGCTGGTACTGCTTCGGAAAACTCTTTCCATTCAATATCCTTTAAGCTTGAAGCCATGAATACACCCACTATAATTAAAACAGGTGATGTAACCCCTGGCGATAAAGCTAACGCTTTAATAATTGGGAAAAACGGTAACGAAGCTAAGAACAATAATCCAGTAACAACAGCTGTCATACCAGTACGTCCACCAGCCGCAACACCCGCTGATGATTCTATGTAAGCTGTAGTTGTTGATGTACCAAGCGCTGCACCTGACATTGTAGCTACAGAGTCTGCAGTTAATGCACGGCTTGCTCTAGGAAGCTTATTGTCAACTAACATATTACCCTGCTTAGCAACTCCAGTTAATGTTCCAGCAGAGTCGAAGAAGTCAACGAACAAGAAAGCAAATACTATTGTCAATGCACCTAACTCTAACGCACCCCAAATGTCCATCGCCATAAATGTAGGAGCTAAACTAGGTGGTGCCTCTACTATACCCTCTGGTCGCACTACTTCACCCATAAAAATACCTATAATCGCTGTAATTAACATACCAATAAAAATTCCGCCTGGTACTTTACGAATTATTAATAAAGAAATAATTACTAAACCAATCATTGTCAATAGCGGTGTCCCAGACAGAAATTCAGGATTTAACGCTACTAGTGTTGCATCATAACCTACAATAACCTCAGCATTTTTTAAACCAATAAAAGCAATAAACAAACCAATACCTGCTGCAACAGCACTTTTCAAACCTGGTGGAATTACATTAATAATAAGTTCACGTATTTTTGATACTGTTAAAATCAAGAATAATACCCCGGAAACGAATACTGCTCCTAAAGCAACTTCCCAAGAATAGCCCATTCCTAATACTACAGTGTATGAGAAATATGCATTCAGACCCATACCTGGCGCTAACGCGATTGGATAGTTAGCATATAACCCCATAATCAAACTACCAATAGTTGCAGCGATAACCGTTGCTACGAATACTGCTCCGAAATCCATACCGGCGTCTGATAGAATCGCAGGGTTTACAAATATTATGTAAGCCATAGTTAAGAATGTTGTAAGACCTGCAATTACTTCTGTTCTGAAATTCGTGTTGTGTTCTTCAAACTTAAAAAACTTACCTACTGCACTGTCTTTGCTTACCAACTCGTACATCTCCTTTTTGGATAAATTTGGAAACAGCAGAGCCTAGTGATATAGTTATATACACTAGGCTCTACGAAAACAAGCGTATCAACATCATGTGATACGTAAGTTGTTTCGTAGTCAAGCAATTTACGGTTGCCTGGTAGATACTTCCGAGCCATATTCTCAGGATTATACGAACCTTGTTTCAATATTGGTTTAATCTAAATACGATTATTGCAACCATAGTGTACCAGCATATTCGACAAAAGTCAACAAAAAACACGAACGTTCTATGGGTATTTTATTTAAATGTTCGTGTATTTAACTTTTAACTGAATGCATAAAAATAACCCTTGTGGTATTATCCACAAAGGTTATTCTGCCAAATACAAACAAATTATATTCTAATTTTTGCCACTAATCTATTATTCCCATTCGATTGTTGCTGGTGGCTTTGATGTAATATCATATACAACTCGGTTTACTTCTGGAATCTCATTAATCATCCTTGAAGATAGGGTTTGTAGTAACTCATAAGGAAGGTGCGCCCAATCAGCCGTCATACCATCAGTACTAGTCACAGCACGAATAGCCACCGCATGGTTATAGGTACGCTCATCCCCCATAACACCTACACTACGAACGTTCGGTACAACAGTAAACATTTGCCATACTTCACGATATAAGCCAGCTTTACGCACTTCTTCTGTTAGAATAGCGTCTGACTCACGGAGAATGTGCAGCTTTTCTTCCGTCACTTCCCCTATTGCACGAATTGCAAGACCTGGTCCTGGGAATGGATGGCGCCATACAATCGTCTCAGGTAATCCCATTTCTTCCCCTACACGTCTAACTTCATCCTTAAATAATGTGTTTAACGGTTCAATTATCTCGAAATCTATATCTTCTGGTAATCCACCAACGTTGTGATGGGATTTAATAGTTGTCGCCGTATCTGTTCCACTTTCAATAATATCTGTATACAATGTGCCCTGTACAAGGTAATCGAATTGCCCTAGTTTCTTAGACTCTTCTTCGAATACACGGATAAATTCTTCACCAATAATTTTACGTTTAGTCTCAGGATCACTGACCCCTTTTAATTTGGTCATAAAACGTTCTTTCGCATCGACAAGAATAATATTCATGTTGAAACCATCTTTGAATGTTTCCATTACCTGCTCTGCTTCATTTTTACGTAATAGACCGTGATCTACGAAGATACAAGTTAAATTATCCCCTACTGCCTTATGTGTTAACACCGCAGCAACTGAAGAATCTACACCGCCGCTAAGTCCGCATAGAACCTTCTTATCTCCTGCACGACTTTTTATATCTTCTACAGCAAATTCTACAAAGTTACTAGCTGTCCAATTTAAATCACACTTACAAACGTGTAAGATAAAGTTTTTAAGCATATCGTTGCCATGGACGGTATGTAGTACCTCAGGATGGAACTGTACTGCATACAGTCTTTTTTCTTCATTGCTCATCGCCGCTACAGGGGCGTGATTGGTGCTTGCATCGACTACAAAGCCCTTAGGTGGCTCTATTACAAGGTCGCTATGGCTCATCCATACCTGCTGCTCCTTTGGCAGTCCTGTATATAATAGGCTTGACTCGTTTGAAACAGTGATGGTTGCCTTGCCATATTCCCTAACACTAGCACGTTCTACCTTACCTTCGAAATGGTACGACATCATTTGCATGCCATAGCAAATTCCAAGTATCGGTATTCCAAGCTCATAAATTTCCGAATCAACCTTTGGCGCTTTCTCGCTATAGACACTGTTTGGTCCGCCTGAGAAGATAATCCCCTTTGGGTTTAATTCTTTAATTTGTTCAATTGTTGTTTTATGAGACATTAGTTCACTATATACACCTAGCTCACGAATTCGCCTCGCGATTAACTGGTTATACTGTCCTCCAAAATCAAGGACGATTACCTTTTGTTCAGGCTTTTGCACTGTTTAAACACTCCTTAAGTTAACATTAAGAGTTATTTTATCAACTGAAAAACTGTTCGTCAATCTATCCAAAATATTTCCGATGAATTTCGTCAACTGCATCATTTGACTCTGCCTTAAACTGCTCATACTTCTTCATGAACTCTATGCCAGCCTCAGTAAGATTCGTTCCACTATCATTTCCACCTGCTTTTGTGCTAACAAGCTCGAGTCCCAATCGCTCTTCCGTCGCTTTAATCTTACCCCATGCCGCCCGATAGGACATTCCTAGTCTACTTGCCGCTTGCCTTATCGAGCCAGTATCCTTAATCGCACTTAGCAAGGCTTGTCTACCGTCACCATAAACAACATTTTCTCCTTTTACTAGCCATACCTTTGATTTCGCATGGCTATTACTTTGCTTTTCAGCCATTTTTCCCACTCCTCGTTTTTCTTTATTTTACTTTTGCTCCATAACCTTGTTGAGCAGCTAACATATCTAAATAAATTGTCTCTAGGTCGACAATAAAATGACTGGGTTTATTCATGAAATCTTTAGCATCAATTTGTTTAACATACTCTTTGCACACATTACATGCATAAACTTTCCGACCTTCATCAGCCCCTGCTTTAATATAATGGAGCTTTTCGTGGTCGTCATTCTTACAATGCGGACACTGCAGGGGATTTAGTTCCCACACTGTATCACAACGGGTACAGCAAGCTTCGCGCTTATCATCCCCATGCGCACTCATAATCCGTACTTTCTCACCGCATACTGGACATAGATTATTCCTGTAGTTAGCCAAATCTATATCTTGAAGCACTAGCTTAGCAAAAGCAATAGCATAAGAGCGGTATGCCATTTCCCCTAAAAACTGAGTTATAGATGGATTTATATTATGTTCTTCGCCAAATTCCACAAAAAAATCTAAGTCTAATTTTTTTGACGCTGTAACAAATTCGTCTAAACGGTCTGTAGTTTTCAGTGTCTTTATGATTGCTTGTACAACCTCACTTAATTGTGGTTGATGAGTACTAATATGATTTGTAATCTCCTCAGCCAGCGCTAAGAACTCATCCTTATCTATTGGCACATTAACTACAGAAGTAATTGGCGTTACCCCGTCAACTAACTCCTGCAGCTTAGCTGAGTCTACCTCTAAGTCAACAGCAATATTTTTCGCTTTTTCAACTACTGTCTCTGTTATTTTGTTATGCATATTAAGGTAATCTTGATTTGCACTCATTTCGGAAAACTCCCCTCGATTTCTTGATTATTGATATTATTGATTTGTACGCACTGTCTACATTAATAGAATCATGGATGCATATAACCCCATGATTCTTTTTTACTATTTACAATTATATACTTCCTATTTTCGTTTGTAAATCTTCCTCTCCTTACATACGTTTGAAGCCTCTTATGATCTTATTAAAATAATATTTGTAGAAAAACAAACACAATTAGCACAACTAAAAATCCAAAAACAATAGAGTAACCTATGAATTGGTCGTTATCATCGCTATGCTTTAAAGCAGCATTACTTAATATATCTAGCAATAGTAATAACAATAGAAAAAACACAAAAAATACTAAGATATTAGCTAAACCGATATATTCGATTAATGAACGATTATCTGGCTGTACAGAGCCATTAAACATCATTATAGTAGCAACAAAATACAAGCCAATAATATTTGATCTTGTATTCTTCTTTTTAAACAATTCACCTTTTTCTTCAATCATATCCATGGAGTAACTATTAAAAAAACTAGCATATCTATAGTACAAATCTCTTCTAATAGTAAATGTAATTGCTAGTGTAAACAATACAAGCGATACTAAATACATCGCCCAGCTTGCACCATACCAATAATCAATCGCTACAAAAATAGCAAAATATACAGCAAAGAAAGCTGTTTTTTTGAGCCATCCATAGAAGTCGATACTAGATACGAGAGTATTCAAAAATTGCTTAGCATTATATGATTTGGGTGCCTTTTCACCAAATTCAAAATGACCACGATATATTAATGCTTCGTTTTCATTATAAAGCTCTCCAAAACCATGCATTTCACCATTCTCAAATTCACCTTTATAATGTATTTTTCCATTTTCATAAAATAACCTTCCTTCGCCTTGCCATTTCCCATCAACCATTTCCCCATCGTACTTTACATTCCCATTAGGCCAATACTCTTTATGTACAGTCAATTACAACACCTCGTTACCATTAAATAAAGCGTATTTGTAAATTCAGTCTTATGACGTCAAATTTTCCGTCCCAACATTTTGCTGGAGTCATACCCAACGCAACATCACGAATAAATCCCTTCAACTTATACTCGTAAAAATTATGATTAAAGCGTGTGTCAAAATTGAAAGGATTCTCTTCCTTCATAATTTTCAATAACTCTTCTAACGAAGATCCTCTGCCTTGATAAAAGTTAAGTACAAAGTTTGACAATATACTAGGTAGCAAGCTATCAATTACCTGTAAATTTAATTCAAACATATCACTCGCCATTTCGATAAACTCTATTTTAGCTCCCAATTCTTTAATAGCACTAATTCTATCTCTTATCTTAGATTTAGTAGCAATAGAATTTATCTCCTCTACCATTTTTGCATCTATATTTACCCCTGTTACCTTATATATAAAATTGGTTGTTTTCCCTGCATTTAATAATGTCGATAATCCACCGAGCCTGGATTTAATACTAAACCCAAGTGTTGGCTTCATGCCTGTATTCAAGTCATATACTACGATACGAATATCACTTTTATCAGCCGACTTAGCTTTTAACTTTTTAAATTTAAGCTCGTTTAAAAAAGCCTCGATTTGAGGAATTGCAAACGAAGGTCCCTTAGACTTAATAATTCTATCATAAATATAAGTTGCCTTTCTAACGCAATCGTCTGCAGATATCTCCAATACTGTTCGGTTTGTATCACCGTCAACAACAATAACATTTTCTCTGTGTATATAATCTTTTTTCCCACATGCTTCATCTCTGATAATTTTAATAATAGGGTAATAGATGTCTGGAATCTTGTTCAATTCCGCATCTGCAGCATATAACCTACCTTCGCCTAAGAGTTTTAAAAATGTATAGCACTCACTCCATTCCCCTTTGTTACCAGTAAACATATAACTCGACCTTTCTTTTTCGATTTAAACTATTTTCGAAAGTGATTTATTTTGCAAATTATCTATAGCCTCACTTAAGTTTACCTCTAACTCATAGAGTACGTCATACATACTAGCCGCTATAGTTTCAATTACTGGAATCGTGACTGAGTTGCCAAATTGCTTATACTGCTGCGCTTTACTTACTCCTTGCGGAAACGAAAATTCATCTATACCAGTTTGGAAATCTTTAAAAGCATAGTCGACAAAACCTTGAAGCCTTCCCCATTCTCCTGGTGTCATCTGACGAATCCCTTCGCCATTCAATGGAGTTTTCTTTGATTTTACCAATAATCCCGCAATGCCCTCCTGTGGATCGTATACAAGATTTCGCTCTTTCCCTGAACCACCAGTTGCTAAGACAGCATTGGATATGGGATTCTCTATATTCTTAGCATTCACAACCATGTATCCGAAACCATTGCCTTTGCCTTTGTGTCTTGCTTTGTGCCTTTTTAGCGTTTCAAGATATCCTGAAGATAAGTAATATTCAGGATCAGCTCCATACTCTAATAAATCATGGAGGTTTCTATATATAGGAAATCTATTATTTTTCTGAGGAAGAGCAATTGCATCCAGAGAACTAGACTCTCCATAGCGACGCTTGTCATATCCTAATATGTATACTCGTGGTCGATTTTGTGGAACGCCAAAATTTTTGGAATTTAGTATGAAGCTTTTGGGATTGTATTCTAATTCGTTAGTTATTGGATTGGTAGAAACTCCAACAACCTTATATTGTAAGTCATTTACTAAGGTTTCTAAAATAACCTTAAATGTTTCTCCTTTTTGATGTCGCAAAAGTCCTTCCACATTTTCAATCAAAAATGCCTTCGGCCGAGTCATTTCTATTATCTCTGCAATATCATAAAATAACGTGCCTCTGGTTTTGTCTTTAAATCCTTCTTTCTTTCCAGCTATACTAAACGCTTGGCAAGGGAAGCCCCCTAGCAGTACGTCATAAGATATATTGGCTAATTGATTTTTAAAAGTAGCTGAAGTTACATCATTGAATGGGTCTTGTCCATAGAGGTGTTTATACGTCATGCAGGCATATCGGTCAATTTCTGCAGACAAAACATTTTCAAAGTGCCCTGTCATTTCAAAACCTCTTCGAATTCCACCTATCCCTGCAAACAGATCAATAGTTCTGTATTTCAAGTCGCCACCTCCTTAAAAATCTCACCTACTACATAGATGATTCTACCACAAAGTATATAGGAACTTCTGTTCGTTTTCAAGAAATAAAAATGCCCTCTCATAAAACACCTGAAAGGGCAAGATACGTGCTACTCGTTAAGTATAGATTTGATAAATACCGTCGTTTTTTTGTATAAGTCTACATCAAATGTTTCCGTATCTTCAGATAATAGTGATTCCTCGTCATAATCACTAGAGCTGACAGACTTTGTTTTTAGTAGCCTCACTTTTGGACGCATCGGAATCCCTGGATGTTGAGAAATAACTACTCCAGTATCACCTGTTGTTAATTGGACAGAACTACCGGTCGGATATAATGCAACTGATTTCAAAAATAAAACAACAATATTTATATCAAAGCGCTTGCCAGTGTAGCCCATGATTTCCTCACAAGCTTCATATGGCTTAACATCTCCTGCTGCCATTCTTCTGTCAAAATAATCTGCAACAGCTACAATCTTAGCATACAAAGGAATTTCTGGTCCCTTCATCCCTCGAGGATAACCTGATCCATCTACATTTTCATGGTGTTGTAATGCAACGTGCGCAGACAGAAGATTGATCTCATGTTTCTTTTTTAAAATGCTAAATCCCTTTAATGCATGTGACTTATCCACTTCTTCATTCTCATAATTGCCTAGTCCGATGTCATGTAGCAAAGCACCCACAGCTAAATCATTTAATTGCATGTTGTTTAACTCCAGTTTTAATCCCATTAATACTGATAGCATACAAACATTAAGTGAATGTACAAATAGCTGATTGTCTTTAGTCCTAATATCATTTAAGCTAACTAGAATATCATTTTTTTCCGTTATATCTGCTACTATGTTTTTAGCAGCTTTAGATATATTCTTTATGTCGAAATCTTTTCCAGCCTGAGTTTTTTCAATAGCTAGCGCAATACTCGTAAGTGCCTCAATTTTTGTCTGCTCAGATATTGCGTCTTCCATCTCTATATCATTGAAATGCTCGTTCTCAACATAAAGTGCATAAACACCTAATCTACGTAAGCGAGCTAATAACCCAACAGTCAAAGGTGTGCCTTTTTTTAAAAGTACATCACCTTTATCGTTGTATATGTTTCTTGCTAGTATAGTTCCGTACTGTATATTGTCTATTGATACGTAAATCATCCAATCAAACCTCCGCCTGAAGTCCTATATTCCACAAATATATAATACTATATATCTATTCATACTTATAGCAAAATATTAAAACAATCATTTTTTGACGCCTATAAAAAACCACGAAACCTTCTAATTGAAGTTCGCGGCAATTTACTTATTTATAGTAACGTTTTTAAAAAAGCATAGATTTTACCACTTGTTCCACCCCTTGAGGAAATATAGCACTTTTTTTAGTAACAGCTACTGAAAACTGTTGTGAAAAATCTTCAGGCTTTAATATAAGTGACTGTAACTGTAAATCTAGTGTGCGTTCATCTTCTATAAATAGACCATGCCTATGCTCAAGCATATAATGCAGATTTCCTTGTTCTTGACCTGGCAGTGGATTTAATATCAGCATTGGCAATCCTATGCGAATCGCTTCTGAACAAGTAACTCCACCTGGTTTTGTAACCATAACATCAGATGCCTTCATCAGTCTGTCAATGTAGTCCACAAACGAATATAAGTGAAAATTCTCATGCTTGCATACTGACAAGTTCATGATATTTCTATACAAACTATGATTCTTACCAGCAATAAATAATACTTGCATTTGGCCTAAATACTTCTCTAAAACCTTCACCATTGACTCAGAAAGTCCGACCCCTAATCCCCCTCCCATGCATATTAGGGTTGGCATATCCTGTAATTGCAATAATTCTCTAAATGCTTTTTTACTAGATAAACTCGAGCTTTCAATTTGAAATTTAGGATGTACTGGGATACCTGTTACGTGTAGCTTTTCTGTTTTAATACCTTTTAGAAGTAACTCATTGCGAATTGTTTCTGTAGGAAGCAGATAATGATCAACCTCGTTACTTAGCCATGAACCATGCAAGCAAAAGTCTGTAATAACCGTGCACAGCTTAGTCCTTAATCCATTTTTCTTTAGCTTAGATACTATCAAGCTCGGAAATAGATGTGTGCAAATAATTAAATCTGGTTTATATTCAGCAATCAACTTATCAAATCTAGTATATATCATATGTTGCATAAGAAATTGCAACTGTTGGTTGAGTGGTTTGTGCTGTGACTTATGATAAATTTTGCCCCATAGGCTCGGTGTGTACTGTAGTGATTTAAGATATAGTAATGACATTATCCGACTTGTTGTAGGCCGAACTAACGTGCTTGCTTCAAACACATCAACGTGCCACGAAGGCTCATGCATTAGCATGGAGTCCTTAATTGCCTTTGCCACCATTGTGTGACCCAACCCAAATGCCTCAGACAATATGAGTATTCGCTTAGGCATTACACTAACCTTAATCGAATCCATTTAATCCCCACACCTCAATAGATAAAATTGATGAATTCTGATGTACTAAAAAAATATTGGGAAAGCCCAAACAACAAATACGGAGCTAACTATGCCAATACACGCTCCAATAATACAATCTGTTGGATAGTGTAGGCCTAAATACATTCGGGATAGTGCTACTAATATAGCAAGTGGCAAGAGGAAAATAGCTAAAAACGGGATGTGTAGTATGAACACAGTGACAATTGAAAAAACTGCTGTTGTGTGCCCCGAGGGAAATGAGTAATCTTTTAAAGGATTGGCATTTAAAGTTACCCCAGCAAGACAATCATAGGGACGTGCCCTACCATATAGCTTTTTAATTACATGTACTACAATATGGCTTGCACCCAGGGATATTAGCCCTTGAATTGACCAAATTCGAATTAGATCCTGTGATAATAATAGCATCGCAAGCATTAATGCTATCGTAAATGTAGCGCCACCTAAACGGGTAACAAAAGGGAGCAACTTATCTAGTATTCTGCACCGAATATGCTGATTCACCAGATAAAAGGCTCTTTGATCATATACAGACAACCAACTGACGAAGCGACTCATGATAACGCCTCCCTATTTACACTGTTTATAGATTACAGTACTATCATAAGCTATCAATATTAAGCTAACGTTGTGCTATTGTAAATTTTTTGTGGTAAAAGGTTTAGATTACTTTAACCATTACTTAACATTTACTTTATAAATATCTGTTAATGTAATAGACAAGGACATAGATTTAATCCATATAGCCATGCCTTTTAATGTTGGCTTACTGGGGCTATATACTCTGGGTGGGGTATTGATACGTCTCATTTCTCTCCTAGCAAAAAAACAGAAGCAATCAGACAAAAATATAAGATTATGAAAAAAACATCATCTTATACGTTGGTCGTCTTGCTCCTGAGAAAGATATAGATATTGTTATTCAAACATATCAGGCTTTACCTGATATCCTAAAAAAAGATACCCATTTATTGGTTGTAGGCGATGGCCCCCTATATAATACTTATGTGAAAAAACTCCTCCCCCAGGTGACTTTTACAGGCTTTATAGAGGGGCCCGAGCTTGCAAATATCTATGCTTCTAGTGAAAATACAGAACTAGAAGTCAGTCTCTTAGGACATGGTGGCTCAAACTATTGCCCAATAGCATAAGCATGAGCAGGCAATCACTATGATAAAAATGAAATACTTTTTTTAAAATGGAATTGGCAATACCAAATTATAGTTGTACGATTCGATTACAAAGTTTATTTATTAAATGTTTATCATGACTTATAACAATAATCCCAATGTTCCTATCCCTAGCCACATCAAGGACTACATTCCAAATTTGAGACTGTGTTAATGCGTCTAGCATACTTGTCATTTCATCAGCTATTAGATATTTTGTATCCTTATGCAATGCCCTAGCTACACAAATACGCTGTAACTCTCCACCAGATAGTTCATTAGGCCAACGCTCAAGCCATTGCTTTTCAATCCCTAATTGTTCAATAATTATCTCGTCAAGTTCCCCTGCTTCATATAGTGTCTCTCTTAATTTCCAGCGTGGGTTGACGGCTTTCTCTGGATGCTGCCATACAAGCTGAACTGGATAAAACCCAGTATAGGAAATTCGGTTTTTGCTAGAGATCAACTCTTGCTCTCCTAGCAACACACTACCTTCCATAGGCTTTTGATAACCTGCTAGGATTTGTGCTAGAGTTGTCTTCCCTTTGCCGCTCTTACCTTGAATTGCTATAATCTCTCCAGGATCTACAGTAATCTGAAAATCGCGGAACAACCATTCATTATCTTTGTAGTAATAGCCAACCTTTTCAGCTTTAAGTTGCATGGATACACCTCACACTACCATCCCTAAGTCCCCGTAGCTCTGGCAAATGTTGCTCGCACATTTCTGTTTTCAGAGAGCAGCGCGGACCGAAAAAGCATCCCTTAGGAAGTTGATCATGTAATGGCTGCGAACCTGCTAAGGGCTGAAAGCCGTTCTGTGGCAATGCATTCCACAGTGCCTTAGAATAAGGGTGACGTAGATTCTCTCCAGCACCAGCAAAGTCACGTACAGGTGCCATTTCGACCGTAGTCCCAGCATAAAAGACTACAATTCTATCAGCAATTTGCAAGGCTGCTTCCAAGTCATGTGTAATCATTATAATAGAATGTCCTTGGTTTGATAGTTTTTTAAAGAAGGATAGTGCTTCCTTAACACCTTCTTCATCTAATCCCGGTGTCGGTTCATCTGCTACCAATAGCTTTGGATTTCCAGCTATAGCTGCAGACACAATCGCCCTGCGCGCCATTCCCCCTGAAAGTTGAAACGGATACATTTCTTCTACCTTTGGAGCTAAACCAAACTTAGAGAACAGTTGACGAACAACAGACTTCTTGTTTCCTTTTTCTTTCGGCACAGAAGTTTCTACCTGTTTTCCAACTTTCATTAACGGGTCCAAGTAGTTAATTGATTGGGGTACAAGGGATATCTCTTTTCCACGCAATTTACTCAGTTCAACTTCAGACAGCGGAGCTCCCTTGTAATAAAGCTCTCCCGATAACTGACAATTATCTGGTAGAATCCCTAGGATAGAATGGGCCAATAAACTCTTACCTGATCCACTTGAGCCTACTATAGCAACAACTTCACCAGCATGCACATCTAAATGCAAGCTTGTAATGACCTTTTGATAACTTTGCTCAAGACCTTTCGTGTATTGACAAAACGATATAGAAATATCCTTAGCCTGTAATACTGGCACGGATTGCTTTGCCTTTGCTGGGACTACCTTCAAATTTGGTTTAGAAACATGCTTATGTTTTGTTAAAGGGTTGTCTGCTACATACGACCGTGCATTTGAAACTGCCGTTGACATATACATTTCCCTCCCTCTATATTTCACAATCAGTTTTCTTTACTTGTTTAAAATCTATACTACTAGTCTTCTAGCTAAACATTCTTTTAAATTTATTATTTACGAGCCTCATGAGGATGAAGCATCAGTCTAAGGTTTTCACCGATAATATCAAACATCCGAACCATTAACAGTAAGCATAATCCAGGGAATAAAGCTAGCCACCACATACCTGCCGATAGATAGCGCATTGATTCTGATAGAATGATACCAATGGCAGGCTGCGAAGATGATAAGCCCATACCCAAGAATGTCACGCCCGCTTCATGTAAAATCGCATGGGGGAACAGTAATAAGAACCCAACTAACGCTTGCGGAACAATATGTGGCATCATATGCTTTCTGGCAATCCACCAGTTTGACTTACCTAAGCGCTTTGATATTTGAATATACTCCGAAGAACGCAGCTGTAATATCTCTGCTCTAATCAAACGTGCTAATCTCGGCCAATGCGTCAGCGCCACACCAATGACGACACCCTTAAAACCTCCACCAAGTGCGAATGATATAAGTATTAGTGCCAATAAATGAGGAACACTTAAAAACAAATCTATCAACCAAGAAATAAATGCATCAACATAACGCCCTAGCGTTCCAGCCATAATCCCTAAAATTATTGATATTATTACACTGCTAAAGGAAGCTATCACACCAACCCAGAAGCTTAACAATAAACCTTTCAATGTACGGGTTAACATATCTCTACCAAGCCAATCAGTGCCAAAGAGATGTTCTAGTGATGGTGCTTGATTTCGCAGTTGTAACTGCGTTTTCAACCCATCATCAGATAAAAGTAATCCTGTTCCCAGAAGCGTAGTCAGAAAGATACTAGCAACAATGATTGCTGCCAGTGTCCGCTTCCTACGATTCCAGCTCGAAAACAATAGACCTGTACGAGTTGAACTATTATTACGGGTTGAACTATTAGGTAAAGGAGTCTTCATTACATTGAATCCCCCTTCCGTATTCTTGGGTCAAGTAAACGATAGGAGATGTCTGCAAGCAGGTTCCCTACAAACACAAACACCGTACTAAAGATCACAATTCCAAGTAACAATGGCACGTCACCACGCAGTCCTGCTTCTACACTTGCCTGCCCTAGCCCTGGATAAGAGAACACCGCTTCTGCGAGTACCGCACCTCCAAACAACTCACTAAAGGAAGCAAATTGCAATGTTAGTGCCGGAATTGCTACGTTTCTAATTCCATGCCTACGGATAATGGTAACTCCACTCTCTCCACGAGCTTTAGCAAATAATACATAGTCACTAGATAAAACATCAATTAATTTCTGTCTTGTATGCAGTGCTACTGGTGCTATACCAATAATACTTAATGTGAGAGCAGGCAGGATTAAGTGCTTAATACGGTCCCAAATTGTAACATCTGCCGCTAACACCCCCGCTGGCGCACCCATTCCAACAGGAAACCACTGCAACCAAACAGCAAATACCATTAGCAAAAGCAATCCCATCCAAAAGGTTGGTGTTGACGCTAATGTATAGCAATACCACTTAATCAATCTATCTATAATGGTGTCCCGCTTATAAGCGGCCCATACTCCTAATATGAAACCAATCACTCCCGATAATACCCATGCCACGCTCATGAGTGCTACGGAAGCAATAAACTTCTCACCAATAACTTCTGCTACAGGTTTTCGATAAATCATCGATGTACCAAAATCCCCCTGCAGCAACGCCCCCGACCAACGCAAGAACTGTTCAGGTCCTGAGCGGTCAAGTCCCCAATATTCTGCAATTTGTTGTCGTTGATCCTGACCGACAAGCAGCATATCAGCGCCAATATACGCTGACACTGGGTCTACTGGTGATTGATAGACTAATGTAAATGAAAGAATGCAGACGGCTACCAACAAGGTAGCCAACCGCACCAGTTTCTTAATTATTTCCATTGCCAATCCACAATGTTCGCTGTTACCGGCCAGCCATGTCCGTGGGGCTGAACTCTTTGATTTCCTATATCTAATTGTTCATGAACAAAATATACATGATCAAGATTTACCAGCCACGCCCACGGAGCATCTCCTTTGGCACTAATACCTGTGCTACCATCCCACTGAGCTTTCTGCCAGTATTGATTAGCTTCTTCAACAGTTCCTGCCGCTAACGCTTTAGCCATGTATTCATCTACCTGAGGATTACTGTAAAAACCACTATTAAACCAACCGCTCCCTGCCATCTCCGAGCTGTGTAAATGATACATCTCTAGTGGTGTATGGGCGCCCCAACCAAACAACACAGCATCTGAATGCTTAATTCTTCCAATATCGTCCCAACTTTTACCTTCTGGTATGATGTTAATACCTAGTGGTCTAATTAAATCAGCTACAGCTAGTGCTAATGATTGACGCGTATTATCACTAATTGGATAAACCAATCTAAACTCAGCCTTTATATCCCCTTTACGCAAAATACCATCTGCAGCCGTCTCTTCCCAACCACCGTCACGCAAAATTGCTTTCGCCGCTTCAAAATCGGCATCTTCTATTACTGTATCTGAATTCCACCACGGAAGACCATCTGCCACCGTGTAGGCAGGTGTACCAAATCCTTCTAATACGCCTTCCACTAATGCTGCACGATTAATACCAACGTTAATTGCCTGGCGAATGGCTAAATCTGCTGTAACGTCATTACCAACTGGCAAACCATCCGCTGATGTTTGCCCAGCAGGAACAAACGGGAATAAAATACCACGATTATCTACACTTTGAAGAGCTTCAACGCGCATGTTGTTAACAATCTGTAAGCCAAATGCTGCTGGTACTGCTGCTAAATCTACTTGCCCAGCCTTAGCTGCTGCTAACGCAGTATTCTCATCTAAGTAAAGAAACGTAATTTTTCTAAAATTAGGCTGTTTGCCGTAGTATTTAGGGTTTCGTTCGATAATTAATTGCTGACCCTTATCCCATTGTACGAATGTGAATGGACCTGAACCTACAGGATGTTCCCCATATCCACTCCCATGGGCATGTTTTGGAACAATCCCAAGTGTTATTAATATGTCTATAAATGCAGAATGAGTTCTTTCTAAAGTAAACTCTATTGTATAATCACTTACTGCTTCTATGCTTTCAAGAACGTTTAAATCAACTACAGATCCACTACTTTTTGCTGTTTCAAATGTATAGACAACGTCTTGTGCTGTTAATGGAACTCCATCAGAAAACACAACATCATCACGGATTTCTACAGTCCATGTCAGTCCATCTTCGCTGATTAAATAGTTAACTGCTAAATCATTAACAACATTTAATTCGTCATCAAATGTAAGTAAGGTACTTTGGAATAATGGTGAACCATAGCGTCCCCAGCCTGTAGTCGGGTCGAATCCATCATCTGGCTCAGAGCGTACCGCTAACACTAATTCGTCTTTTTGTGTGTTTTCTGTCTGTATATTTTCTTGTTGGTTTTCTTGTTCTGATGGTTGACTTGTTTGACTTGATTTACCACAGCCTACAATGGCAGCAACCACAACAGCAATTACTAAAAACATACAAATCATTTTATAAACTCTACTTGTTTGCATTCTTCCGCTCTCCCTTTTTATTATCTATATTGTTGTAAAAAAACAAAAAACCGCAGAACACTTTTGACAATTAATAATAACCTGGCAAACATAAGCCAATCTCCATAGTGGAGCTAGCATCAATTTGCTATATGGTTATCTGTAATCAAAAGCCGTTCGCGGCTCGTATGCTTATTAGCATAAGTGTCTTCTTGACACCCTTTGTTTAGAATTTACACTACATATATCAATGTGTCAATCATTTTATTATGGCTTTGCTATTGTTCTATTCGTCCCCAAATGAACACCAAATAGAATAAGGACAGCACCTATTATCATAATACCTGTAATCTGTTCTTTTAAAAAAATCGCAGAAGAAACCATCGTAATAAGTGGTACTAAGTAAATAAAGGTCGTTGTTTTTACAGACCCTATCAGTTTAATTGCTTTGTTCCACATGACAAATGCCAGTATTGACGCCAATAATGCTAAAAATAATATGCTACCAATTACCTCCATTGAACGTATGCTAGCAAATTGTACCGAAACCCCATTGAAAAGCATAATAGGTGTCATTGTCAAAATCCCGTAGAAAAAAGTCTTCCTCGCCATTAGTATTGGCGACATACTATTGTCTACTTTTTTCAATAAGTTAGAGTAAACTGCCCAAATTACCGCACATAATAACGCTAGTAGATCTCCAGTAGGACTTACATCCAACAGGTATGCACCATTAAAGATAACAAGAAAAATTCCTGTAATAGCAACCATAAAGCCAAATAATTGATCTTTCTGGAAGCGTTCATCCTTATGCATAAAATGGGCGACAATCGCAGCAAACAAAGGAATGGCCGACACGATTAAGCCAACATTAGACGCCTGCGTGAAACTAAGAGCTATGTTTTCTAGTAAAAAATATGAGGTAACTCCTAATAACCCTAACAAAAAGAATAACCCCTCTACCTTCCAGGCAAAGGAAAAATCAAACTTGGGATAAATTAGTAGTAATAATCCATAAGCAATAAGAAAGCGGTACATTAGTATTTCAAAAGGACTCAGATGGTTGAGTAAATTCTTTGTAAAAATATACGTTGTCCCCCAAATTAACACTGTTAAAAACGCTAATAAATAACCATTTACATGTTGTTTGTTCATTTTCTCTTTATTTCTCCCTTGTGTAGTTTTCTTATTATCTTAGTTGCTTTCAATTCAGTTGTATTGTAAATGGTTGCTATTTTATATGTTTTTCCGATATTCCATAGGGGTTGTACCAGTAAATTTTTGAAATTCATTGGTAAAATGACTCTGGTCGTAATATCCGAGCGCGACTGCTACATCAGCTAGCGCTTTCCCCTTACGCAGCTCATTCTTGGCAAAGTTAAAACGCAAATTCCGCTGATACGATAATGGCGATACTTTGTAAATATTTTTAAATACTCGTAATAAATGAAATTTGCTCAAGGACGATATATTCACTAAATCTTCCAAAGTAAGTCTATCTGCAAAATGCTCTTCTATGTATTCTTTAACGATTGCAATTTCTTGTTTTTCTTTTGAATGAATTACGACCGATTCAAAGTCATTGCTCTTCTGAACAAAAAACGTATCAAGTAACTCTATCAATTGGGATTCAAGAAATGATTTATCATCAACTTTTTTTAGGGACTCTATATATTGATGTAGCACTTGAAATTCGTCGTCTGCGAGGCTACAATGAAACAGCTTATGTTTATCAATCATTAATTTAAATGAGTTCATAAACCATTGATAATTGATATAAATCATACTAAATTTCCAATCTTCTATTACTTCTGGACAACAGTTATGAATAAGCCTAGGAGGAATTACAATTAAATCCTTTGCACAGAAAAGATAAGGCCTTCCCTCAAATTGAACTGTCGTCTGACCTTTATGTATGACTGCAATTGATAGCTCCTCATGGAAATGCTCTTGCTCTGCGTGTACTCTATTGTGGCATTCTTTAATTTCAAAAAAACTAGAGCTGTTAACTTTGTAGTAATCTATCATATGTCACCTCAAGAAAAAACCGCAGAACATCTCAACAGACGTTTGCGGTATTTATGATTATTTAATATAGGAGCAGCAATAATCCGTAAGCTCTTTGATTTTTAACTTAAAGCTTGCATTGGCTGGTACTTCAAAAGATTGGCCACCTGTAATATGTATCCAGCTATCATCCCCTGGAAACTGAACTTCTAAATCACCCGCAAGAATTTCCATTATCTCTTTCTCTGATGTGCCAAACTCATATTCACCTGGCATCATAATTCCTAATGTTTTCTTTTCTCCGTTCGGAAATAGGACAGCTCTACTCGTCACCTTCCCATCAAAGTACACGTTTGCCTTCTTTACAATTGTTACATTTTCAAATTGCTCCATGTTACCCTCCGTTAATCCAATAAAATTTTCATTAGTTTGAATTTTCTTATTATAACATGAAATCAATTATTTCAAATAAAATTGATAAATTTATTTCTCTGCTTTCGCAGCTGCAATTACCTGTTCGCTAACATTAGGTGGCGCTTCCTCGTAACGAACAAACTTCGAGGTAAAGCTGCCTCTAGCCTGCGTAATTGAGCGTAGGTCTATTGCGTATTTGAATGTTTCCGATTGCGGCGCTTCGGCGATTATTAGTTGATCACCATTTATCTGTGGCTCAATACCGTTAATTCTGCCGCGTCTCTTGTTCATATCACCCATAACCTCACCCATATACGCTTCTGGGACAATGATTTTCAATTCAACAATTGGTTCTAAGATTACTGGCTTTGCCAGCTCCATCCCTTTTCTAAAGGCAATTCCTGCAGCAATTTTAAAGGCCATCTCCGAGGAATCGACATCATGGTAGGAACCATCAAATAGTGTCGCCTTTACGTTGATTACTGGATATCCTGCCAATACCCCTTGCTCCATTGACTCCCTTAAGCCCTTTTCTACTGCTGGTATATATGCCTTCGGCACAGCGCCACCGAAGACCGTCTCATTGAATTCGAACTCTTCCGTGGAAGGCTCAAATTTTATTTTAACGTCTCCATATTGACCGTGCCCACCTGATTGCTTCTTGTGCTTCCCTTGAACATCCGATTTACCTTTGATAGTTTCACGGTAAGGTACTTTAGCATCACTAAGCTCAACATCAATACCAAATTTACTTTTTAGCTTGCTTACGATAACTTTTATATGTAATTCGCCTTGCCCTCTGATTAAGGTCTGCTTCGTCTCTACATTTCGTTCGAAGGAAAAGCTCGGGTCTTCTTCTGTTAGCCTAACCAACCCCATGTTAATTTTTTCTTCATCACCCTTAGCCTTTGGCTCTATTGCAAGATACAGCTGTGGGTCAGAGAAATCAATTTTACTATACATTATTGGCGCGTTAACACTACAAAGTGTATCCCCTGTGATGGTATGCTGCAGTTTTGCAACGGCAACAATATCGCCTGCACGGGCAGCTTGCACATCAATTTGATTTTTACCACGTAACGAGAACAAGTTTGCGATTTTTTCTTTTTCATCTTTATTCGAATTATATACTTCCATATCAGGGGTTAGGTTTCCAGATATAATTTTCAGGAGAGATATTTTGCCCACATAGGGGTCTACGATTGTTTTAAAGACTTGTGCAGAGAAAGGCTCATCTGCTTCTAAGGTTCTTGTTATCTTCTTTTTTGTATAAGGGTTTACGCCTTCTTTAGCAGGCATGTCTTTCGGGGAAGGAGAGTAATCAGTAATTACATTTAACAATGTATGTATGCCTATATTTTTTGTAGCAGCACCACAAATGACTGGGACGATTTCACCAGCGATAATACCTGCCCGTAGTCCACTCTGCATTTCTTCATCAGTAAATGGCTCACCAGCAAAATATTTTTCCATCAGCTCGTCGTCACTTTCAGCTACAGATTCCATCAGCATCTCGCGGATTTCCATAGCCTTATCCTTAAGTTCCTCTGGAATCGGAATATCAATGCAGTCTTTGCCCGTGTATTCCCTGGCGATCATCTTAGCAACATTAACATTACCAACAAAGGAGTCGTTTGCTCCTAGCGGGATTTGAAAAGGGGCAACCTTTTTACCAAATGTGTCCCTTAAATCACTTAATACTTTCTCAAAATTCGAATTCTCACGATCCATCTTATTAACAAAGATAAATGTAGGAATTTTCCTAGCCATCGCCATCTCCCAGGCCTTTTCCGTTCCTACCTCAACTCCATTGGTAGCATCAACGGCAATAATAACACCGCCTGTTACTTTGACGCTACTTTGTGCTTCGCCAATAAAGTCAAAATACCCTGGTGTATCAAGGAAATTAATTTTGTAGCCTTCCCATTCAATAGGAATTAGTGATGTGCTAATCGAAATGTTTCTCGATGTCTCTTCTTTGTCAAAATCTGATACCGTGTTGCCGTCTTCCGTTCTGCCGATTCTCGTAGTAAGTCCTGCCGTGAATAAAGCTGCTTCCGTAATTGATGTCTTTCCGCTACCACCATGCCCCAATAATGCAATGTTTCTAATCTTCTCAGCCTCATAAGCCTTCATTGCAAAAAACCTCCTTTTCAATTTTAATGGCAAGTGCTATTACATATGTATGCTGCGGTCTGTAAAACTATCAATCTGCGCTTTATCTAAGTTGCTAGTTCCATCGTACTATTATGTACGGCTGTTGTAAACATTAAATAAGAAAACTCCGACACTAAGCTTTTATAGCTAGTGTCGAAGTTTTATATACTGCTATCTACTTCTACTATCTACTTTTCACCAACATGTTGACTGCTTCCTGAATTAGTTCCTCCGTACCTTCACCCTTCTCCATTTGCGCGCGAATACACGCCTCCAGATTCTCACTAACAACAACCGCAATTGTTTTGTCTAAAGCGCTCCTAGCTGCAGACAATTGCATTACTACCTCTCTGCAATCCTTTCCTTCTTCTATCATTCGTAAAATCCCATTGATTTGACCCTCTACACGTTTTAGGCGATTTTTCAATTGCTTATTATATTCCATTAACACACCCTCCGTTGGTTAATTTTCTTTTTTCTCTTCTTGACCTTCTAATTCATGATACCAAATAGAGTGGCGTTCTTGCACGTATTCTTTATTTACATAGCCTGTAAACATTCCAGAAAGCATTTTCCTATTAGCTTTAAATGCAAATGCAGCTAAATGCATAATGATTCCCAGTATTATTAACATCGTTGCCAGGTTGTGTAATTGCGCACCCCAGAGTATCAAACTATTACTTACGTTAACCCCTTGGATGTTTTTTATAACTTTAAATATACCCGTGATAACTACCATAGCTATAGCAAAGGCAAAATAAGCGTATGCAAGCCTCTGTTCAGGCAAATATTTTTCACTTGCTGGTTCAGGTCTGCGTAAAATCATGGCTTTAATAATTTCAAAAGATGCTTTCAAATCACCTTTTTTCGGCAAAATATGAAATTCCTTTCGAAGAAAGTGGTAGGCAAGGTGGTAAAAGATAATAAACAGTAATACGGCAGCAAAGATATAATGCATATATAGTGTGATTTCGTAGCTGGTTAGCCAACGGGTGCCTGGAGGTTGAACTACTAAGTACCTACCGTATAAGGGCATTTGTCCAAAGCCAGTGATAATCAGCATTAATATTGAGATGGCCGATACCCAATGAACGATGCGATTCGACAATGATTGCCTAAGAATCTTCATTTTCATCACCACTTTCGCGCTTACTTCCTTGCATCGTTTTATATGCAGTGATGCCTGCAGTTGCTAGCCCTGCTACTGGGGCAATTAGTGTTGCCATCATCAAGCCCTTTGTGCTGTCTAACACATTTTTAACATCTGGTTCCATATTAGGTCTTCCGCTTGGGCGCTTATCTTGCGATAAGGTTTCTTCTTTACTTTTAACGATTGCGTCGTTTATTTTATCAAATGGTACCTTTGAAACATAAAATGTTAACGTACCACCATTTTCTTCATCGCCGTATACATATCCACTAATTTGCTCTGCCTTTTCAAGAGCACGTTTTCTCATTTCCTCTACAGGTCCAAATTCTATAGCGCCAGTAGGACACGCTGTTTCACAGGCTGGCTTTTGTCCTTTGGCTAGTAAATCATTACACATATCACATTTGTACATTACACCGCCGCCAGCTAAATCTGGTGCAATATGCATATATACTCCGACACCAGCTTGTCGTTGTGGAATTTCCCACGGACATACATCACGACATTTCGCTCCACCCATACAGAAAAACTCATCAATCATTACTGAGCCTTGGTCAGATTTGCTAATTACACCAAATGGACAGAGTTTTTGGCAAGGTGCATCTACGCAATGCATACAGCGTCTCGGTATCGACACGGGTTCTATTACACCTTCGTGCTCAACTTTTACCTCTTCTATATAAGTCCAGTTGTATGGAGTTAAGCGATCATAACGATCCCGCTCCCTCGAGTAATCTTCATGCCTTTTCTGTGGCCAGTAATCCTTAATTGGCTCTGTAGGTTCTGGGAAACGGTGTTCATTCTTCTGTTTACATGCCGAAACACATAATGGCATGCCATAGTTAGCGCAACCATCACATTTTGTTAAATCGATAATGGAGCCAACATAGCCTTTGCTGCCCTGTTCTTCAGTAACAGCAGCTACTACAGAATTATTTGCTGTAGCTATCACACCAGCAACTACAGTTGCTTGTACTGATTTCTTGATAAACGAACGTCTATTAAATTGAGCTGACTTTTCCATAAAAATTCCTCCCACACATACCCTTCGGGGTATATTGTTTTGTGTTTTAAATATACCATAGGGGGTATATAAAAATCAATGGTTATTTATATAAAAAAACGACTCTTCTATTCCGAGTCGTCTTTACTAATATTTTGTATACGTTCCAATAGCTCTAGTATTTGTTTTTTCCTAGCAGGCTTACCAATGTGCTCATTACATCCCGCTTGTATACTCTTGTCTATATCCTGCTGCATTGCATATGCGCTAAAGGCAACAATATAAGTCTCTGTCAAGCGCCTATCCTGCTCTAAACGACGAATTTTACGGGTTGCATCTAACCCGTCCATAACCGGCATTTGTATATCCATCAGTATTAAATCATATTTATCATTCTTTAAAAACAAGTCAACTGCTTGCTGCCCATTCTCAGCTATATCAATAGTCACTGGCTGACTCTTAAGGTATAATTCAACTAGTAAGCGATTATCTGTGTTATCATCTACTAATAGAATTTTAAGATTGTCACTATCATGCTCCAGTATGGTTGTTTGTTTATCAGCTATTTGTTTATCAGCTATATCATCGTTATCCGATTTAGCCGCTATTTGTTTAGCTACATCCTCACCCTGCTTACAGGGAATTTCGACGATAAATTGACTACCAACGCCAACCTTACTTACAGCGTATAACCGTCCTTCCAATAGTTTTGTTAATTCTCTAGCTATCGCCAAACCTAAGCCACTCCCGCCATAGGTTCTACTCGTGCCAGTTTCAGCCTGTTCGAAGCTATCGAAGATTTTCTCCAAATCCTCCTCTGCAATCCCAATCCCCGTATCACGAACTATATAACGAACTCCATCCGTACCGTTTGCATATTGTTCCATAATTAATTTCACATGTCCGTTATGGGTGAATTTAATAGCATTACCAATAATGTTAATTAGAATTTGACGTAGCTTATCCTTATCTGCATACACATGAAGTTGCTCAGGAGTCTTTATATTGGTTTCTATTTCGAATTCTAGACCCTTCTTTCTTGCTTGAATCGAAAATGTGGTATGTATCTCCTGCAATAACTCCCATGGAATAAACCTTGTACTGTGAGCCTCTAATTTGCCAGCTTCAATCTTACTGAGATCAAGGGTGTCATTAATGATGCGCAGTAAATTAGTACCGTTATTCTTGATTATTCGCAAGTAGTTTTTATTAGTGGGTTTATCAAGCTCGGCTTCCAATACTTCCGTTAAGCCTAATATTGCATTCAATGGAGTCCGAATTTCATGACTCATGTTACTTAAAAACTCTGATTTTGCACGGCTTGCCTTTTCCGCCTGTTCTTTGGCTTCAATAATCATTTGTTCTTCATGCTTTCTAGCAGTTATGTCACGACTAACACCTAAAATGCCAATCAGTTCCCCATCCTGTCCCCAGTACGGTGTTTTCAATTTATCAACTAGTATATGCCTACCATCTGGGTAAGTTAACCATTCTTCAACACGTAGAGGTTTCTGATTTGCAAGCATTAACTTATCTTGCTTCGCATATAAGTCAGCAACTTCTTCACTAAATATGTCATAGTCTGTTTTACCAATAATCTCCGCACGATCTTTACCAGCAAATTCTGCAAAAGCAGGATTGCAACCCAAAAACACACCGTTATTATCTTTAAAAAATATCATATCTGGTATTGAATCTAATAACGAGGTAATCAGTGCATTCTGATGTTTTACAGCATCTTGCGTTTTCTTGTCTTCTGTAATATCTCTTATGTACCCATTCCATAGTATACTTCCATCGGGCAACTTCTCTGGGCGGGCAAGCCCTTTTAGCCAGCGTATACCTTTATCAGGCAAATTAACTCGATGCTCATCGTCCCATATATTAAGCTGCCTAGCGGATTGCTGGATTGCTTCTATAACCCTGTCATAATCCTCTGGATGAATGCGTGAGTATGCTTTAGACGCATCTGTTTTTACTTCATCAGGTGTTACTTCATAAACATCCCAAATCCCATCACTAGCATATGGAAGGTAACCACTACCGTCAGGTCGTAACAAGTATTGATATATTACTCCAGGAACTTGTTTTGATAGTGTTGATAATAGTTGGTCACGTTGCGCTAATTGTAGTTCAGCTTGCTTACGGGCAGTTATGTCCTGTTGATTACCAAAATGGCCAATGATTCGTCCTTTATCATCATAAAGACAAATGTAATCCCCCTCTATCCACATTTGCGTTCCATCAAAGCGCATTTCATTCGTATCAATATGCAGATGACCCTTGTCAAAAAACTCCCTCCACACATCCCTACCTCGTTCAATATCATGTTGAAAGAAATCGTTTGGTGTAAGTCCTAAGATTTCATCCTCTTTCAGCCTGTATTGATCTAACATAGCTTGGTTAAACTTCGTAATCCTTTGATTGGCAAATACATAATCCAATGTTCTTTCTTTATCTATGTTGTCATTCCATTCAATTGGTTCGTCAAGCATCATAAAGAAAAATCCGCTTAGGGATTGCTTAAAGAACAGCTCAAGCATTTTCTGACTACTTTCCTTTTCTTTTAATAGCAGCGTTTCAGCCCTTTGACGTTCAATCGCTAATCCGAGCTGATTGCAAAATATTTCTGCTATACCTTCCTGTTCAAAGGCTTTATCCTTTGGCATAATTAGTGTAAAATCACCTAGCATTTTATTGTTCTTCGTGATTTTGATAACTATTGTTTCTCCTAAATCTAGTGCATTCTCTAATTGTTTGACAATTGTCCGCGGCAATACATCTCCAGATAAATCGACGAGCGACTGGAAGCGGGTAATTGTTTTAGCTTTAATTTTTTCAGCTTTAATTGAATCATGCATCCAGCGTTTCCCTACAACATCTATACCTAATAAATCTTTAGCTTTATTAACTAGCCACTGCTCACAGTTAAACGCTTTAGTAGTAAAATACTCACCATCAGGCTCATACAAATTAAATGCCGCAGCCTTAGCTTCACATATGCGAGAAAAATCAGCAGTGATTTGCTCATAATCAAGTTCATGTCCTTGAATAAATATCTCAGAATAATCTAAAATCATTTGAAGTGTTTCTTTTTCTTTTAAGCTCTTCTCATCTACCACTGCTACCATCCTCAATTGATCTGCCGTAAGGTTCTTCCTGCTTTAACACCGTTTCAAAATAACGTAGGTTAGCAAAGTACCCATTATGGTATGTAGATTTTTTTCTAATGCCGACTACCTTTAGAGTTTGCTCTTCGAAGTCTATCTGAACTTCATCGTATAATCCTAATTCCTCTATCTCCAGCAACCTTTTCTCTAAGTGCTGATAAATTTCTGACACATTTTTAATATTTTTCTTTGTCAGTTTTATTTGCTCTATTACATAGCTTTCTTTTCTGTTTATTCTATAGCCATTAATTACATTTTGCATTCTCGGTAGAGTCGCATCATCAACAACATTCATCTTTATTTCTTTGTTTTTTTGACAGAGTACTGCCTGTCTACTGCCACCATACATTTCATTGAATTCCATTAACGCATGTGCTATTGATCCTGACCCAGCAAAAAAATCTAACACTTTAGCATCTTCTATATCCTTTAATCCCGCAAGCTCAAATACCTTCAACAGAAAATTGATTGGCTTCTTACCATTCTTAAATTCTACTCCGCCTTCATACCCAACATTGTTAAAGTCCTTTTCAAAATCAAAATAATTAGGGTGCGGCACTGCTTTTATATTTGGTCTATCGACTGGCACGCCTTGAAAGTAATCTCCGTTATTCCGTCCCTTTGGCGGAGATAGGAAGTAGCGATGACCCACACCATCTCTTCCCATATTTAGCACTTTAAAGAGATAACCTGGCTTGTACTTATACTTTGGCTCTATGTGCTTTACATAAAAACGACCACTTGTGTTACTTTTTCTTATTGTCCCTCGTATGTTTATTCTTTTTAATTTATTATCCGCTGGTTCAGATTTTATTATCTGATAGCTTCCTTCAGTAAAAATATGTACGGTCTTATTATCCATTGTTACAATTTGAGCTGGTTTTGCTAATTCTTTTACCTCATATATGTAGTCATCTATTGAAGTGTTATCTTTTACTATTTTACTAGGTTTGAATTCAGAGGTTTTCCTATACATTAGAAGATATTCAACCACTTCCTGAAAGTCTTTATCTCCCGTTAATATCCTGTCTTCATGCCGCACCTTGATTGTAAACATTGCTAAATAGTTCTTTTCATCAAACACTTGATCACAAAGCAGCTTTAAATGTGCTAATTCTTCCTCATTAATTGATATGAAGATACAACCGTCATCTCTTAACAAACTGCTAGCAAGACGCAAACGCTTGTCCATGAAAGATAACCATTTACTGTGACTGTATGTATTAGCTTTATCTACAAACGCATCGAAGTAACCGAAGTCGTTACTTCCAGTATTGTACGGGGGATCAATGTATATTAAATTAAATGACTCTAGGTGAGTAGCCTTTAATGCCGCTAGAGCATGTAGATTATCCCCTTCAATTAACATATGATCTACGGCATCCTGATGCTTAACAATGCTTTTTTGTTCTATATATTTAAGCGTTGGATATGACGCTTTTTCATCTTGAAGAAAACAATCCAATGTTTCATCTTCTTCCCATACTAGTCCGTATTTACTTTTAATATCCATGATTTTTTATATGCGCACCCTTTCTAGAGGCTTTTAGATTATAGTACTCTAAATTAAAACAATGACATCTGTCTTTTCTTGTAACCTAATTTATAAGCCCAAATAATGTCTTTCATTTTATAGTAAAGACCAATACGATCACATTCTTCATTGAAAATACCCCATAGTTTCTTTGCCTTTGGCGAAGTGCAACTATATCTCGTGTCCCCATAGCGACTTTGGTACTTCTTTTTTAGTTCAGGGAAATGTTGTTCTAGTTTCTCATAAAAATATTCACGTTGCCTTTGTCGCATAGTAACTCCAAAGGCTGGGTAGATAAATTTCGCTCCACTCTCTTTAGCTCTATGAATTATCTGTAATATATTATCCTCATTATCTTCGATAAACGGAAGAATCGGCATCATCAATACTCCTGCAAATATACCTGCGTTTGTTAGTTTTTCGATAGTGTCAAACCTTTCGCTACTTGGAGATACATTTGGCTCTACGATTTTGCTTAATTTATCTTCGTAGGCGGTAATACTTAGTTTGACCAGCACCGGTGAGTGCTTTTTGATATCTTTTAAAATATCGATATCCCTAGTTACTAGATTACTTTTAGTCGCAATGGCAGCTCCAAATTCATAAGCATTGATTAGCTCTAAGGCATTTCTCGTAAGTTTTAGCTCCTTTTCAAACGGATTGTAGGGATCACTCATTGCCCCCGTGCCAACAACCCCCTGTTTAACCTTACGATTTAAGTCGTCACGGATAATTCTTAGAGCATTCTCCTTAGCCCGAACCTGATCAAAATTCTCAATTCGATAGCAGGCACTACGACTATCACAATAAATACAGCCGTGACAACAGCCTTTATAAATATTCATATTGTAATCAATACCAAACCACTGAGAGTCCTTAGCATTAGTAACTATCGTTTTTGCAGGAATATATTCCATATGCTCCCCTCTTTACGATTACTTTTTTTAAACTTCCACAGAAACTTCTAATTTCCTGCAACTTACTTAATGATTTGTGGTAGAATGTACTAAAAACCATTAGGCTGGTGGTTAGAATGGACTATAAGCATATTCTTGTCGTAGACGATGATCCCGACATCTTAGAGATTATATCACTGTATCTTCGAAGTGAAGGTTTTCAAGTTGCTGTCTGTGACGATGGTATAAAGGCGTTAGATTTGGCTCGTATTAACCAATATGATTTAATCATACTAGATATTATGCTACCTAATATGGACGGCAGGCAAGTATGTAGAGAAATTAAGCGATTTAGTGATGTTCCAATATTATTTGCATCTTGTATAAAAGAAGATATCGATATTGTATTAGGTTATGGCTTAGGTGCAGATGGCTATATTACTAAACCATTTAGCCCTGCTGTATTAGTATCTCAAGTGAAGGCGATTGTACGTAGAACAGGAAGACCAGAAAATGTAATAGATATAGCAAACCAACACATCATCCAAGTCGGTGGACTTACTATCAATCTACTAGAACAGCTCGCAACATTAGAAGATAAAAGAATTGAGCTTTCTGCTAAGGAATTCAAGCTTTTAGTTCTACTTGCCCAAAACGTCAATCAAATCTTCAGTCTGGAGTACTTATACGATAAAGTCTGGGGTCATAACGGAACCAGTGATTTACGTACAGTCATGGTACATATGAGTAATTTACGTAAAAAAATAGAAGAAGACCCCTCTAAACCGAAATATATCATCACAGTTCGAGGGGTTGGCTATAAGCTTGTTAATAATGTTTAATAGTTTATTATTTATTGTTGATTGCTTCTAACCAAAAATCAAGAAACCAGAGAAGTTGCTTTCTGTTACGTCACTTACTCTAGCCCAGCCTTTTGTTCCATCTCTTGCTATCATATAGATCCACTCAGCGTTATCTGTCATAGCCATTTGAACGATTTGTCCCGCTTCAAGAACAGTAGTTGATGAAGATAAGCTCTTCTCATCGTAGAGCTTTATTGATCGTTCAACCTTTAGGTCAAGATCAGTTCTATAGTCTCTATTATACTTATCTATATTATCTATTAAGGTCTTATAAGTAGTGTAATAGGTGAATATATTTCTGCCATACCATGATCCTGGTGTTACAGACAACCTTACTGGCGCTTCTATACCTTCACCATATCTTAGTACTGCCTTGTAATTCCAGTCTGTATCGATACCACCTTGGTTGGAATCATTATATTCTGTCGGTGGAACCAACTTCCCTCCTACATCACCTACATATCCAAACCAATCTTCCCCCATAGGTGCGATGATTGAATAGAAAGTTGTTGTATAGTCCATACTTGGACCGTAGTCAATGATTCCTATCATATTCATTTCTAAATTGTACTCATCCTTATATCTTATAATAACGAAATACTCCGTTTCACCAAAAGGCATATCCCATATTTCAATCGGTTCAAATCCAGAAACTACTAACTCACCTGGGGACTCCGTAGTTCCTGTGCGATAGATGATTGCTTCTTTATTACCATCGTCATTAAGGTCAAATAGAACCGTCTCATTTGTCCTGAACCTATAGAATACCGTTTTCCCCTGCTCGTTATAGGAGTCGATTAACGGGTTGCCTGATTGCTGTGGTTTTGCTGCTGGTTGTGTTGGTTGCTGTTGTGCTGGCTGTTGCTGTGTTCGCTGCTGTTGCTGTGTTGGTGCTTGTTGGTTGGACTGAGAACCTTGCGACTCTTGCTCAGTTTGTTCGGTTTGTTGCTCTCCCTGTTGCTCCGCTTCAAGCTCTGCTCTTATCTGCTCTCGCATTTCTTCTTCAGATAACTCATTAGAGGCCTGTTTAGAGCATCCTATTAGAGCTACTATTGTTAAGACTATCAGACTGATAAATAGAAATCTTTTCATTTACACGAACCCCTCTCAGTATAATTTCCTCCTAAAACGCCAGTTTCTATTGACTGAATTCTCTAGAATGTTTAAGCTCATATATTGTGTTACCCATCTTAACGCCACGATTACTTACTTCTTTAATATCTTCAAAATTATAACTGCCAATTGGAACAGAACCTAAATACTCTACTCCTTGACCATTTACATACAAGTAAAAATCAAAAGAATCAGGTCCAAAAGGCGGATTCGCTGAAATAAATACAAATACATAATCATAATCTTCTTTATCTGCATGTTCTATTACTCTATATAGATTTGCAGTAAGTACAGAATCCAAATACTCGAATTTGATACCTTGACTACTATGATTTACCACTAAATAAAATTCATAATCTATTACTTCTATTGAGAAAATGTCAGGTTCATGTGCCCAGTCGGTAAAATTGATATTATACATTTCACCTATTTCGTAAATAATTGGTTCGAGCGGGATCTTATCAGCTGGAATTGGTCTTATTTCACTATGCTGTTTTATTTCATATAATGTATTACCCACCTTAACGCCACGATTACTTATTTCTTTAATATCTTCAAATTTATAATTACCAATTGGAACATAACCTAACTTCTCTACTCCTTGACCATGTACATACAGGTAAAAACCATATAAATCAGGTCCAAAAGGCGGATTTGCTGAAGCAAAAACAAATACATACCCCTTTTTATCAGCATACTCTATTATTCTATATTGACTTGCAATAAGATCAGAATACTCGACCTTAATCCCCTGACCACTATTTACTACTAAATAAATTTTATAGTCAGATATTTCTAGCGAGAAAATGTCTGGCTCCTGTGCATTAGCGTCAAAGTTGATTGGGTACTTTTCACCCATTTCGTATATTGGAAGAAGTTCGATCCTCTCTGGTTGACTGGACTCAGTTGACTGCTGGGATGCCGCTTCTGCTTCAAGCTCTGCTCTTATCTGGTCCCTTAATTCTTCTTCGGTTTTTTGGCTGGCATCTTTACTTGATGAACAACCAACAAGACTTATCAATGCTAGCGAAACAATCATTAGCGCAATAAGTATTTTTTTCATCCTTTTAATTCCCCCTTATTTACCTAACTAGTATCAGATCGTAAGCATCAGCATCCCTCATCTGATCAAGGGTAAAATCGACATTTTTGTAATTACCTCCGCCAGTAGGGACTTTGCCCGTTATTCTCATAAAAGACATGTCGTTAGGAGAATCATTCCAAAATAGGTGAACATTAAGATTTACATCGTTATAGTTCCCTAGCTCGAATGTATGGCCGCTTGAGCCATAACCTTCATAATAAATCACTTTAACATCTTCTAATGTCCCGAATAATCCGAAATTCGCTGGATATTCCCAAGTACCTTGTGTAACGCTTCCTGTGTATACAGTAACTAACTCTAAGCTGTTTACCCCACCTTCATACCTTGGTACGATCACTGCATAGTAGTCGCTAAAGTTTATATGTGTACCATTGATTGTCTCAGCAGTGTATCCTGATAGCTTGCCTTGATTCGAGCCTGTGCTCCCTTGATTATTACTAGAGCTTGCCGTCGGGCCTTTATAAATAACATTTGTCTCACCATAATAGTAATTGCCACCTATCATGAAACCTTCAATAGTAAACTTGGTAGACTCACTTAAACCTGGATGATGACCATCAGCAAAACCCCCGCCACCCAAAACATCCTTGGTTACACCATTTCCAAAGTCAATCATAATTGTGTTTTCTGAGTCAGTACGACTAAAAGCTACACCACCAGACATTTCGTCTTCTATTATTTTAGCAGATAGAGTGACAACCCCACTGAATACCACACCATATTCGTCATTTGTCACATTACTACTTTCAACGATAAATGGACCGACTCGATCACCTTTAGATAATTGCTTAAGTTGATACACAGTTGATGGAGTATGGGCTGATTGAGCTGGTTGCTGAGGTGCTGGTTCTTCCTTTTTCTGTTCAGCATCAAGCTCTGCTCTTATCTGTGCTTCTAGTTCTGCACGCGCTTCTGCTTCCGCTGCCCTTTCAGCTTCCAACTCGGCTTGAACTTCAGCCCTCAATTCTTCTTCTGTTTTTTGGCTAGCGTCTTCACTCGATGAGCAACCAACTAGACTTACTAATGCTAGTGAAACAATCATTAAAGCAATTAGTATTTTTTTCAATGCAATCCCCTCTTTTCATCTAGTTAAATCTATCATTAGTCTGGTATTTTTAATTAAATAGGATAACATCATCTTCTACATGGAATATAAAACCATCTTCCACAGCTATATGACCAATTCTAAATTTAAAATCTGAATAAGCCCCTGTGCTAGTTTTGACTTTTCCCGTTATTACATAACTATCTCTTTCAGATGCTACAAGGAACTGTACATCTAGGATGGTATTTTCTAGTGTCCCAATATCCCATATTAGATAAGGCTCTTCTTCATAAGGTGGAATCAAGTCTATAGTGTTGTGGGTTACCTGTACATTCTCTGCTTTACCAAAAAATGCAACTGGCACCACTGGCGGTTCCCAACCTTCAGCTACTCCAGTTTTAAAAGGTCTTCTACTTAGGGCATTGGCATTTGCCCCATAATATAGATAGTTAGGGATAATCACAGCAGTATGGTTACTATGATTAATCGTTTTACCTTTAATAGTTTCATTAGTAAAGCCAGTTAGGTTCGGGACAACTGGTTTTGGTTGTGCTGGCTCTGGTTGATTCTGTTGTGCTGGCTGTGTTGGTTGTGTTGCCTGAGCTGGTTGCTGTGCTGGTTGCTGGGACGCTGGTTCTTCCTTTTTTTGTTCAGCTTCAAGCTCTGCTCTTATCTGTGCTTCCAGTTCTGCACGCGCTTCTGCTTCCGCTGCTCTTTCAGCATCCAACTCAGCTTGAACTTCGGCCCTTAGGTCTTCTTCTGATTTCTGGCTGGCGTCCTCACTTGATGAGCAACCAATTAAACTTACAAATGTTAGTGAAACAATCATCAAAGCAATTAGTATTCTTTTCATTTTTTAAATCCCCCTCTATTTTCTTGTAGAATATATTTTAAAAGCATTTTTGCCTTACTAATATCCGACAACTTCTACTGGCAGCAACAGAATATCCTTCCATGTGTTTGCTCCTTCGAGCTTCTTTACATCATCATAACTATACACTAGGATATTCAGATAACCAATATGCGTGTTCTCCACTTGCTCTACTGAATAGAATATGAAATGCGGAGCAATGATTGGGTGCAGATCATTATACTCAAATGGTGAGTGTCGATCTGGATAAGCATAATTCAGTGCTGGTTTTAGCATTTGAAACGTCCAATAATCAAAAGTAAGACCAATGCCTCCTTCAACAACTTCACCATCATCTGCATAAAATAATTTTGCTAACTGATACACTCTGCTGTTGTTAATATATTCAAGGCTGTCCTTTGCATACTCACCAATCATAGAAAGATCAAGCTCGTTAGTTGCAATATTATACGCATCGTCGGAAATATATGGTAAGTCACCCATTGGTAATATCTTCAGCAAATCTTGATCGATAGCATTCATTAGTTTGATACTGAAATCTTCCCTTGAATTATCATCAAATTGATATAGGTTGTTATAAAAGTATTCAATTGTCTCATATAAATTGTTACCATTGAACACTTGTTCAAAATTTTTAGCTGTATTAGAAATACTTATTGGTTTCTTCCAGAAAAATAATACTCCTGTGTCAAATCTGTAACTATCTTTCGCTATGATTTCCTCAACATCTGTTTGATTGTCTGTTTTTGTATATTCAATGACAAAGTCTTTTAATGTACCTTTTATTTCGCCCTTAGTTTGATAATCTTCCATTGGAGCTGAAACCGTTTCTTCAATCAATATTGAGGAATCGAGTGTGTTTAGTAGATAACTGTAACTATCGTGATGTATATAAAGATTCATATGATAATAATGAGCCCCAGGTCCACCTGATTTAGTTTTATGAACCAAAAATCCATCTTTCATTTCAAAGTTATTCTCATACTTTGCTAAAGGAATATAGGAAGGTATTTCTGATAACTGACCTTGGTCATCCATTATTACAATGGCACGCTCAAGCTTCCCATCCCAATAAGTAGTCGATAAAATGATTTCATCAGTGCCATCACAGGTTATATCAAGTGAAAAATAATCCCATTTGTCAAAGTCTTCTCTTGTATATTCTGGGTACTCACTTGTAATAAATTGAAATACTTTATCCATATACTCAGTATCTTGATTCATGGTTGTGTTTGATGGGCTTTGCTGTTGTGCTTCCAACTCAGCACGTATTTGTTCTCTCATCTCTTCCTCAGTTTGTGAATTGGCATATTTACTTGATGAGCAACCGATTAAACTTAATAATGTTAGTGAAACAATCATTAAAACAATAAGCATCTTTTTCATTTTCAAAATCCCCCTCTAAAAGACAACTTAAGTTTTCTTTAGATAATATTGAATACTATTAAGCACCACTTAATCCTATTTTAAAATACGCATCTAAAACCTATCTTAAGTCTATCTAAAATAAACTTTATATAACGTTAAAGTTTTCTTTACGAATGAAAAAGTACATAGTTGTGTTTTTGTTTCTCGCTATTACATATGCCCGTACCTATCCATGAAGTTTTCATATACTAGTAAATATGGTTGATATGTTTGGAGGAGAAGAAAATGCGTGGAAAAAGAACCAATTTGCCTTCATTTAAATTTTGTGTGTTTCCTGGTTATAGATGGTGCGGACCAGGATGTAGTGGGCCAGGGCGACCTATAAACGTAGTCGACGCAATATGTAGAGAGCATGACATTTGTTACAAAAAATCATGCTCTAGGTGTGAATGTGATCTTTTGTTTTTACGCCGCCTAAAACCATTAATAAATCTACACACCACCATAGGGAGGCATGCGTTGTTAATTTATCTATATATGAGAATTCAAGTCATCTTTACTTGTCGTGGTGTGATTCCTCAAACTAAATAATTTTCATCTGACAAGTGAATAATGATGCCTTTTCTGATATTATGAAAACGTATAATATAAAATCATCATTTATTTAGTCGAAAGGAAACAATTTATGAATTCATTGTTAAATCGAGGTACATTAATAATTACTATTTATGCGGTAATTGCAGGCTTAATCCTTTGGTTTACACCAGCAGAAAAAACACTTGGACATGTTATTAAATACGTATTCTTCCATGTATCCTTAAGCTATGCTGGCATATATTCATTTTACTTATCAGCTTTTCTTGGACTTGTTTATTTAACATTGCGATCAATGAAAAAAGATGCTGAGGTATTTGGTTATTGGTCTCTACTGCTAGGAAGGGTGACAATCGTAGTATGGGCTGTGTCAGTTGCTATATCGATATACGCAATGCAGCTTGCTTGGGGGCAGATTATACTAACCGAACCTCTAACAGTTTTTGTACTTATTGTTTTAGCGTTAGTTGTAGGTAAAGAATTAATTATATGGGATAAGGGTCTAAAGGTGGCTAGTGTCGCTAACATTTTAATTGCAGTAGTCATATTCTTTATTCGCCCTAGTGTCGGACGCATCATGCATCCCGATGATCCAATTGGTACATCAGATGTTTCAGTATACAAAATTATGTCTATGTCACTTACTACACTTACTTTTGTAGCTATGATTTTATTTACATATTGGTTGGTTAATAATCGAAAAGTAGCGTAAATCCTAAAAAAGAAGCTTCTTACAAGTTCTGTTGAACCTATAAGAAGCTTCTTGCGTTTTATATATTGTTATTATCTTGTTAATTATAGGCTTTCATTAGGATAGATGCCTGATGCATTAGGCTTAGTGAGCCTAGATTACATCATGCCGCCCATTCCACCCATGCCACCCATGCCGCCCATTGCGTCCATACCTGGCATTCCGCCGCCTTTGTTCTCTTCAGGCTTATCAGCGATAACAACTTCTGTTGTTAATAGAAGTGCCGCTACTGATGAAGCGTTTTGTAATGCTGAACGAGTAACCTTCGCTGGGTCTACGATACCTGCTTCTACCATGTCAACCCACTCGCCAGTTGCTATGTTAAGTCCTACGCCAACTTTCTCGTTCTTAATGCGCTCTACGATTACTGATCCTTCTAATCCAGCGTTACTAGCGATTTGACGGATTGGCTCCTCTAATGCGCGAAGTACAATGCGTACACCTACTTGCTCTTCTGGGTTTAACTCAAGTTTTTCTACTGCTTTGATAGCGTTAACTAATGCAGTACCACCACCAGCTACGATACCTTCTTCAACTGCAGCACGAGTTGAGTTAAGAGCATCTTCAATACGTAACTTCTTCTCTTTAAGCTCAGTCTCTGTAGCAGCTCCTACTTTAATTACAGCCACTCCACCAGCTAATTTCGCTAAGCGCTCTTGTAATTTTTCTTTATCAAACTCAGATGTAGTCTCTTCGATTTGCATGCGAATTTGTTTTACACGGGCACCGATTTCGTCAGCATTGCCTGCACCATCAACTACGATTGTGTTTTCCTTAGTAATGCGAATTTGACGAGCTGTACCAAGCTGTGTAACATCTGCAGTCTTAAGATCTAAACCTACTTCTTCAGTAATTACTTCTCCACCTGTTAAGACAGCGATGTCTTGTAACATAGCTTTACGACGGTCACCAAATCCTGGAGCTTTTACTGCTACGCAGTTGAATGTTCCACGTAATTTGTTAACTACTAGAGTAGCTAAAGCCTCACCTTCAACGTCTTCAGCGATAATTACTAGTGGCTTACCTTGTTGAACAACCTTCTCTAGTACTGGAAGTACTTCTTGAATGTTGTTGATTTTCTTATCTGTAATTAAGATGTATGGGTTGTCAAGAACCGCTTCCATCTTATCTGTATCTGTTACCATGTATGGAGAAATGTATCCACGGTCGAATTGCATACCTTCTACTACTTCTAACTCAGTAGCGAAACCTTTAGATTCTTCTACAGTGATAACACCGTCGTTTCCTACTTTATCCATAGCTTCTGCAATGATTTGACCGATTTCTTCGTCAGCAGCTGAGATTGCGGCAACCTGAGCAATTGATTCTTTGCTTTCTACATTCTTAGAAATTGCTTGAATTTCTTCTACTGCAGCTTTAGTAGCTTTCTCGATACCCTTCTTGATTACCATTGGGTTTGCTCCTGCAGCAACATTCTTTAATCCTTCACGGATTAAAGCTTGCGCTAATACTGTTGCCGTAGTAGTACCGTCACCAGCAACATCGTTTGTTTTAGTAGCAACTTCTTTAACTAGTTGTGCACCCATGTTTTCGAATGCGTCTTCTAACTCAATTTCTTTAGCGATTGTTACACCATCGTTAGTGATTAGTGGCGAACCAAACTTCTTCTCTAATACTACGTTACGACCTTTTGGCCCTAAAGTTACTTTTACTGCATTTGCTAAAGCGTCTACACCACGAAGCATAGCACGACGCGCATCTTCTCTGTACTTAATGTCCTTAGCCATCAATAAAAACCTCCTAAAATAATATTAATCATTAAAAGTCTCAAAAAAATTCACTTTATCAATTGTCTAAAAAATTCAATCTACCTAAGTATGAACTACGATTATATGTGTTTTTATTACTTTTAATACTTAAAGCTAAGCTTACTCAACGATTGCTAAAATGTCGCTTTCACGTAAGATTAGGTATTCTTGATTGTCATGCTTTACTTCTGTTCCAGCATATTTTGAGTAGATAACTTGATCTCCTACTTTCACATCTAACTCAACACGCTTACCATCTTCGATGCGTCCGTTTCCAACAGCTACAACTTCACCTTGTTGTGGTTTTTCCTTTGCTGAATCTGGTAATACAATACCACTTGCTGTTTTTTCTTCGAGCTCAACAACCTTAATGATAACTCGATCACCTAAAGGTCTTAACATGAAAAAAACCTCCTTGAAATATTAGATATTTTTAAATTTTATTATATTTAGTTGTTAGCACTCTTAATTAGTGAGTGCTAACGATTATTATAATAGTCATTTGCCCAAAAAAATGCAACTAAAAAAATGTATTTTATCAAATTATTTTTTCTCGATTTTTAAACATATGTCTGATTATCTTGAAAATTCTCTTTATATGTGCTTTTTTTGCGATTTTAAACATTCTACACTAGTAAACATGTAAGAACGCTTCTACTGAACTAAGTTTTCTTTATCTAATGATTGCCAAAATGTAGTTGATGTAAACATGCACAGCTTAGGAAGCACATTAAATTCTAATGCGCCAAAAAACACCTAGATTGCTCCAGGTGTAAAAATGTAGTTCTCTATTTCAGCTTACCAGTATCTCGACAAGAGTATCCGCCTAAGCTTTCTATACGCTTTTGTACTGTTGGATCTTTAATTAACTCCATAAACATTTGACCTTGCTCACTATCTAGGAAGCTTTCTGTCATGACGAAATCGTATTGTTCTTCGTATAGTGGTATGAAATCACAGTCCATAGCCTCTGCCGCTGAACGTATTCCCATTGCACAATCGGCTGCTCCGTAAGCTACCGAGGCTGCTACTGAGCTATGGGTGAACATCTCCCGTGTGTATCCAGCTATTTGACTTGCTGATATTCGGTGTTTTCTTAACATATAGTCCAGTAACATCCGCGTACCCGCACCTTTTTGGCGGTTTACATATACAATATCATCGCGAATTAAATCCTCTATTTTCTCAATACCCTTAGGATTACCTTTGGCTACAATAAACCCTTGCTGGCGATAGACAAAATGTACAAGCTTCACTGGAGTAGTTTTTACAAATTTGTCAACATAAGAGCGATTGTATTCGCCAGTTTCTGCATCTAATAAGTGTACACCAGCAAAGTGACATTCGCCGCGCTCTATCGCCATTAAGCCTGCCATACTGCCTACATGGGCTGAAGAGACACGGGTTTTAGGGTAGCGTTGCTTCGCTTCATCAACTAAGATATCAATTGATAAATCGTGGCTTCCTATACCAACCATAGTGTTTTTAATAAGCTCAGGGGACGTTAATAGCTCTACGTCTATCTTTGTACCTGCATCGTATCCTTCAAGCTCAGGTGGAATCGTTATCAAGCCATCAGCTAATACTAGTGACATTACAACACCTGCACCACTTCCGATTGGTGTCACTATCAATTTACTGTTAACATATCCTACTTTTACTCGCACAAATTCCTCTGAACCAAATACCGAATTTACGCGTTTCGATAAAATTCCTGTTAAGATTGGTCGCTCTGGCGGCACAAGCTTGCGCAGATGGTAAACCATCGGTTTTGCAAACCAGTCTAAAGATAACCATGCTGATACTGGGTATCCTGGTAATCCAAGCACGGGCTTATCAGCAATTTTACCAAGGATTGTCGGTTTACCAGGTCTCGTAGCAATTCCATGCAGGATAACTTCGCCAATATTCTTAATGGCGTGCACAGTGTAGTCTTCTGTACCCGCTGACGAACCAGCATTTATGATTACTAAGTCATGCTCATTAGCTGCGTGTGCAAGAGCTTGTTCTATTATCTGTAGTTCGTCTTTGACGATATCAAAGACCGTTACTTCGGCACCCCACTCTGTAAGATAGCCTTTAAATATCGTACTATTAAACTCAATTAACTCTCCACGGGCTGGGTCTTTTTTCGGCTTTACAATTTCATCACCCGTTGGAATAATTGCAACCTTCGGCTTTTTTAAAACACTAACCTCTAAAACCCCAGCTGCCAACATAGCCGCTTGATCAATCGGGCGAATTTGATGATTTGCTGTAATGATAAGCTCTTTACTTACTATATCTTCGCCAATTGCACGTACATGCTGTCCTGGACCGACAGAATGATGAATGATTGCATGTCCATCATCTGTATAGTTTACCTTCTCTATCATGATAACGGCATCAAATTCATCAGGAATTGGATCTCCTGTGTCTACTGGAGTAAAGTCCTGGTCTTTTTCAAGTTGGACTGGGTTTGTCTCTGATGCTTCGTATGTCTTATAGGCTTTTACTGCAATTCCATCCATAGCCGAGGCCTGAAAGTTTGGATTTGAATTGTGTGCATACACCGCTTCGGATGTCACTCGATGTAATGCATCTTCTACATTTATAATCTCTTTTTCAATAGAAAAAGCACACGCTTTTAGCCACTGATCCAGTGCATCAAAACGTGGGCTATTGTCCAAATATACTTTCCTCACAATGTCACCTACTTAATTATATATATGATTATTCCTATAAATCATTAAAAACAGCCAAGCTCACAGGCAACTATTTTAATATTATATTCTTTGGCAAGGGCACCTAATTTATTACTAGGCAATCCTAATTCCTTTGCAATTTTACGTAATCTCCCACAGGCAATTCTATTCTTCACAGCATAGCTTCTTAGCACTTCTACTATTTCATCTTTTTCTGTATACGATTCTACTCTTAAAGGATTGATAGTGTCTACTGGTGTAACGTACTCTTCGACAGATTGTAAACGTGACATGTTTATTCCCCTCCCTATGTCTGTTCGAGCATATGCCTTGTATCTAATTATACATATACCATATATCTATTTATACATATAGCTGTGTCTTAATTGATATAATAGCACATAAGTATAGTAAATGCAACGCTATCACTAGTAGTTTTTTTGGAAACTACCATAACTTATTTAAAGTAAAAAAAGCAAAAGGAGCCAATTAAATCAGGCTCCTTACACATACATAAAACTCTATTATAATTCTGTTCGATATCTTTTAAGTGCTATTTTTTATCTTCTTCTGAATTATCTTGCTTATCTTGCTTGTATTCTGGCTTCCCTACTACGTTTTCCGTTGATTTACTGGTATCTTCATCGTTACCATTGTCATCATCTTCGTCATCATCTTCATCGTCTTCATCATCAGCATATTCAGCTTCAAATTCAGCTTCTCTAGCTAATTGTTTTTTATAGACAACACCTGACAACAAAATGCTGATTTCATAAAGACCAATCAATGGAATAAATACCGCAATCGCGGAGATAAAGTCAGCTGGCGTAATCATGGTCGCAACTAATATTAAAGCTAAATAGGCCATCTTCCTAAGCTTTCTAAGTCTAGGCGGATTCACTACCCTTAGTTTAGTCAAGAATATTACAACGATTGGCATTTCAAACAATAGACCAAATGGAACCACTAAGTTAACAATAAAACCTATATACTCTTGAAGTCCAATTGTACTCTCGACTTTTTCCATACTCTCAGTAAATCCTTCAAGAAAACCCCACATCAATGGGAAAATTCCAAAAAATGCGAAGGCGGAACCAACCATGAACAACATAACTGCAGCTGGGATAAACCATACTGTATTCTTGCGCTCTTCTGGTGTCAGAGCAGGCTTGACAAATGCCCAGACCTGGTAAAGTGCCATTGGTAATGCGACCACTATACCGAAGTATACAGCAATTTGTAAATACACTCGTAATGTATCCATAGGCCTGAATACATGCATGTTCTGCATATCACGAATAATAAACTCTATAATCGGTTTAGCGTATACAAAACCAATAACCATACCGACTATAAAAACAGCGAATGTTATTATTAGGCGGTTTCTAAGCTCTGCAAGATGCTCGACAAGTGTAAGAGATTGATCTTGAACTGACATGGGGCAACGACCTTTCTACATCATGCGTTTTATATCTGTTTACTTTTGTTCGTTTGTATCTTCTTTAGCTTCAACAACTGTCTCTTCTTCTTTTACAACTTTTTTCTTAGGTCTTGGCTTCTCGTCCTCGTCATCTAAGCTACTAGTTAAATCTTTTGTAGCTCCCTTAAATTCTTTCAAAGTACGTCCTACTGCTCTGCCAAGCTCAGGCAATTTATTAGGGCCAAAAACGATTAATGCGATTACTAAAATTAGAATTAATCCAGGTACACCAATGTTTCCTATCATGTTTTATTCCTCCGTTTGTTGTTTTTTTGTTTTTGATGTTTTTGTTTTGATGTATTTTTAATCAGTTATCTCTAGCAAGCTGTCCTTATCTTCATTATGTTTTAACAAGTAAATAAGGGATTGCAGCTCTACTGTCAAGTCTATATGATGCACACGGACTTCACTAGGTGCGTAGAGTCTAGCTGGTGTGAAATTAAGAATCCCACGTATTCCCGCCATTACTAACTGATCGACTACATTTTGGGCATATGCCGCTGGAACGGTTACAATCGCAACCTCAACCTTATGTGTTTTGCAAATTTTATCTAGTTCAGAAATGTGGTGTATCGGCACACCATTGATAACAGTTCCTATTTTCTGTTTATCGGTATCTAAACCTGCAACAATTTTAGTACTATTATTCTTATACAAACTATAATTAAGTAAAGCTGTTCCTAAATTGCCGACTCCAACCAAGACAACATTTGATATAACATCTTGCTTTAAAAAGTCCTTTAGAAAATTCAATAGATAATTGACGTTATACCCATAGCCTTTTTTACCAAGCTCCCCTAAATAGGAGAAATCTCTGCGGATAGTTGCTGGGTCAATCTGAAGTGCTTCACTTATATCCTTTGAAGAAACTCGTTGTTTACCTGATGCCTGTAGTTTTTCCATATAGCGATAATATAACGGTAGGCGCTTCGCCGTTACCTGAGGAATTCTTTGATCAGCCACCAGACTAACCTCCATCTAACGTCGTATAATCCAATGTATACACATGTTAAATCTGTTATTCAAGTCCATTGGATATCCGCTGTATCATTCTATGCTAAATTACAACGTTTAATAATATACTCTGCCATTGCTTGTACATTATTTATATCATACACTGGTAGCCTTTGCTGTTCAAGCAAAAAATCTGTGGCAACTCCTTCGATCATCGGTATTTTGTCCATTTGTTCGAGCTGTTGTTGCTCACGAACTACGAATATCTTAGGCATCGGCACATTTTTGAATCCTTCTACTAATATAATATCAACATTTTCAATATAGGAAAGAACCTGTAGCAATTGTTTTTCTCTTTCATATGCTCGATAATCTATGATGGCAACTTTACTAGCAGAGGTGATTGCCACAACATCCGCTCCAGCCTCACGATGCTTCCAGGTATCCTTGCCTTGCTGATCCATTGAAAAATCGTGTCCATCGTGCTTAACCGTCGCCACACGATAACCCTTATCCTTGAGTGCGCTAACAATCTTACACATTAAAGTTGTCTTGCCACTATTAGAAAATCCAGCAAAAGAGAAAATCGGTATACCATCCTTATGGCAGATGGGCTCAGTCATTAACAGACTCTCCCTTCGGCGCTTTTAGTAAAATCACTTTGACTTGATCGCCTTTATAGATTTTATTATCGTCTGCTGGAACATATACTAATGCATTTGCATCTATCATATTACCTAATATGCCCGACTTTTGTTTTGCCAGTGGTTTTACCACTAAATTACCCGCCTGATTTATATTTGCAACTGCTCTTAGGTATCTATCTTGATTAACTGCTTTGCCGACATCTTCAACCAACGTTGCAGTCACAGGCTCACGCCAGAAGTCAAAGCGCCCCTGCATTTTATATACATAGGCTCTGACGAACAATTCACAGCTAATGTAAGCAGCGGAAGGATTTCCTGAAAGTCCAATAATCAGCTTATCATCCCATTTCGCAACTACCATTGGTGTTCCAGGTCTCATATTGACACGCCAAAAGATAATTTCCGCACCTATCTTCTGAAAAACGTCCTTCATCACATCATAATCACCTACAGAAACACCGCCAGTAGTAACAACTAATTGATAACGCTGTAACGCGTGTATTAGTGTGGCAGCAATGATTTCTTCTTGGTCTTGTACAATCTTGCCTACATCTACATTAGCACCCCAAAGCTGTAATTGCGCTGCTATACTTGGGCTATTACTATTGCGAATCTTACCTGGCATAGGATCATCATCTACATTAACCAGCTCATCACCACTTGCAAATACTATCGCTGATGGACGAGTGTAAACTGCTACATGGGCATAGCCAAAGGTAGCCAGTACAGCAATCACAGCGGGCTCTATAACACATCCTGCATTTAGAATGACATCACCCTTATTAATATCCTCTCCAATTTCAGCGTAATTACCAGCTGATTTAGGGACATTGAATATCGTGACTTTATCACCACATGCTTCGTAGTGTTGTTTCTCTGACATTACTAATGATGTGTCTTCAAACTTAATAATTGTGTCAGCACCCTCTGGTAATGGGGCACCTGTCATGATACGAGCTGCTTGACCTAAAGTTAATGTCACTTTAGGTAGGTGACCAGCTGGGATTTCTTCAACCACAGTAAGCGCTACGGGATTCTCCTTTGTTGCTGTTTTTACATCTTCAAAACGTACCGCAAAGCCATCTAAGGGTGATTTAGCAAAGGATGGCACAGGTGTGTCCGCAACAACATCCCGAGCTAAGACACGTCCAACAGCTTGATCCAATGGAACTATTTCCGTATTTGCCCTCGGTGTGTGGTTAATGATTTCTTGTAATGCTTCATCAACAGAAATATATTGTTTATACATCCTATTAACTCCTCTATTGTCCTATTTACCAAATGAGCAGTGTGGATACACGCACGGATCACAAGTCGTACACAAACCACCATAGCCTAACTCAGCAATATCTTCGCGATTTACTGGGTCGTTTGCTAAAACCCTTGGTAATATAAGATCAAAGGACGTTGACTTTTCATACATAACACAGCCAGGCAAGCCCATTACTGGTATTCCTCGATGATATGCAAGTAATAGCATCGACCCAGGCAATACAGGGGTTCCATATGTGATTAGTTCAGCTCCTAAGCCTTTAATAGCACCTGGAGTACGGTCATCAGGATCAACACTCATGCCTCCAGTCGTAATAATCAGCTCCGCACCGACATCGATTAATTTATTAACTGCAGACTGGATTTCCTTGACATCGTCAGGTACAAAGATTTGATCAATGACCTTGGAGCCTAATGCTTCAACTTTACGCTTGACCACTGGGCCAAATTTATCTGGAATACGTCCCTTATACACCTCTGAGCCTGTAGTTATTATCCCTATCTTTAAAGAACGAATCGGCATAACAGAAATTACTGGTGCAAAGTTGTCGGCGATTGTCTCGACGGTTCTTATCTTTTCTTCTTCTATAACCAACGGTACAGCGCGGGTTCCAGCAAGCTTTTCCCCCTGCTTAACTACTCGATTACTATGGAGTGTTGCAATCGCAATATCTGGAACCGTATTCATGGCGATAATTGCTTCGCGGTTAATTTTTAACAGCCCATTTATACCTGCTAAAATATTAACCTTACCCTCAGATGTCTCAGACAGCTCAATATTTGGTCCCTTTAGGCAATTAGCTAAACGCATTGCCGCATCATCCTCATGAAGCTGTCCTTCTTTTATTTCTAAAATATAGATATGTTCTTTACCCATGGACAGTAGCTCTTCAACATCACCCTGACGAATGATGTGGCCTTTTTTAAAGGCACGACCTTTAAATCTTCCAGGAACGATTTTCGTCAAATCATGGGCTAATACCTGTCCAATAGCGTCCTTTGTTTTTATCTCACGCAATTGCTTCCCTACTTTCTAGCTTATTCCTAGCTACTTTCTAGCAATTTTCTACTTTCTAGCACATTCTCCCGTTTTCCCTTGTAAAATTCTAATTCCATGGGACAATGTATCAATAATAGATTCTAGGCACTCCTCAACGGCCTTAGGACTACCTGGTAGATTAATTATCATTGCTTGAGCTCTAGTTCCTGCTACTGCACGAGACAACATGGCACGATCTGTCTTTTCTAGTGAACGCATACGCATTACTTCAGCTATGCCAGGGATTTGCTTTTCGATTATCTCTAATGTTGCGTCTGGAGTTACATCCCTTGGCCCTAACCCTGTTCCGCCAGTGGTTAAGATTAGATCAAGCTTATCTTCGTCAACCCACTGTTTAATAGTATTAGCAAGGATTTCCTGCTCATCAGCAACCACATCATATTTCTCAACTTGGCCGCCTATTTTAGCAATCATGTCTTTAATAACCTGGCCACTTTGATCTTCACGCTCACCTTTAGATCCTTTATCACTTGCGGTTAAAACACCTACACGTAGGTAGTCTGCTGGTAATTCCTCTACTTCGTCGCCGACATGAAGTACTCCGCCTTTAAGTACAATCGCAAAAATACCTTCCTTCGGCATTACACAGTCTCCAGCCTGGTAGTAAATCGCACAACGGGTGTGGCACTCTTTACCTATTTGCGTAATCTCTACAATCGTCTCACCCATACGCACACGAGTACCTACAGGCATCGCTAATAGGTCAACGCCTTCTGTAGTAATATTTTCTGCAAAGTCCCCAGCCTTAACAGTCAAGCCCATCTCTACCATCTTTTCAATACTCTCTTGGGCTAGTAAGCTCAACTGACGATGCCAGTCACCTGCATGAGCATCAGTTACGATTCCATGGTCTGGACGAATTTCTACCTGCTCTACGTTTGTCTTACGCATACCTTTACGATCACTTATTGAAATAGCTTTAATTTTCCCTCTTTGCATTACTATTTCCCCTCTCCTCGGTAATAGTCTCCACTCTTACCACCAGTTTTAGTTTCTAGCTGAATATCTGTAATGACCATATCTTTATCAATTGCTTTGCACATATCATAAATAGTCAATGCTGTAACTGATGCTGCCGTTAGTGCTTCCATCTCTACTCCCGTTACACCTAGAGTACTTACCGTCGCTTCCAGGTATATGGTGTTTTCTATTTTATCTGTATCAAAGGATATATCTACACTTGTTAAAGCTAATGGGTGACACATTGGTATAAGATCTGATGTCTTCTTTGCAGCCATAACCCCTGCAACCTGTGCTACTGCAAGAACATCTCCCTTTGCTATTTTACCTTCTTTAATGCGCGCTAGGGTTTCTGGTTTCATGATGACTTTGCCACTGACTGTAGCTGTGCGTTTAGTAGTTTTCTTCTCGGAAACGTCTACCATCTTTGCTCTACCCTGCTCGTTAAAATGCGTTAATTCCATTATTTATCCCCTTTCCAGCTATAAACTTTATCCACCAATTTGCGACATTTTTCGAACTGTTCTTTTCTCTCCCTGCAGCTCCTCTGTCATTTGGTGCTTTTCCTCTTTTAAATTTAATACATCTCTAAATACATTATCTAACTGCTGTTCGTCATGGATATACGGGCGAATATCAACCTCTTTCTGCCAGAATAAACAAGGCTTAAGCTTACCATCTGCCGTTAAGCGCAAACGGTTACAACTTGAACAAAAATGCTGACTTACTGGGTGGATAATACCAACTGTACCTGCTGCACCTGCAAGCTTAAATACACTCGCTGGCCCATTACCTTTAACACCTACTACGTCGATAACTGGAGCTATTGATTCGGCAATTTTACGGACTTCTTCAAGCGGAAAATAACCGTCCTTCCAAACTAACGAATCTCCAATTGGCATATATTCTATAAAACGCATTTGAATTGGTGTATCAATAGTCCAACGGATAAAGTCTGCTATTTCATCGTCATTAAAGCCTTTGATAACGACAGCATTCACCTTCACTGGTTCTAAACCTCTATCGATTGCCGCTTCAACGCCTTTTAATACCTTATCAAGGTCACCACCCCGTGTCAGCTCACGGAATTTATCAGCGTTTAATGAATCTAGGCTTATGTTTACGCGATTTAAGCCTGCGGCTTGTAGGTCATCAATACGCTCTGCTAGGTGGATAGCATTAGTAGTCATCGCTATATCTTCAATACCCTCTACCTGCGAAATCATAAAAATCAATTTTTCTAAATCCTTGCGTACTAGTGGCTCTCCGCCCGTTAAGCGGATTTTTCTAACCCCTAAACTTGCTGCAACTTTTACGACAGAAAGAATTTCCTCAAAGCTTAGAATATTGACATGATTTAGGGCTTTTACCCCTTCCTCGGGCATGCAATATTGACAACGCAGATTACATCTGTCAGTTACGGCAATTCTCATGTAGTCATGCTTACGACCAAACTTATCGATTAATGCAGTCATGAGAATACTCCTCTCTATTTCTATTAAGTACAAAAACTAAGTAATAAGTACAAAAAAAGATACCCAAAGGATATACGGGTATCTTACTTACATCCGTATCTCCTTTCCAATGGGGAGGCTATACCGTTTCCAGTATAACCCTATCGGCAAATTTACCGTAGTAAACCTTAGGCAAAAGAGCTCGGAGACATGCAGTTATGATATTTATTTTACAATAGGATTACAATAAAAACAAGCATGTTTCTAATTCTGTTCATATTATTCACTAGTTATTTGGTGCTAGCCAGTGCCGCGTTGTACTCTTCAGGGGTGTTCATGTTCATAAACATTTCTTGCTCTTTTGTAGGAATTTCTATTATTTTACTAGTGACATAATCAACTAAGGAACTAATTCGCAGATTATTACTAGTTAGCATTTGTTCAATCTGGCTACGGCAGCTTTTGTGATAAATCGCATGTAAGGGCTGCAGTCTACCATCAGCTGTACGGGCAATTATTAGCTCATTTTTTGAGTCTAACTGATTTTTTGCAAAGCTTAGAAAACACTCTGGATTAGCAAGGGGCATATCGCAGGCGATTACTAGATTGTAGTCCATATCCGTTTCACCTAAGGCAGCGTGAATTCCACTTAGTGGACCTAATTGCTTGATTTCGTCTGTGATAATTGTAGCCTTTGGCATTTTATTAAGTAAGCTTCTATATGAATCGGGCTTATTAGTAACTAGAATCACCCTTTGACAAAGGGGTGCAATTTTTTCATACAAGCGTTCTACCGTTGTTTTACCATCAAGCATAAGCAAACCCTTATCTTGTCCCATCCGTTTACTTAAACCGCCAGATAATATAACTCCATTAAGCATATTAGCACCTCATATTAACTCTATTATACCTTTCGTTATGACTGATTCGTATTCTCTTTCCTATTCCTCTTTATCTTCTACTTGTTTATTAATCTCGTCAAGGATACTTTCTTTAATTTTTATTGAATCGTGGTCAGTTACATGTACATCTGTAAGCCTCCAACCGTTAGCATAGATGTTGAAACGGCGGCCACGCACAAATCCCACTAGGGTTAGGCCAAGTTCTCTAGCCAAGCGTACAGAAAGGGTAGTTGGAGCTGATTTTGAAATAATCATTGGAATATCTAATTTAGCAACCTTCAAAAGTATTTCTGAAGAAACTCGTCCACTTGTAACTAACACTTTGTTCTCAATATTAATATTATGCTTTACACAATGGCCGACAATTTTATCTACTGCATTATGCCTGCCTATATCTTCATGATAAACGACCATTCCTGTCGGATCACACAGTGAGGACGCGTGATTACCACCAGTTTCCTTGAACATCATTGAGTTCTGTTGTAGCTCCGTCATAAGAGACGTTACTTGTTCAGAGGTGATATCTAGAGGGCGCTCTATTTTATTCGCGCGCATGGAGTCAAGTACGTTGTAAAAAATTGTACCTTTTCCGCAACCAGAAGTAATTGTCCGCTTTGCAAACAACTTCTCCGTCAATGCTTTTTTCTTTTTTGTTTTGACATAAATAAGTCCTTTTTCTGAGTCCAGCTCGACAGAGGCTATATCGTCATAAGAGCGAATCATACCCTCAGAATTTAAAAAACCAATAGCTAATTCCTCTAAATAGGTCGGTGTACACAACAGTGTTACTAACTCCTGGTCATTAAAAAAGATGGTAACAGGGTATTCTACTGCTAGCTGGTCATCAAACGGATCTGGTTCCTCTCCGTCCTTAATGCGAATTACTTCAAGCTCTTCCGTCTTGTCCAACTTTAACTCTTTAATATTCATTGCTTTTCCCCCTAGTATAAGTGCCTATTCTATCTTAAATCTTTATTATAAATTTCTATGTGTTATTAAAAGCTAGAAGCACGACTTACGTCGCGCTCACAGCCCTATCATATCCGCTAATTGTCCGTCCATTCAGTTGCTGCCTCTGTAAACATTTAGTACACACTAAAATTATTTGTGAACCTTCAGATACTTCAACACGAATTCTGTATAATCGAACCTTAAGTGTTTGACGCGTGATATAGCTTGATGACGTTTTGCCAGCTCGTTGACAAACCTGACAGGACTTTTTCATTACATTTCCCTGCCCCCCTATATTTGAAGTTATAACATTCATATGCAGGGGTTATTTTGTCTAATAACCTACAAAAAATATTTAGCTTGTATAAATTCTTTATCCGTAATAATCAATGGAATACGCTTGTCATGATCCTCCATCGGTATTTTCATAACCAACTGCTCATCATATGCGATACCAATGACCTGAGCATTAGGAGTGCGCTCGAAAAAGCGGTCATAATAACCTGCACCATAACCAATCCTACCACCATGTCGGTCAAATGCTAGTCCAGGTACAATAATTATATCTATGGTGTCGAGATCTACGTATCTGATAGCTTCCTTCTTAGGCTCAAGAACACCAAAGGTGCCAGGTTCAAGCTCATCAAAGCTATACAATAGAGACGGATTTAGTTGTCTATTTTTAGGTTTACATACAGGAATAACAACATCAATATTTTTTGACCACAGATACTCAATAAACTGCCTTGTTTGAACCTCTTCTTGAAAGTCAACATAGACCATTATGCGCTTCGCAGCGTTAACTTCATCAAGATTTACAAGATTCTTAAAAATTTGTTGAGATTTTTTTTCGCGCAAATCTTTTTTTATCTTTTTCCGTTTCAAGAGCATTTCATTTCTTAGATTACGCTTTTCTAGTCTCATCAACAAAACCACCTTTTGTTTGCAAATAAACTTTGATATGATTACTATCGAATATATCTTTTTTAAGAGGTGTTACCCTTGATTATTCTACAAACGATTAATATAAGTAAGTCTTACGGTGTTACACCTATTTTAACCAAAGTTTGCTTACAAGTTCAAGCTAAAGATAAAATTGGTGTCGTCGGTCCTAATGGAGCAGGTAAATCGACACTTCTAAAAATTATAGCTGGCAAGCTTCCTGCAGATAGTGGAGAAGTGCAAATAACCAAAGGAAAAGTATTATGCTATTTAGCTCAGGATAGTGGCTTAGACTCGCGTCTTACTATTTGGGATGAGATGCTATCTGTATTTGCTACTTTACACGAGCAGGAGCAGCGACTTCGACAACTTGAAATAGAAATGGGCAAGTGTACTGATGACCCAGAGGCTTTAGAATCCATAATGGCGGAATACAGCGAGCTTCAGGAAGCCTTTGAACGGTCAGGTGGACACAAGCTTGAAGCAGATATCCGTAACGTACTTGCTGGTTTAGGTTTTTCAGATATTAACTATAAAGAAATGACTATAAACCAATGTAGCGGTGGTCAGAAGACGAGACTTGCTTTAGCAAAAATATTATTGTCCCAGCCTGATATTATTTTACTCGATGAGCCTACTAACTATCTCGATATCGATGCCTTAACGTGGTTAGAACAGTTTATTAAAGACTTCCCAGGTGCACTTATGGTTGTTTCCCATGACCGTTATTTCCTAGATTCATTTATCAATGTAGTGTATGAAATAGATAACAACAAAGGAACAGCTTATCCTGGCACTTATCACTATTATCTTTCTACAAAAGAACAGCGATTATTAGAGCAGGAGCAATTATACCTAAAGCAGCACGAAGAAATAGCAAAAACGCAAGAATTTATACAAAAAAACATTGCACGAGCCTCTACATCAGCACGAGCTAAAAGTCGACGCAAGCAGCTTGAAAATATGGAGCTGCTAGATTCACCAACTAAACAAAACGAAACTTTTTTCTCTTTTCGCGCTAAAAAGCGCACTGGAAACATAGTCTTAGATATAAAAAACTTGGGTATCACTTTTGACTCATCAGCTGGTTATCTATTTGTAGGCTTAAACTTACAGATAGAGCGAGGAGAACGCATAGCTATCATCGGGCCAAATGGTACTGGCAAGTCTACGCTACTAAAGCTTATTGCCGAACAACTAAAACCTACAGCAGGTGAAATAACACATGGTAGTAACGTACAAATCGGATACTACGACCAGGAACAGGCTGATTTAACCAAAACAAATACCGTCTTCGAAGAAGTGCATGATGACTTTCCCCATATGACGCGAACCGAGATTCGCTCTGCATTAGCGCAATTTCTATTTGTGGGCGAAGACGTAGACAAGCACATTTCATCCCTCAGCGGCGGTGAAAAAGCCCGTGTGACACTAACGAAGCTAATGCTAGCCCAGGATAACCTATTGTTGTTAGATGAGCCGACAAACCATCTTGATATACCTGCTAAGGAAGCACTAGAACAAGCACTCCTAAGCTATGATGGGACCATGATATTCATTTCCCATGATAGATATTTCCTTAATCAGATCGCTACGAGAGTAATATATATGACCCGCGATAAGCTTAAGTCTTATCTTGGTAATTATGACTATTATCTTGAGAAAAACCACCAGGAAAAACAGCAGCTAGAAGAAACCAAACAGAAAACGGCTCAGCAAAAGGAAACCCATGAAGAGCTAAAACGTCGTCGTAATCTAGAGAGACAGCTGCAAAAACAATATGATTCCTTCGAAGCCGATATTCAAACAACCGAGGTAGAGATTGAGGACTTAGAAAAACAGCTATGCAATCCTGAGATTTTTGATAACCATGTTGAAGTGGCGAAGCTACAGGAAGAGCTTTCTAATAAGCAATTCGAACTTGATACTTTAATGGAAAAATGGGAGCAAGCAGCACTAGAGCTAGAAAAACAGCGTACTTATCTATAAAGGTAAGTACGCTGTCGCATTTAAGCTCATATCAGCAAAATCATCTTTTAGGTATAAAGGATAGGCTGCTGCTGCTATCATCGCAGCATTGTCTGTACAGTATAGGATTGGTGGTATATGTAATTGCCAGTCCTGTTCCTTAGCTGTTTCCTGCAGGGCTTGGCGCAGCCCAGAGTTTGCCGCTACACCGCCAGCAACAATCAACTTGTTCATGCCTGTATGCTCCATGGCGAGCTTAGTCTTTCCAACTAAAACATCTACTACTGCGGCCTGGAAGCTAGCAGCTACGTCAGCAGGAGCAATTGTTATGCCTTTCTGCTTGGATTGGTTTAAGTAGTTAAGAACAGCCGATTTCAGTCCGCTAAAGCTGAAGTTTAATGACCCTTCCTCTAACCATGCCCTCGGAAAATCGATTGAAGTACTACCCTGCTGTGCCAATTTATCAATCTGCGGCCCCCCTGGGTAAGGAAGCTCTAAGGTCCGTGCTACTTTATCAAAGGCTTCTCCCACTGCGTCGTCAAGGGTTTGACCTAAAATCTCGTATTGACCATCTGCCTTAACCAGCACAAGCTCTGTATGTCCACCTGACACGATTAAACTCAAGTACGGAGGCTGAACCTCAGTAATAAGCTGATTAGCATAGATATGTCCAGCAATATGATGAACTCCTATTAGCGGCTTATTCTTAGCAAAGGCAATCGCCTTCGCTGCAGAAACACCCACAAGCAAAGCACCGACCAGCCCTGGACCACGTGTTACGGCAATCGCGTCTATATCATCTAATGCTTTCCCTGCCTTTTCTAGCGCTTCATCAATCACGTATAGAATGTTCTCAATATGCCTGCGTGAAGCAACCTCAGGCACAACACCACCATAGCGTCGATGAATTTCGATTTGTGATGAAATCACATTCGACAGCTCTTCAGTACCATTGACGACTACTGCTGCCGAGGTTTCATCACAGCTTGTTTCAATACCTAGTATCGTCACTGAATTATGCTGTTTATTAGCTATGCTTTTATTACTCATCTCCGTCAATCACCGCCCACATAATCAATGCATCCTCTTGATTATCAGAATAGTATTTCTTTCGTAATCCATGGACTTTAAAGCCAAATTTTTCGTACATGGCTATGGCTGCAGCATTAGAAACTCGCACCTCAAGTGTCAGTTGTGTGCCACCAAGTGCCAGTGTCTCTGCAATAATCCGTTCTACCAAGAGATTGCCAAGCCCTAGCCCGCGCGAGCTCTTTCTTACTGCGATTGTAGTAATGTGCGCCTCATCCAGAACAAACCACATCCCAGCATAAGCTACAATATAGCCTTCTGAATTCTCAACCACAAAATACTTAGCCATGCGGTTATCTAATAATTCACTCACAAAGGCTGCCCTACTCCAAGGCAAAGTAAATGCTTCCACTTCAATTTCATGGACAGCATCGACGTCACGCATTTCCATATAACGACATATATATTCATGCTTAATTTTAGTAGTATTGTTGGCTTCCATTTCTTCAACCCATTTACAGTTTGCTTTGTTGTTTGAGCCAGTTATGCTCTGCCTCTGCTAAACGCAGATACTCAGGTGCAAATGACTTTGATTCTTGGATTTGATTATTATCTAGCATTGGTATACCTAATTCCAAGAGTTCACCAGAACGACTATATTGACTGGCCATTTTTGCTATTTTATACTTCTCTGAATCAAAGGCAGATTCAATCATCTCACGGTATAGTTCAATGTCGGTGCTGACAAATAACAGCTTGTACCCTGTATAATTTGCTTGCAAATGTTCTAACCAGTCTTTCATTAGTACTATTCGGTCTTGTTCCATTGATGTCCACTGCTCGTTCTGCATACCGTATAATCCAGTGTATACTTGTCCACGCCTGGCATCTATTAAAGGAACTATCAAACCACCAAAATACTTGCCAGTTCTAGCTATAAGAGAAAGACTCGAGACTCCTGCTAATGGAATCTTAAGTGCCCAGGCCATACTTTTAGCGGTCGAAACACCAATACGTAGTCCAGTATATGATCCTGGTCCTTTACCTACAATAATTCCTGATAAATCCTTTGTTGCTATGTTTGCTTCCTTCATTAGCGACTCAATTGCAGGCATAAGCCGAGATGAGTGATCCCTCTTTATATTTGTTGTATATTCCGCTACTACACTTTCATCATTGCCAAGAGCAACAGAAAGCACCTGCGTAGACGTATCAAAGGCTAAATACCACATTTATTCATTAACTCCTTTATAATTGGTTCCCATCTTTGACTTTTAAATGAGAATTGAATTTCGCGCTCTGATTCCTCTGACCCTCTATGGTTTATTGTTATATTTAAACAGTCTTCTGGTAATAGCTCGGCGATAAACTGTGACCATTCAATTACACAGACACCGTCACCATACAAATACTCCTCATAACCTAGATCCTCATCAAGTGCGCTCTCACCCAAGCGATATAAATCAAAATGGTATAGCGGTATATGACCTTGCTGGTATTCTTTAATTATAGTAAATGTAGGACTGCTAACTGGAGCATTAATGCCTAACCCTTGCGCAATCCCTTTAGTTAGCGTCGTCTTGCCTGCCCCCAAATCTCCAGTCAAGGTAATCACATCACCTCGTTGTAATAATTGACCAAGATCCGAGCCAATCAATAAGGTCGACTCTATGTTATTACTTATAAATTTATATGTTTGCATGCTTTTACACCTTCAATTAGCTTTTATATATTTGTTCCTATTGTTCTAACTCATAGGGCCACTCTATGATGCCACCCTTGATATTATAGACATTTCCAAAACCATTCTCAACCAGTATATCTCTAGCTCGCTCGCTACGAACTCCCACACGACACATCATAAGGTAGCTCTTATCTCTATCTAATTCATCAAGTCTCTCTTCAATCTCACCAACAGGTATATTTATTGAACCAGGCACGTGCCCTTCTGCAAATTCCTCTGGTGTCCTTACATCTATCATCACATAATTTTCTTTTTCCATTAACGAGTTAGCTTCTTGCGCGTCTACATCTTTATTATTTTCACCAAAGCATCCTGTAACAATTAGGGCAACAGCAACAAACAATACACTTAACTTAAACTTGATGCCATTGGCTTTACCTACCATTGGTTTATTCCTCCCATCACATTATATACATACCCAAAACCATGTTCGATTAAAATCTCACTTGCAGTTACGCTTCTGTTCCCACTTCGGCAAAGTACTAAATATTTTTTATCCTTATCTAACTCATCTAGTCGTAGCTCTAATTCCTGTACAGGTATTAAAATCGATCCTGGGACATGATTATCTCTATATTCTTCTGTTGTACGTACATCTAGTAGAATATAAGTACTATCTTCGAGTAATGTTTTCGCTTGGTCTGATGTGACGTTTTTATATGATACGGAGCTACATCCCACTATAGCCGTCATACTGAGTATTATTAAAATAAAAAACACCAACGATTTTTTCATTTCCTTTTATTCTCCTTATCCCATTATATTTATAAATTCATCCATTTAAACGATATATACTATAAAAAGGTACCCCATTGTTAATGCTTGGATACCTTCTCATTTGTATTATACCATTTTTTTATACCACCATCTATATTCAAAATATTTTTAAAACCATATGCAGCAAGAATCATACAAGCTTTTTTACTTCTATTTCCACTTCTACAGATAATCATATAATTCTTGTCTTTATTTAGCTCGTTTATTCTTGTTTCTAACTCCTCACAGGGTATCAAATGCGCTCCAATAATATGTTCGTCATCATATTCGCTTTGAGATCTAACATCAATTAAAGTATATTCTCCACTTTCTAATAGCTCTTTGGCTAGTTCAATATCAACTGTTTGATATGAAGTATCTGGTATATTGGTCTCTCCAATTAAGTATGCAAGCAAAGATAATAGCATGATTGCACCTCCGATAATAATCCTTTTATTTGTTCTTATCATGCTTATTATCTAAATACAACCTCCGTACTATACATTTTATCAATGTACTTGAGATGTAAATGTTCTTTAGAAATACAAAGGCAGTCACTCAAAATTGAGCAACTGCACTATTATTCTTATTAAGCTATTGAGTTACTACATAATCTGGGTAATCTATTGCGAATGCTTCTACTCCACCTTGCAAAATTAGTAAACGATCAGTGTCTACACCATTTTCCATGAAATACTCAAACGGTCTCGTAGCTCCACTACCGCCACGCGGACAAAGGATTACAACTTTAGCATCAGACGTGTTTATTGCTTCTAGAGCTGGATTTAACTTAGCAAAGTCATCTGCCGTCTCTAAAGGTCTTGCATGTGTAACGATAGCTCCTGGAACACTAGATTCAGCAAACTCTGCTTCTGTTTGTGAGCAAACAGCTATAATTTTTCCTGACTCAAGATCACCAGCATCAATCATAGCTCTAAACTCTGACGTCGAGATGTAGTTAAATGGAATTTCTTCACCTTCAGGATTTGTCGTTGTGCTTTGTCCACATCCTGTAAAGATTAATGCAATTGAAACAGCTAATAAAACCGTAAGATATAATGTCTTTTTCACTTTCTCAATCCCCCTTTTGTAATCTAGCATTTTTAACTCAATACTAATAATAAAGTTGCATCATAGTTTCGTCCAATGAAAAATTTTCATGTTATATTGCTTTGCATTCCTACTTTTCATAAAATAGCAATCTCAGCTGTCTTTAACGGTTTTTTCTTAATAATTAGCTCTTTGTATTATTAAATTTTATATACCATAAGTAATTTCTATAAATACTAAAAACTATCTTTTAAATTTTTTCATGATGTGCAGCTAATTGTAATGTACAAAAAAGCACTTATGATAACAATGCTAGTTTGCTATCATAAGTGCTTTTTATGGATATTCATTGCCTGGCAACGTCCTACTCTCCCAGGGGTCTTCACCCCAAGTACCATCGGCGCTGGAGGGCTTAACGGTCGTGTTCGGGATGGGTACGTGTGTGTCCCCTCCGCTATCGCCACCAGACTTTACAACTACACTTCCTAAATCTATAGACATAAAAGCTTATATCATTGTGTTTCCCTACGTTCTTTAAAAACCCTTGTGGTTAAGCCCTCGACCGATTAGTATCTGTCCGCTAAACATATCACTATGCTT